>JBFHEL010000001.1:0-42227 GCA_041584155.1 Saccharicrinis sp.
GAGCACTTCCGACAGTGGGATGATAATCTTTGCATCACTCTTGATTTCAATGATTAAGCGACCATTATCAGGAATCGTTTTTAACACCTCGGCAAGAGTAGGAATAAGCTCTCCCTGCCATTGTTTTCCTTTGTATATTCCAACATCAACTACTCTCAAATCTTCAAGGGTACTGTCAGCTATGATTTTATTACAATTACCGGTTCGTTTGGTACTTTTATCGTGCATTAACACCACATGTTTGTCTTTTGTCAAACGCACATCCACTTCAACCGCTTTTACTCCTTTATCCCAGGCTAATTGAACCGAGGCAAGTGTATTTTCAGGAGCTATAAATGATTCCCCTCTATGGGCAACTATTTTTCTGGAGCTTTGTATATTCATTGTCAGAGGTTAAAGGTTTAATTTTAGCTATAAAACAGATATAACCGGGATATATCATGTAGTATTTTATGATTGATTAAAATAGTCTTATTATTTCCATTTTTTCTTAAACATCAGGTCGAAGCCCGAATTACTATTTTGGTTTGTAGCCTTTAAAATAACACTCCTGAGAAACTGATATTCGAGCATCATTTTTTCGGTATTTACTGTTTTTGTTTTTTTATCCAAAAGAAATACCTGTTCGTAACTTAAATACAATTTATTGGTAATATACTTACCCAGAGTCACATTGCTAACTTTCCAGTTATCCTCACCACTAATCTCAATAACATCTATTCCCGTTGACTGTTTCAATGATTCCTTTACTACTGACGATAACTGATCTAGCACAAGCCCCATGGCCAGATCATCTCCGCTAAACACCTTGCTTTTTTGACTATCGCTTAACTGATCAGAGCTCTTTTTAAAAACGATATAAGATATCGCATCTTTCTCATCAATATCATCATCGTCTAATACAAATTCCATTTCCGGCTGCAACATACTACCTGACAGGTTAATCTGCAAGGTACGAAGTTCCTTTTCAATATCTCTGAATTTATACAGGATGGTAAAATTCACATTGGGGTTTAGTTCTTTTCCTCCTGTAAAGATCAATTCTCCTTCTGTAATATTAAAGTTCCTACCATACATTTTATAGGATCCCTTACCCACATTTAAAGTACCTACAATATTTATATCCTCTGTATTTTTTATAAACTGTAAAGAGCCATTCAGTTCAAAATTCATATTTTTACCTCGTACCCAGGTATTAGAGGGTATTTTTAACACAATAGTACCCCGCATATTTTTGTATATAGCAGAGGATGAAAAGATGGGTTCTGCCAAAATAGTATCGTTTACTCTTATATCAACCTGCTCCTCTTCCATGGCCTTTAACAATAAGGGAGGATTGGGATCATCGGTTTTCTGGTTAAGATAGGTATTGAAGTAATCAGCATTTACCTGGGAACGATTAAGTGTAATCTGTCCGTTTAGCAGTGGGTGCTGACCTGAGCCTGACATCTTCATATCGGCATCCATATTCAGTTCCATTTTGGTTGATTTTATAGCCTGAAAATTGATAGCTTTTATCTTTATATTTAAAATATCCGCATCAGAAGGTAATCCACTGTCAATATTCATATAGCCTTCCATTGTCAGCTTCCCTTTTTTATTTGATTTTACACTCAATCCATTCAGTGTAATCATACTTTTATTGAAAGTAGCATTAAGATCAATATCCCTGTAATAAACTCCTAAGTCCGTATTTTCCACTAATCCATTAACCAGCTTTAAATGTCCGTTTAATACCGGATTATTAATGGTGTTTGATACCTGAATATCAGCAAATGAAAAACCCTTAATAACCATATCTTCTATAGGGTGAATACGGGATAGTGCATTTATATCAAGACTGTCAAGTTGAAGAGCTGCTGAGAACAAAGGAGAATCCTTTAAAATATAAATACTATCCTTAAATGACAGGTGCAATGGAATACTAAAGGATGTTTGAATAGGGTGACCTATATGGCTCATGATATTACCTGAATAGCTTAACAGCTCATCTTCATAATGTAAATCGTAGTTGATTTGTTGAATCTTATACTCATTAATACGCCCTTGATCTATGGATAATTTATTTTGAATAATTGGTTTGTCAGCTGTTCCCGTGAGTTGGGTTAATGAAGATAACCGACCGGATACCCGGTAGGGTAAATATCTGTGCAAGGGCATTCTACTTAAATCAACATCCTGAATATTCACTGTCATGTTATTTTCTCCATCAAATGAAAAAACGCCATGTATCTGAATGGACTGATTATCGGAATGTAAACGAAAGTCATGAACATAAACATCGGCGGGATTCAGTTTAATATAAGTTGAATCCTGATGACTGGTCCATTGTTCTCCATTATAATTAATACCTAATTCATTCACCCAGAGTAAGGGATTTTCAAAATTCTCCAGCCTCCCCCGGAATGTGGTGAACAACGAATCGTTTACCTGTAATTGAATATCAGTATTGATCAGTTGATTGGCAAAATCACCATTTACAGCCAGTTCCTTCACCTTAAAAGAATCATATTGAATATCATTAATGTTCAATGTTGTATTACCCTGGTATTTATCATCTGAAATTTCTAAATAAATATGAGCTTGGCTACCTCCTATTTTCAGGGAGTCGTATGTTGCATAATCCAGATCCAGCTTAACATCCGTTATCAAATCATTTCTTTTTCCACTTATGCGGCCATTAACCATTCCTTGTAATTCAACAGAAGGAAGATTAAATTTTGTAAGCAGAGGTGTAATATCTCTGGGTACAAAATCAAAATGAACATCATTATTAATATTTATATTTCCTTTTCCTTCGGCAGTCAAACTAAAGTAAGGAGTTTCAACATTTAAACCTCTGAATTGATAGTCTCCTTTTCTATAGTAAGCCTGTATTTTAAAATCATCAATGGGATAATCCAGCAGCTTTGAGTGATTGGAATGAACAACCATATCCACCATTAAATTATCCAAGGATTCTCCGGTACCTACAATGGAAATATCACCATTTAGGAGGGTATAGAGCGAATCGATACCTGGAATATTTTGTAAATTTAAGTTTCGGTATCCTGCCTTTAAATTATATTGTGGCTGGCTGAATATTTTTGTGAGCTCATAATTAAGCCGAAAATCACCAAAGTCAGCCTGCGTAGTTAATGCCCCATTCAAGCGCTCTTTTATTTTGATACTGTTAATATTCAGATTGCGAAAATGATAAAGGTTATACCTGAACTCCTGAAAACTGCCCCTTAAAGTTATTTCACTCTCCTGCTTATCGAACCCTTTTCCTTGCAACTGCAGATGACCGCTCACCTTTAATTGGTGATTTGGTTCGTTAGTCCAATAAGCTGCATCAATCGCATCCAGAGAAAGGTTAGCCACATATTGAGGTACCTTATTCAAATCAGACAACTCACCTGTCAGCTGAATCTTTTGTTTTGCCTGCATGATGAGTGCCGACATGGTATACTTACCCGAATCGCCCTGGAGCAATAACTGAACCTCAGGGTTACCATAAAGCTTTAAATCAGGCAATAAATTTCTGAAATCAGAAAAATCGAGGGGCTCCATACGAACTGCTGCCGTTATTTTCTGCGGCTTATTCCAGGCCAGACTGCCTTTGCTTTTAGCCAAAGATTTATTTAACTGTAAACTGACATCCATCCAATTGAATGAATACAATGAACCAGAAAATTTACCGGATAGATTAACTAAATTAAATTCAGGGCTTTGCGTAGCAAGGTGCAGATGTTTTAAATCTATCTCAAACTCTTCTCCGGAAAAAAGCAGGGAGCTTCTAAAGTCTGATTCAATATATGCAGGAACAAGTCCATTTTCGCCAAGCAGTTTAATATTGGAGGTAAAATGAGTCAGGTTAAAATCCTTAATCGCTATATCCCATGCTGATGTATTTGTGACTGTATCTGTTTTCTCCGCAGGCACCACAATATTAGCCAGATTGTAGGTAGAATCCTTCTCTTGCGACACATTGAGTTGCAATTTATTTATTTGCAGTTGATTAACGTCCAACTTATGATACAACAAACTCCATATACGATAATCAACATCGATCCTACGGCAGCTTAATAACGTATCGTCCTCTTGTAATAAACATATATTTTCAAGGGTAAAATCAGAAAATAGATTTCCATGCAAAGATTCGATGCTTAGCTCACCATTTATGTTTTTGCTGACCTGACTGTTTAGCATGCTCACCACAAAAGCATTTAAATGCCCAAACCTAAGGAGTACCCCCAGAAGGACAAGAAGAGCAAATAAAGCTCCCAGTACAAACATTACTATTTTAAGAATACGATTCATTTATTTAAAAATAAGCAAAACATTGAAATCCAATCCTCCTTTTCAATCACTTTCTCAAACCAGGAATCTTCTCCAGATAAATCTGTATTTTCATTTTTGATCCATTAAAATGTTTGTCCTATTGAAATGAAAAATTGAAAATCAAAAGAATCTTTTATAATTGGCGATGCCATATCTAAACGGATAGGTCCTATGGGCGATTTCACCCGAAAACCTATGCCGGCATCATAATGCAATGAAGCAGGAGAAAACTGATAGGCATCAGACCAAACATTTCCTGCATCCAAAAAAACAACACCGCCAAAAATATCGTAAATAGGAAACCTCAATTCCGAGCTAATTTCGGCAAGTGAATTTCCTCCAATGGCATATCCTTCCTCATTTACAGGGGATATGTCATGTCTGCTCCAGCCACGCAAAGAAGAGGCTCCCCCTGCATAAAATCTGTCTTCAACAGGAGTTTCATCAGAGTTCAGCACATACTGAATCACTCCTGTTTTAAATCTTAAGGCCAGGTTTAAATTTTGGCTCAATGCCAAATAATTACGTAATGAAAACTGAAACTGATAATACTGAATATCACTGCCAAATCCAAGTCCTGCATAGGAAACACTACCATCCAATATATATCCTTTGGTAGGGTAAAACTTATTATTGGTAGAATTATACACGCGCCCCAGGCTCAGGATTGATTTATTATATTCCAGTTCATCCTCATCCAGTTCCAAATCAGTTAGTTCATGCAAATTATCCCGCTCAACAGCATAGGTTAAGGTGAGTTTGGTTTTCTTATTTAGCTGATACAAAAAATTGATTCCTCCCCCAACACGATCTATCTGATAACTCTCTTCCCTTTCTCTCTCAAAGAACGGATTTAACGAAAAGTCAAGATTTTTGACAAAAAGATCCGGTTGAATAAAACTAAGACCTACACTAAAGGGTGTCCAATAGGAGGTTTTGGCCTTTAACACCAGTCTTCTTGCTCCACCCAGAAAACTTAAGCGGGTAATCTGGCCCGATAACCTTATTCTGTCTTCGGTACCATAACCAACCCCACCTTCAAGTGCATAACGAGGAAGTTCCTTTACATATATCTCAATAGGTATATTATTATCCATAACACTGTCTTTTATGGCATTGATAATAACATACTGAAAAAGTTCTGTTTCAAAGATATTTTGCTGTGTCTTGTTTATTTGTTGCTGGCTATACAAATCCGATTTGGAAAATAAGATACGTTTGCTTATAAAAGACTCCGGAATCAAGGTATCCCCTGAAATATTAATATCTCCAAAAAAGCTCCTTTTACCCGGTTCAATATCATAAATGAGTGTTGCCCATTTTCTCTGTTGATCTAATAAGACCTGATAATGGGTTTGAACAAAAGGGTAACCTGCATTTGAAAAATGATGCAGGAGTAAATTCTCTGTATTAAAAACATCCTCATCCCTAAAACGCTGGTTTAATCGTGATGCGATATTCATTTGAATGGAATCAAGAACAGTATATGCCAGGCTGTCCAATGTACCCTTAAAAAGAACGGTATCTATCCTCACAAAATCATTTTCGCTAATAAGAACAGTAATGTCTATTAGTTTCCTGCTCCTGAGCGTATCGAGTGAATAATCAATATTTGAGTTTAAAAACCCATTACGGATATAATAACTTTTGAGCCTGTCGATATCATTTTTCAGAACAGATAAAGAAAATTCAGCATGTTTTTTCCAAAACAACAAGCTATGTAGTTTCTTCCGCGCAGATGTATTCAACTGTTCCTCTAACTTATCATTGGCCAGTATATTATTTCCAGCATAATGAATACTGCGAACCCGATAGTCCTTTTGAGCATATACTCCATGATGAATAAACATCATACACTGAAAAAATATAAAAATGATTAGCTTTCGCATACTCTTGTTCTGATACATAAAATTTGAACAGATGGCCATATCACCTACATATGAACAACCAACTCCAAAGTAAGGTAAAAAATTTTAGCAAATGCTTGTATAAAAGTTGACCAAATGAAAATATCTGAGGGGAAAATGTTAAAATTTGAATCAGGGAAAAAAGGATAATAAAAATGTACTTTTGAAGAACACGATTTTAAATTTTATCACTGCGCATGGCTTATAAACTTTTATTTAATCGGATAGCCCCTGAAATTAAAACACATAGCTACCATTATTAGCCTTATTCAGCAATTATTATATCAGAAACACTTACTGATTACACAAAAAAAAGGCTGTCTGCTAAAAACCAGCACAGCCTCTTTTCTGTTTAAAATTTTTGTATTTGGAAAATGTACATACCGGCAGCTGCCAGACAGTAACTCGCATTAACTTTATTAATTCCCGAATCAAATTCGGAACAGGCTATTCCTCCTGTGTGTACTTTATGATTAATCCAGTTAATGGTCGTTTCATATATGCTGTTTTTCTTATTTCATATTCTTCAAAAATGCAGTTATCTCAGCTGGTTCAGCACGCTTTCTATAATCAGCATCTAAAAAGGCATAGGCAATTTTTCCATCGGTGTTAATAATATAGGTAGCCGCTAAAGGCAACTCATTAGAGCTATCACCATTGTACTCATTTAGTCCAAATTTTTCGTTATAAATCTTAGCTACCTCATCAGTTAATTTAAAAACAACCCCATAATCTCTGGCCACTTTATTACCAACATCACTCAATACTTCAAATTTTAAATGATGCTTTTCGGCTGTACTCATCGATTGATCGGGTAACTCAGGAGTTAAGGCCACCAAATTAGCACCCTGTGCCTGTATGTTTGGTAACTCTTGCTGCAGGTATTGTAAATTAATATTACAGTATGGGCACCAACCGCCTCTGTACCAAACCAACACAACGGGTCCTTTTTGCAGATATTCTTGCAAGGACACCTCTTTCCCCATAGCATTTTTCAAGGAGAAATTTGGAGCAAAATCACCAACATTTTTGGCTGTTTGTACGATACCACTTTCACTTACAGCATCTAATCCTTCTTTATAAATTTGTTTGGTTTGTTGATCTGCTTGTTTACCAAAGTTGATTTTTCGTTCTTCTAATGCCTGAGTCTGCGTAACACTTATTTCCATTGGTTTTTCTTTTGCGGTTGACAATTCCTTACTGTTTTTTGTACTACAAGCATTTAATATGCCAAGTAACAGGGTAAAACTTAAAATATTTACAATCTTCATAATCCTTAATTTTATTGAGTAACTCCTATTAATTTATTTGCTTTTCTATTGATAATAAATGCATTAAGCATTGAAAAAATTATAATTCCAGTGGCTATATAAACCAAAGGCCATTTGGGTTGAACACGTAAAAAGAATTCTGCTAACAAAGCACCTACCATGGTGATAAAACCGAAAATATTAGCAAAAACACTCAATTTAAAATAACTCAAGCGTGAGGAAAAAAAGGCTTTGTGCTGAAATAAAGTATAAAAAGCAGTGGCGATATATGATAAACATAATATGGTGATCTGAACGCCAGTGAATAACCTAAAAGATGTAGGATTTATACTTAATGGTCTTGCCATTTCTATAAAAGCATTAACCGAAATCTCCCAACCAGCTAGTTTAGAGATGGAGAATCGGATTAATATTATCCCCATCAGTAAACTAGTTATACTAACTACTATTTTTTCTGTTTTGTTCATAATTTCATTTTTTTATTTCTTTAAGCATTCTTAAATATATGTTGTATATAGTTATCCAACTGAACATTAGCAAAGCTTTTACTGGCTGAGGAAAAACCGAACATAGCGATAAATAAAAAATCGGCTTTCTGTTGCACTTCTTCTTCGCTATAAGATTTGCTTTCTCTTAATTTTGTTGTAAAAACATCTTTTATATTCGTAGTATAATAGCTTAATAACTCTTGAATTTCCGCATTCCTCTCCTCATTACATTCGTTGGCAGTATTGGTAAAAAGACAACCTTTTTGCAAATTATTTTCTTGCGGAAAATGGATAAAATCATAAAAATATTGTTGTATGGTATCTGCACCACCTGCCATATTTTGCAACTTTTCCACCAGGGCTTTTAACTTTTGAGCATCATATTTTATACTGACTTGCATTAAACCCATTTTACTTACAAAACTTGAATAAATGGAGCACATATTAATCCCCATTTCTTTCTCTAACTGGAGCATAGAGGTTGTTTCATAACCATTTTTCCAGAAAACATTCAGAGCTTTCTCCAACACCTCTTGCTCATTATATGATTTATTTCTTGACATAAATAATGATTTATTGCACAAATCTAAACAATCGGTTAGAAACAAAGTGTTAACAAGTTGTTAATGTTTATGAAATACCAGTATTGCCTGCTAAACGTATTAATAAAAAAAGTAATAAGTCAGGTGAATAATACGCTTAAATCTAATTTTTTCTCTTAATTTTGGTAAGGTAAGTGATTTAATAACAATCATTACTATTAAATTCATTAATATCTGACGATGAGCAGATTGCCCGTTTTTTATTCTTTTAAAAGAAAGACACTATTGATTGAATTGCATAGTTTGAAAAGTATTATGTTACCAAATTTTTATTTTGTGTCTAAACATTTAATTTTACTATAAATATACTTAAATTAGAAAATGAAGGAAGATATTAGCAACGTTGAACTTAGTTACTTAAGTATTAATGATTATTCCGAACTCAAAGAGGTCATGATTAGTTCGTATCATGCTTTGGATAATGCCTATTGGTCTTTGGAAAAAATAGAAAAGCTTATTGACATATTCCCTGAGGGACAAGTAGTTATTAAAGTAAATGAAGAGATTGCAGGTTGTGCACTAACCATTATTGTTAATTCTTTTGATTTAGAAGACCATCATACCTATAGCGAGATAACAAGTAATTATACTTTCGACACCCATACTGACCAAGGAGATATATTGTATGGTATCGATGTTTTCGTGAAGCCTGAATTCAGAGGCTTAAGATTAGGAAGAAGATTATATGATTACAGAAAAGAGCTATGCGAAAGGCTTAATCTAAGAGGTATATTATTTGGAGGCAGGATTCCAAATTACCATAAATACTCACAGGACATCAGTCCTCGTCAATACATTGAAAAGGTAAAGGCGAAGGAAATAAATGACCCTGTATTAAACTTTCAGTTATCAAATGATTTTCATCCAATAAGGGTCTTAAAAAACTATTTAAAGGGAGATGTTGAATCGGAGGAATATGCGGTATTATTAAACTGGAACAACGTATTTTACGAAAAGCCTCAGACCAAAGCTGCTTCTGTTAAAAAGATCGTTCGAATTGGGGTTGTGCAATGGCAAATGAGGCCCTATAAATCCTCTAAGGAGTTATTGCAACAGGTGGAATATTTTGTGGATGCTTTAAGTAATTACAAGAGTGACTTTGCCCTCTTTCCGGAGTTTTTTAATGCTCCTTTGATGGCTGCTTATAATCACCTTAGTGAACCAGATGCCATCAGAGAGCTATCTAAATATACCGAAGAAATAAAACAAGAGATGGCAAAACTGGCCATCAGTTACAACATCAACATCATAACCGGAAGTATGCCGGAACTAGTGGATAACAACCTGTATAACGTAGGATATTTATGTAAAAGAGATGGTAGCATTGAGCGTTTTGAAAAACTACATGTTACTCCTGACGAAAAGAAAGTATGGGCTTTACAAGGAGGCCAGGAAGTAAAAACATTTAATACTGATTGCGGTAAAATAGGTATTCTTATCTGCTATGATATCGAATTCCCTGAACTATCCAGATTATTGGCTGAAGAAGGGATGGAAATCCTGCTGGTGCCCTTTTTAACAGATACGCAAAATGGATATTCCCGAGTGAGAAACTGTGCACAAGCCAGAGCCATAGAAAATGAGTGTTACGTAGTTATTGCCGGCAGCGTGGGTAACCTACCTAATGTTCATAACATGGATATTCAATATGCACAATCGATGGTGTTTACCCCATGTGATTTTCAGTTTCCCACCAATGGTGTTAAGGCTGAAGCAACACCCAATAGCGAAATGATATTGATTGCCGATGTGGATCTTGATTTATTAAGAGACCTGAGAAATCATGGTAGTGTAAAAAATATGGCGGATAGAAGAAAGGATTTATATACAATAAAACGAAACAATTAACATTCAAGCTAATTATTACTTAAGATGAAACGACTACGCAAATTCAATCCATTCATTTGCACACAGGGCAATGAAATACATCGTATTCATGAAAGTCTTTGGATATAGAATTTGGTGAATAATAAATTTAGACCGATTGGTTAATGACCCGAGCGTTATATATGCCTAGCAATAACACTGTCATTAATCCATCGGCATAATACCAAGTGCTCACTTTATTATCAAAATGGTATTATTTGGGAGTTTTCCGCATTTTGCGGAACAGGCTTTCTGACCATTGTAAAATAAATTTAAACAAATGAAAAATACATACTTCGACCTTATTGAACAAAGTTACTACTTTCCACAAGAAGGTTTTGACCTGCGAGATAATTATCTGACGTTTCATGGGGTATCGTTAAAGTATTTAATTGAACAATACGGCACTCCTTTTCGGTTTATTTATCTGCCAAAAATTGGCGATCAGATTAAAAAGGCAAGGAATCTTTTTAACAGGGCGATAAATAACAATGGATACAAAGGTTCGTATAACTATTGTTATTGTACCAAGTGTAACCACTTTTACCACGTGGTTAATGAAGCATTAAAACATAATGTAAACCTTGAAACCTCTTCTTCTTATGATATCGATTTAATATTACATTTATATGAAGAAAAAAAGATCGATAAGAATCGGACGATCATTCATAATGGATACAAGACAGAAGAATATTTAACCAAGATTATTCAACTTCAACAAGCCGGCTTTCATAATTCAATCTTAATACTTGATAGTGAGAGGGAATTACATCGATTGAAAAAGTTTAACCTTAAACACAAGGTTAAAATTGGTATGCGCATGGCTATTAATGAAGAGATACAATCGGCATATTATACCTCCAGATTAGGGATACCCAGTGGAGAGTTCTTGAATTTTTATAAGAAACACATACATAATAACCCGAAGGTTGAATTAAAGATGCTTCATTTCTTTGTGGACTCAGGCATTAAAGACACACTCTATTATTGGGGTGAGTTTAAAAGGGCTTTAAATGTGTATTCAATGTTAAAAAAGGAATCCGAGTCGCTCAACTCAATAAATCTTGGCGGAGGATTCCCCATTCGAAATCATTTGGGCTTTGAGTACAACTATGAGTACATGATTAATGAGATTATCAAGAACATTAAAGATGCCTGTGATAAGGATAACATCACCGAACCACATATTTATACCGAATTTGGTAAATATACTGTGGGTGAATCAGGAGCTACCATTTTTGAAGTACTGGAGCAGAAACAACAAAATGATACCGAAACATGGTACATTATTGATAACAGCCTGATGAACACCATACCAGATGCATGGTCCATTCATGAAAAGTTTATTCTTCTTCCTTTAAATAAATGGAATAACGAGTATCAGCGTGTAAACATAGGTGGAATTAGCTGTGACCATTCCGATTATTACAACTCGGAAGATTTGAATCAGGAAATTTTGCTTCCTAAATACAAGGAAACGGAAAAGGAGCCCCTTTATCTGGGTTTCTTCCACACAGGGGCTTACCAGGATTCCATCAGCGGATATGGAGGAATCAAACATTGTTTAATCCCCGCTCCTAAGCATGTAATTATTGACAGAGATGAGAAAGGTAATTTCAAACATTATGTTTACAGAGAAGAGCAATCTGCCGATGAGATGTTTAAAATACTGGGATACAATACTGCAGAACCTGCTGCCAATCCCATTCCAGCTCCTGAAGTAAATAATAAAAAACACAATAAAGAGGAGATCAAAAAATAAAATCATATATTGATTACTATTCCATACAAGCGTTTCATGAAAAGGTAATAATTAAATTTTGTCATTACTTTTTCATGAAAACGTTGGATAATATCAATAATAAGCATTTTAATATAGTTCAATGGCTCGTTTTCTAAAAAGTAAAAAAGAACATATTGGTCTTTCACCGGATAGCATTTTATTTCGTGGAGAGAAAAAAATTGATGACATAATTATTCAGCTCATCTGGTACGACAAAGAAAACTTTACTCAATTAGAACTCAACGACATCACTGATCTAAAAAAATATGATTTAACGAAAGGAAATTCCTGGATCAACATTTACGGACTGCATGATGAAGCAATCATGCAAAGCATCTCCAATCAATTAAATATCGATCCGGTCATTATTTCTGAGGTCTTAAATACACACAGCCGGCCAAGAGTACTGGAATATGAAGATTGCTTATATATTTCGGCTAAAATGGCTACCCTTAAACACGATAAGCTCAGTAAAGTAACCACCGAAAATATTGCCTTTATACTCAAAGAAAATCAACTCGTTACCTTCCAGGAAAGACGAGGAGATGTATTTAACCCCGTTAGAGAGCGTTTAAAAAACACCAAGAAAAGGATAAGACACTTAGGTTCCGACTACCTTATGTTTACGCTAATCGATATTATCATCGACAATTATACCTACATCATTAGCCGCATAGGTGAAAAGGTTGAAATACTGGATGAAAAACTGGTGCATGACACCAATAAATCGATTCTTTTAGGGATAAATGCGTACAAGAGCGAATTGATTTATTTACACAAATCAGTCAATCCTTGTAAAGAAATGATAATCAACCTTTTAAAGTTAGAATCAGAATATATTGAGGATGAAAACATCGTGTTTTTTAAAGAGCTGCAGGGCAATATTAACCATGCCCTGGATTCGCTCAATAACTACAAGGAAATACTCACCAATCAATTAAATATATATCACACTCAGGTAAGTAGCGGATTAAATGACATTATGAAATTCTTAACTATTTTTTCTGTTATTTTTATTCCTCTAACCTTTATTGCCGGCATCTATGGAACCAATTTCGAGTTTATTCCCGAACTAAAATTCAGATATGGATACCCTATCATGCTCCTGGCTATGGTTTTAATTGCATTGGGAATGTTATATTATTTTAAAAAAAGAAGGTGGCTTTGACCCACAAGATATTGATCGATCATTTTTTTGATATTTTCGGCATACGCCTCACTTATTGTATATATATCAGCCTTCAGGTTAATCTTTCCGTTTTCCAACTTCTCAATCTCAACTATTGGTTCATATCCTACAGTGACCCAGGCTGTATTTAATATCTGTAAACGTATATCTGAAACAATATCATTGATGTTTTCAGTTGCCTCAAATAAAAATGACAAATTCACTTTCTTAAGTCTTTGATTGGAGCTTTGTGACTTAATTACATTAAGCCGGATAAAACTATAGGATATAGAACTAACTTCTCCTTGTTTATCAACCACATCTAATCTAAAATGCCCCGCCTTGCTAATATGACCTTTAATATTCTCTAAGTCAATATAATCCCCTTCATTAACCTTGTTTTGTATTTTAAGGTTAATACCTACAATAAAATCCTTTAGCAAAGCCATAGAGGATACAATAAAAATAACAAGTAAAGAAGAAACAGCGATTAGTATAAAGTTATTCCCCGAAGAATATACCTCAGCAAAAAACCACAGGACAATACCTATCCAGCACAGTAATTCAGCAATAGGCAAAAGATAAAACAAGTACTGTCTGAAGTTGCTTGTCAATGGCAGTTTACCTTTTACAAAATAGATAATTCTGAAAATAAAGAATAAAAATATAGCTAGTGTAACAATAGTAATTATCATCATGTTTATTTTAAATTAATCCAAAAGTCTTACAGCAATAAACCAAATACGGCTCAATGTTCCTGTCTAATATGTACACCTGGAATTCTTTTTCAATAATAAGACCTGCATTTTTCATCCCTTGTAATAAATTATTAGCCACTTCAATCTTGTAATTGGTAAGCCTAACCAGTTTATTTAAATCCATATGCTTATGTTGAATAACCAAGGAAATAAGCAAAAGCCACTCTTTTTGTAAATAACATAAATGATCAGCGTTGTATTTGGCAGGCTTTCTAATGGTAATCGTATCCTTTTCATATTTAACAATATTTGCTTTCCAAATATTCATGGCAATACCAGGTATGCCGCCTGATAAATAAAAGTACTGGTTAAAGAGCAAGGAAAACTTTAATTGCGAAATGGCATCCTCTGTTTTTCCTTGATAGTTTAAAGCTATGCCACTGGATTTATGTCTGCTTAAAATAAGATGCTGCAGCTCTTTCGAATTAAAAGGTTCACATTCAACTAAAGCCAGAGAATGACTTAAAATTGGATAAATATTTTTTATAATATTAAATGAATTTGATTCGCAATTCAAAACAAAAAATATTCTTTCCCCATATTCTTTAATGAGCTCTATTAACTTTAAAATAACAGCACCACCACCTGGCCTACGTTCCCACCATAGGTCGAGGTTATTAATCACTATGGCGCTTTCGTAAGGCATATTTCGGCAGATAGCATCAAAATCGCTTAAATAGGCTATCTCCTTTTGAAATGCTTTTAACAAATCATTAGGATCTGTTGAACCACAAACAGGAGGATCAATCCAAAATCCATTATTCTTTTTGAATAAGACACGCATTACCTGCCTGGACAAAGTAGTTTTTCCAGCACCATGAACACCCTTAATCATTAAGGCACCTCCTATACCTTGTTTATGACGAGATAAAGCTTCTTTTATAATTTTCATTTCCCTTTCTCTGGGGATCCAAAAATCATTATTAATCGTGGAACTACTACTCATCAGGTTTCTATAAAAAACAGGAACTGAGTTATAGATATTTTTAACAGGACTTATATCTTCTATAAAATCAAGAAGCTGACCATTGCTTAACTCTGATATTTCTTTCTCCTCAATATATTTCTTCGAGATCAGCAAGCTGGAATTAGTGCTATTTATTAAATAAATAATTCCATTATTAATATTTTCCTTCGCTTTTCTTATTTGTCCTTTTAAGCTTGAAACATACTTTTTACTCTTTCTTTGCTCTGTTTTATCCCCTTTTTCTTTCCCTATGATGGCATGATAAAATAATTTGGAGAATGAATTGTGCAGATAATTAATGGATTTACTGCTTATATTATCCAACTCTAATTCTATTTTTTTCTTTTCTGCTTCAACTTGCAATAATATCTTTTTATAAAATTCCTTATCCAGCTTATCATTGGGTAAACTAATTATTTCTTCATTATCAATATTATTCATATGAAAAACCAACAAACTACATGCTTCTTTGATTTCAATAATAGAATCATTTATCACCTTATTAAGTCTTTCAACATCCCGATAAAAAGGTTCCCTGAATAAGGTATCAATGTAATTAGCTGCCATTTTATTGGGGTAAACCAATCGCTCAGTATAAGCTACAAATTGCACTGGTTCCGAATCGATATACATCAATTCAGGAACATAAACCTCTTCGGGCAGTTTTTCAATATTTCCAATGACCTTCTGAATTAATTCATTTACAATTTTGATGAGTTCTATTTTCTTTTCAAATTCAGGTAATTTAACATCATCATTTTTTCTCTTAAGCAATTGATCAATGGTATTCAATACCTCCTGAGCAGGCTTTAAAATAATGTCAGCAACATGATTGTAAATTTTATCATTCCCGGCAGTTAAAATATTGTCTGCAATATCCTTCTGCATTAAGGTATTCATATCTAACAATAGGGTATTGTTAATTAAACGCACACCCCTGCCCCAATCCTCTGCGAATGATTTTAATAACTCTACACCAACAACACTCTTATCTTTCTTTTTCTTAGTAGATTGCACCACCCCTTCAATATCTTTGGTATCACTTACCAAACCAAGCGTTACGTCACGAAAGGCTACCATCAGGGCATTTCGTGAATCACATTTTAAATCATTTAGTTTTTGGGTAATCTGGCCTATCTTTTCAATCTGACTGTTAATATCTTCAAATAGGTTATGCTTATCAATATGGCTAACGAGCGTGAGTTTCTGATAGGAATCATTAATTCCCATAATACTCATTCGTATATTCATTAAAAAACTCAGTGTTTCTTGTTCAAGATTCTCTACCAATGCTTTTAAGCGAAAAAACACATGTTTATCAATATGATATTTAAGGTTTTTACGATATTGATATTTTACATTTTTTTCTTTGTTTTTACTATCTGAAAAATAAGAGATTAAGATAGTTTCCGGCGATTCAAAAACATGATTTCCTATTTGAGATAACAATAAACTAATTCCATTCTGTAATATTTTTTCAGCCTCAAGCAGCGATTCTTTACCTTGTGCATCAACTATTGCGGTCATCTTTCTAAGGTACAGCTGATGGTTTCGTGTCACTGCCTTTTGAAATTCAAACTTACCATGCTGCTCAACCTCTTTTTTAAGTACGGTAATATTTGTCCTTGAAACATCTTGAATCTTCTCCACAATAGAGTTTAACTGCTCAATAGATGAATCAAATGTAGTATCAATAAATTGTTCTCCTATTGCACACAGTTTATGATCAAGTTTTTCCAGACGACTTCTTACCACTGCATTTTCCAATAAAGGGAAAGGAGGCAAAGAAATTAAAGCTGATTTTGATTCTTCGGATTTTACCTTAACCACCTTCTTATCAACTAAATTCAGCTCTTCAAACTCATGAGAAGGACGAAGTAACAGCGTACTTGCCGGAAGCTGAATTATTCTGTTTATTTTATCTATATACTCCTTTGACAGGGTAACAATATTGGTAGAAATACCTAACATCAATAAATCGGCAGCATTAGATTCTGAATGGATAATATCTTCCACGGTTCTCGAACCAAAATCATCCGACAATATTTTAATATTGGCCTTTATTCTTTTTTCTGACAATAAGGCCGATGTTTCTCTGAATATTTTATCATGAATAGATGAGTTACTATTAATAATGAGCAATCTCACATTTGAATCTCGCCACTCCGGTGAGGTTTGCAAGAATTTCAATAAATTTAAAGCCAGGCTCAAAAACCGGCCTTTACCATTCCACCATATATCAATATTTTCCTTCTTCCCAAACCCGTTGTCTTTATCGTAATCCAGGAAAACGGTGTTCATATTTTTGGTTTTCAAGTCATTTAACACCCTAACTAAAAAGTCTTTATTGCCTACCTGTTTGCTCCAGCCCATTAAAACGGTATTGGGTTCAAAGCCACTAAAACCATATACACTGGTAACAGTACTTATACCTTCCTCTACAGAATGGCAAGGTAAATCACGCAGGAAATATCTTATTTTCTGACCCTTTTTCTCGTAGTCTCGCGGCAATGGACGAATTGCATTAGCATCCACTCTGAGATTAAAATCTGTTAATGCCCCAAGTTTTCCCGAAAGATCTAATCCTAACTCAACCAAGTGCGGTCTGACTTTTTCGCCTCCACTAAACAGTACAATATTAGGCCGCCAATTCCGCGAATTATCTCTTTTAGCACTAAGTTTAAGCAGAGCCTGTTTTGCCATATTCATCCAAAAACTACTCCAGGCATCTCCACTTTCTAGGATCAACTCTTTTCGTTGCAAAAAGAAATAAAGCAATCCCAATACCACTGTAGCTCCAGCCAAGGCAATAAAATCCAGCAAAATCATCACAATAAAAGCGGCTAACGCACCTAACACACTCACAAACCGTGGTATTCTAAATGCAGGCCTAAAATCAGAGCTTGACCAGCTTTCTATGGCTGATGCTAAATTCAGAAATCCATAGGTAGTAATAAAAAACATGGAAACTATGCGAGCAATAACATCTAGTTCTCCTATTAAAATACCCATTTCGGCAATAACAAATGTCAGCAATAATGCATTGCGAGGCTCATTTGTTTTTCCAGTTCCTTTACCTAAGGCCTTTGGTGCAATTTTATCCATGGCAATAGCCTGAAGTATTCTGGGAGCTCCAAGAATACTGCCCAGTGCAGAAGAAAGCGTGGCACCCCATATACCCGCTATTACAAGAGCAGGAACAAGTGATATTTTAAATAATATCTGAGGATCGTTGACCAGCGCATCAGCATCCACTGTATAAGAATAAAATAAAGCCAGTCCTATATAAACAATAAAACCAATCCCAACGGCCATCATCGCACCAACAGGTAGTGATTTACTTGGGTTTTTAAGGTCTCCAGACATGGATACTCCGGCCTCAAAACCTGTTACTGCCGGAAAAAATATTCCAAACAAAACCATAAATGGTGCTGCTGTGGCAATGGGTGTTAAATGTATCTCAGTGGGCGTAAAATCATGGTTGCCCAAAAAAATTGAAAGCAACGACAAGCCAATGGCTGCCATAATAAAATATTGTGATTTAATAGCCAGCGAAGTACTGATAAAGGTTATTGTGGTAACAGCAATCAATACAATGGTTCCTGTTATTCTAATCGTTTGAATATTGTTTGTTAAACCCCAGTATTGCAAAAAACTTTCTGAGAAACCAATCAAGTACAAGCTTACACTAAAAGATAAGCCTACAAACAAGGCCAATCCCAAAGTACCTCCTATAGGAAGTCCCAGACTTCTGGAGATCATAAAATAAGTACCTCCATTTTTTACCGGCTTGTCCGTTGACAAGGAAGCTACACTTAAACTGGTGGTGATAGAAATAATGTGAGCAATAACTATAATTCCGATCGTATTAATTAATCCTGCCTGACCAATAATGACAGGAAAGCGTAAATACATGATTACACCCAGAATGGTTAATATCGACGGTGTAAATACTCCTCCAAAAGTTCCAAACTTTTTTATTTTGCCCATAATTTAGGTTTCTAATATTTGATCTATGATACAATAAAAGCCACTTAACTTAAAAAGTTAAAGATACTGTTTCTAAAACTTAATTTCACCATCTCCTTTTGTTAAATCATAATCTGCATTGTCATTCAACTATTTATTACTACTCATTTATTTCCTGTATGCTAAATATACTCTCTTGGGGGTCGCTAAACAGGTAAAATAAGCATTCAGAATAAGCACCTTAAGTCTATATTATCCCATAATTTAAAAATATTTATTTATAGTTAAAAAATTAATCAGTAACTTGATTCTGACGATAGGCTTGTTATACTGTTAAATTTTGGTATAATTGTTAAACATTATGACTACTTAAAAAAATTAGGTCACAAGATGGGATCACCGTAAACATTACGATCAATTGATAGGTTGCAACTTTTATAAAAGAAGAAAGATATGTTTAGTGACCTGATCGAAAAAATTAGTCACAAAAAAATATTTTTTTTATGAAACCAGCCATAAGATTACTGTTCTCACACGATCTGTCCCCCAAAGCGGGAGAAGTATGATTAACTTAATTCTGGCGGGTTCTGTCGCAATTTGCAAGACAGGCAATGTGACCATTGAAAAATAAATAATTAATTAGAGTATATGAAAATATTATTTCCTTTTGAACTAGATAATCCCCTATATAACCAATGTTATGTATTTGCGGTCAAATTTGCACGACTCTTACAAGCAGAATTAATTATGCTTCATGTTTTTGATATTGAGTTAGACAATAATATTACAAAAACAAAGTATAATCAAATGGTTAAAAACAAATGGTTAAATGCTTACAACCAGATTACCCGTTTTAATAAGTATTACATTGAGCAACATGCCGATACCAATAATGATTTAAAAATAAGATTTGATCATCGGTTTATTCATGGAGAATGGTTAGGTGAGATCAGAAAAATACTTAAGATGGAAACAATTGATTTGGTCGTGTTACCCATATCTGAAGATGAGAAACAAAACAAGAAGCAGTTTAAAATTATTGATGATGATATTTTTGAAAAAAATACGGCTTCTGTGCTAGTGGTTCCTCCCAACTGCAATTATCAACCGGTAAATGAAATTGTATATGCTACAGATTTAAAAAAGTTAAATTACAACGACTTATATCTTAAAAACGTACTGACTTTTGCGAAAGCCATTGATTCAAATATTCACTTTATACATATTACAAAATCACAAAGCGGTATTGACCCTCAAAATACTGAGGAATACAATACAATTATGAATATACTGGAAAAAAACAAGCAACATGTATTTAAGAGCTTTCACGGAAAAAATGTGATGGATGCCATACAGGATTATATCATACAAAGCAAAGCTGGTTTGCTGGTTACCGTAAAACATGACAGATTTTTTCTGGAATCCCTTTTTCACAGAAGTGTAACTGATCAATTACTACTAAAAGCAAACATTCCAGTTTTGGTAATGAGAGAAAAAGAAGATTTACAGGAATTGAAATTATAAAAATGACACACTATCATTCAATAGAAAACGATCCGGAATATATCAATTTGCAAACAGAATTGATTAAACTTCAATATGATATTGTAGAAAACAAAAAACGATTACTCATCATATTCGAAGGCAGGGACAGTGCTGGCAAAGGTGGAGCTATTATGCGTTTTATCCGCTTTCTTAACCCCAGGTTTTACCGGGTAGTGGCACTAAACAAACCCACTGATATTGAAAATGGGCAATGGTATTTTCAACGCTATATAAAAGCATTGCCTAACCCCGGAGAAATAGTTTTTTTTGACAGAAGCTGGTATAACAGAGCGGTGGTTGAACCAGTAATGGAATTCTGTTCAAAAGATCAATATCTACTATTTATGAAACAGGTAGTTACCTTAGAAAACATGTTAATAGAAGACGGACTAAAGATAGTTAAACTATGGTTTTCTATTAATCCTGCTGAACAAAAAAAACGGTTGGAGGAACGCAAAATAAATCCCTTGATACAATGGAAACTTAGTACGGTAGACATGCAGGCTCAGCTTAAATGGAACGACTATACCTATTACAAAAATGAAATGTTTAAACATACCAGCACTGCCTTATCTCCCTGGGTAACCGTAAAAGGAAACATGAAAGATGATGCAAGAAAAGAAGCCATCAGGTATGTTTTAAATTCGATGAACTATAAAGAAAAAGGAATAACCCATGAACGACTAACTCCGGATCCTTCAATTGTAAACATTCTATAAAATTAAAAACAGGCTGAAAAAAAACAATACAAACAAAGTCTTTTTCAGCCTTATAATGACCATCTGTCACCCTATTGTGTCAAAACACAGTAACACCTAAAGCATTCAGAAAAGTACGAGAATCTCTTAATAGCATTGCATAATTCTCTTAATACTTAATTGAAATAATGATTTAATAATTACGGAGTGTTACTCTGTATTTGAGTCTGGAATTACCATACATTCACATGACAATTTTAATAGATTAATAATGTGAAAAATGAAAAGGTTAGATCAATCAAATAAATCAGATGAAGTATTAATTCGGGCTTATTACGAAGGCGATAACAATAGCATTGAAATGCTATACAACCGTTATTATTTAAAAGTATTTAATAAGTGCCTGTCATTTACCAAAAACACCGATGATGCTTTTGATTTAACACAAGACATTTTTATAAAGGCTTTTGCTATAAAAAGTGGTTTTAAAGGAAATTCCAAGTTCTCAACATGGCTTTATTCAATTACCTTTAACCATTGTGTTACAGCTCAGAAAAAACAAATTAAAAGCAAATCAGAGCCTTTTGAGTTAGTTACGCATTATATACCTGACGATAATGATCTGTTTTCAATGGAAGAACGGAAAGAAAAAGAGGAAAGAGAAATGCAACTATTTAAAGCCTTGGAAGAAATACCAGAGCAAGATAAAAAATTGTTAGAATTAAAATACCGTAATAATTGCTCTTTAAAAGATATACAATCGGAACTAAATATTTCAAAGAGTGCCATAAAAATGCGTTTAATGAGAGCTCGTCAAAAAGTTGGTAAATATTACGATAAGGCCATTTGATGTGCTAATCATGTGAAGTAAAACTTTGGCTTAAAGACAACAGAACAAGTACAGAGAAACATCAATCGTACTCAGGTTGTTGTTAGTCTTTAGCCATTGGCTATTGAGCTGCTAAAAAATAATTTACAGACTGATAGCTGGTATACAAACATCTATAAATTGCAGAGGTATGAAATCAAATATATTATTTCCCTTTTATCTGGAAAACTCGAGTTTAAAATCACAGAGTATAGCCGTTGAATTAGCCAAAAATTTAAACGTAGATCTACACTTGCTGGTTATCTTTCATAATAATGACTTTCTATACAACGAGTATCAAGAATGCTCTAATTCTAAGGATGAGTTTATAAATGAGTTATTTGACAATCTGAAGAAAAATCACCCGGATATTATTTTGGGTAATGATAAACCCATTGGGGTAAGCGATGCCACAACAATTTATATATCTTTTGAAAATTACGCCGATCACCCATTAAAACAACGTCTATCGGAAAATTATCTCTGGATTTTTGATTATGATGATTTTTATTCAATTATTATCCCTACGGGCTTTATTCATGATTTGAATCAGTATGAACAAAAAGTTTGGGTGATATCTAAAAACCAGAGTGGCATTTTAACGCAAACCAAACACCTTATTGACAAATATGACAGCAATACATCGGGTGATATATATTGGGATTCTCTGCCGTTGGATTTAATGTAAACCATTTAAAAACAAATAAATAACAAAAAATAAACAAGTGACCAAATCGTATTTTGCAGTCTTAAAAGTGTGAATAAATTCCATCTTTGTTAAACAATTAAAACCAATCGAAAATGTTACCAAAACTCAGAGGTTCAGCTATTTTCCCAGGTTGGGTAGATGATTTTTTTACAGCCCCAATGTGGCAAAATCCCGATGCCAAAATGAATTCCTCAATGCCTGCTGTAAACATCAAAGAAGATGACAATCAATTTAATATTGATGTGGCTGCTCCCGGCATGAACAAGAATGATTTTAGTATTGATTTAAACCACAACATTTTAACTATTTCTGCTAAAAAAGAAGAAACCAAAGAAGATAAGAATACAAAAATATCACGAAGAGAGTTTAATTATACTTCTTTTCAACGCTCCTTTACTTTACCTAATTTTGTAAATAGTGAAGAAATAAAAGCTGCCTACCACGATGGTATACTAAGCATTACCATACCTAAAAAAGAAGAGGCGAAGGAAAAAGCGCCTAAAAAAATTAAGATTTATTAAAAAAACAGCAAAGTATTTAAGCTTAAATCAAAAACCACATTGCCTGGCTGACAAACAATTTTCAGCCATCTCATCGCAATAGGAATATGATGCTACCTTGAATATAAATTAGGGTTTTAGAACCGGGAAGGGCATTTCTCTTTCCGGTTTTTTATACAATGCAATATCCCTTCATAATCATGCTGTTTTATAGGTTTGTTAAATAAACCCATTTTCTCAGTATTCGTACTTATACCGATTGGTTAATGGCCCGAGCGTTATATATGCTTCGCAATAACGCTGTCATTAATCCATCGGCATAATACAAAGTATTCACTTTATTATCAAAATGGTATTACTTACCATAAAATAATATTGTAAAGAATAAATAATTATATAAATTACAACTTTAAATGAACAGCTGTTAACAGGATAAAAAAAATTGAAGATTGCTTCAGTTTTACACATAGAATATATAGCCTTGGTAATTTTGCTGAACAAATTGTTCTGAACCGGATTTAAATATTAAATTTAAGGGAGTTCCTGCCTGTACTTGACAGGTAAATGCACTTAAAAACAAAATATAACTATATATGAAACATCTTTTTGTATTAATCTGTGTTGCTCTGCTGGTTTTTTCTTGCCAGGATCATCAAACATCTGATAAATCAGAATCTTTAACATGGATAAACAGACCCATACAAGAAGCAGATACGCTTAATTTATATCACGGAAAAACTTATTTACCGGTTTATTCACATATTTATCACAGAGAAAACAATGCCACAATCAATCTTACCGTAACGGTTAGCATTCGTAATACTTCATTAAAAGATACTATCTACATCCAAAAAGCCGATTATTACAATACTCTTGGACATAAAATTAGAGCATACGTAAAATCCACAACCTATATTTGCCCAATGGAAACAGTTGAAATTATTATAGCTGAAGAAGATAGTGAAGGAGGTTCCGGAGGAAACTTCATTTTCGAATGGCTTATAAAAAACAATTGCAATACCCCTTTAACTGAAGCTGTTATGATTTCAACCAGCGGACAACAAGGTTTATCATTTTGCATCAGAGGCAAGGATATCGATTAGGTATTAATTGATTTGAGTTACTTATTTTGCCCTTGTAAGCTCTTAAAAAATATTCAACAGCAATACAAGTGTGGCAAAGCATTATCAGTGTTCTATCCTTTACTATCCTTAAAGCCATCAAAAAAATACAACACAGTTAAAAACAAGCTCCTACACAGCAGTATTGAGCAAAATGTTATTCCAATAAACCTTTACTAATGGCATACTTCACCAAACCAACATTATTTTTTATCCCTAACTTTTCAAGTAGGTTTCTTCTGTGTGTATCGACCGTGCGAATGCTTATAAAAAGTTTTTCAGCTATCTCCTGATTAGAATATTCCTGGCTAATGAGTTTTAATATTTCAACCTCTCTTTTTGACAAGGGTATATCTGCCCTTTTTAATTTTTCTTTACCAGGATTCTGAATCTGTTTCATCAAACTCACAGATACATCCTTACTAAAGTAACTATCTCCTCTGGACACACATTTAATAGCAGTCAAGAGTTCATCCTTACCTGCATTTTTGAGTATATATCCCTTAGCACCAGACTCTAAAGCCTGCATAATAAAATCAGGCAACCCTAACATTGACAAAATAAGAATATTAGTGTTCGGATTATTTTTGGTTATTGTTTCAGTGATCTCAATGCCATTGGGGGAACCCATATCAATATCCAGAATAATAACATCATAAAATTGAGCATCTACTAATCGTAATACCTCTTTTCCATTCGAGGCTTCTGTAATAGATTCTATTTCTTTCTCTTTGCACAAAAGAGCAGTAATACCTTCTCTAAAAATCTTATGATCGTCAGCCAGTAATATCTTTAATTTTTCCATGATCATTTGCGTTTAAGCGGGATTTCAATACTTACAGCAGTACCTCTGTCCTTTTTGGTATCCAGGTTATACTCTCCCTCAAGAAGCTTTACTCTGGTTTCTACATTTGTCAGTCCAATACCTGGATGATTCTGCGGTAGTTTAATCTTATCAAATCCTATTCCATCATCTTCCACCATTAAAACAACACTCTCGCGGTGAAGAATGATTTGAACTAATATAAGTCTTGCCTTGGCATATTTAATTGCATTATTCAATAGCTCCTGTGCGCATCGATATATCGTTAATTCAATATCTTTATCAAACCGTAATTCACTATCAATATTGGTATAAAACTCAACAGCTACTTTTTTAGATTCATTTAACTTGGATATCAGAGTATAGAAAGCAGAATATAAGCCAAACTCATCCAGAGTACGAGGAACCAGTCTGTGAGATAAGGATCGCAAATCATCTGAAACAACATCAATAGTTTCACTTATACTTTTTAACAACTCCGGTTGAGAAACGCCCTTTCTATCCACTTCCTCTGCAATATTATCAAAACTAAATTTTATATACGACAATAAGGGTCCAATACCATCGTGAATTTCCCTCCCTATCCTTCTCCTCTCATTTTCCTGACCCTCAAGAATAGCCTGAACGGAACCCGTCTCTACCTCTTCTTTGATATTTATTTTTTCTGCTATAATAATGATCTCCTGCTCCGATACCGATATCTTTATTGTATAGGGAACATTTGGTGAAACATAAAAAAGGAAGGAATAGGGCTGATGATTTTCCCTTTTACTCCTATTAACCTCATGGATAAGTTTTTGAAAATGAATATTTTCATATAGTAATTCTACCTCATCATTCATTACTTCCCAAAACCGAAAAAATACTTTATTACAGAAAATCACCTTATGATCCAATGACAACACTAAAATACCCACAGGCAGCAAGTTAGCTAACCTGTATTGTTGTTCAGCACTTAAGTGGCAGTTTCTTATATTCATTTTTCACAAAAACTAAATTCATGTAAAAATACAGTAAAAGAATGTGACCAATAGCATGAAGGAGAGTCTAAATAATAAAGTTTTTACTAACAACTGATATTTAACTTTTAGCGATGTCAAAATCATTTAAACGTGAAACGATGAAGAAAAAGGTGAAGAGCCCTCCCAGAAAGGAGAAAGGTTCCAAAACAAACCTCCGTTTTCACCTGTTAAAAGAAGTTGAAGAACAGTAGACTTCTTATAAAGCCTGCATAAGGCTATACCTATCATTAAATTACATTTCTTGCCAGCTAAAGGGAGCGCCTTCCTTTTGGCTGGCTTTTTTTAATAGGTCTTTTCTAAAAAATTGAAGGCGTAATGATGAAAGAGTAAAAATGGAGCTTCAATACTTTCTATTAAGTGATAAATATGATTTATATCGGATAGTGCAATAACCATTAAGTGAGGTGTGTTGATCGCACTATAATTTTGCAGGCTTCTATATAAACCTTTTTTTGTTATAATTACTTCATAGGCTATTTTCTTCTCACTTAGTATTCCATTAATCACCCTTACCGAATCAAGTTTTAAAGCATTATCATTCCTTAGCTGATTAGTCTTTGTTTGCAAATGCGTATCTTCTGAATAACAAATACAACTTAACTTAAAATTGGATGCAAAAGCCAGTTTTGAAGCATATTCTAGAATATATTGAGGTTCTGCATTTAAGTTTACCGGAACGATTATTTTTTTTAACGCCATACAAAGTGTTTTTTGTATTTAGACTTACAATAAATTTTAAGTCACTTATTTAAAAAAATATTATAAGTCTATTAGTGACCTGATAGGAATATATAGTCTCAAGTTTATATTTAAATTTAAACAAGAGAAAATGAAAAAAAGATCGCTTATTATTACCATGTTACTATTTGCAGTAACCATGATGTTTGCTCAAGAAGTAAATGTTCCCAAAGCCGTTAAAGCTACTTTTAATCAAATGTTTCCAGAAATTAATACCCCGGTTTGGAAACAAAACAAGGAAAACTACCAAGCTCAGTTCAAGGATGAGGATGACATCACGCAAGAAGCTACCTTTTCTGCTGATGGTAAATGGATAAAGACAGCCAGCATCATTTATGAAGATGAATTACCCGAGTTAGCAACAGAATATATTTTAGATAACTACGAAGAATTTGAAGTTGATAAGATACGAAAAGTAATAACCAGTAAAGGAAATACCAGCTATACTGTTATGCTTACTGTGGGAGAAGACAAAATTAAACTATCGTTTAATGAAGAAGGTGAATATGTAGAGAAGTAAAAAAGATTTGAAGGGTGCCGGATAAGCACCCTTTTTTTTACCTTGTGTAAAAATGATAAAATAAAAAGAACACAAAGACGAAAGCACCTGTATTCTGAAATAAACCATACCAATCACAAGATCTATAATCGGAGTATCTTTTTAACTCCTGTAATCCAAAATGGGCTTAGCAGTAGAGAAAGGGCTATGGTGCTGATGATTATCTGATAAGCATAATCTTGTATAATTCCCGCTTTAAAACCTATTGAACCAAGCACAAAACTGAACTCTCCTATTTGTGAGAGTAATGCTCCGGCATAAATACTTGTTTTCCAATCTTCATGAAATATCTTCATAACAATCATATTTACACTGCCATTCAATAAAAAAACCAACACAACAAGCACGCCTATGATAAGGACATTTTCTCGCAAAAAATTAAGATCTATCAGCATTCCTATCGACACGAAAAACAAGGCAACAAATAAAACTTTAAAAGCCGAAAGACTATCATGAACCCATTGTGTGGATTTTGTTGATGATAGTACAATACCACCAATAAATGCGCCAAGAGCTGAAGACAACTCTAGAAAGGCAGTGATCAAAGCAAAACCAAAACAGAGTGTAAATGCGACAAATACTTGCATCTCATAATCTTTGGCTATTGAAGATCGAAAAGGTAGTTTTATCTCTTTATATTTTAGAATATAAAAAATTACACCAATGATAAGGATGGCTCCAATCACTTGCTTAATAATTTCTCCTCGGGTAGGCTGCTCCCCTCCCAGATATCCCAACACAATAAGCATTGGCACTATCAATATGTCCTGAGCCAAGAGGATACCTAAAACGCTTTGTCCTGCTTTTGTCTCTAACTCATCCCGCTCTTGTAGTAATTTGATAATAACGGCAGTACTACTAAGGCTAATCACAAATCCGAGCATGATTACCTGATTGATGCTCCAATTGAAATAATGACCCAATACCCAAATAATAGTCACGCTTAGCAACACCTGTAATAAGGTTCCTATTATCGAAATCTTCCAATTGGCAATTAATTTGGGAAGATGAATCTCCATCCCAATAAAAAAAAGCAATAATACCAAACCCAGCGAACCGAGGTTAGATATTAAATTTTCATCGCTTATTAATCCTAAGCCTAAAGGTCCTACAATAACGCCAACTATCATATAAGCCACAATAGAGGGCTGCCTCAATAAGCGTAAAATAAAACCAATAACTATGATAATAGCAGAAAGAAAAACAAACTTAGATACCATGGGATCCATATGAACAGAAAGGAGAATCATATTGTAAATATTATACCAGTGTAAATTATATCCATTTAAATATAAGTGCTTAATCATTCAAATACTAACATTTTCGTCATCAAAATACAGCATTCTGTATTAAAAAATTCAACCCCATACACACATCCTTCTAAGAAATACTTCCTCTTCAATATCGCTTAAGAAAAAATGTCATATAAAGTGATCATTATGACAGTGTTATGTATTTTTTATCACGACAAAATGACTGATCTATATTTTTCCCTCTTAACCCCAAAATATAAATGTTTGATAATCAATAAAAAATTAAATGGTCTCCTCTTCCACCCAAAAATTGGCATCCTGTTTGAAGTAGGTTAGCTGAGATTATTAAAAATTTGTTGAACCTGCCTTCTCTGCCATTAAAGGCAGAATGGCTAAATTTTTGGAGGATTAAGTTATGACACTTGCAAAATTATCAAACAACTTGTTCCCATCATTTCCTTCAATCTTCGATAGATTTTTTGATGGAGAATTGATGGATTGGAATAGTAGTAACTATTCAAGTACAAATACAAGCTTACCTGCGGTAAATGTTAAAGAAAACGACAATGAGTTCTTAATCGAAGTTGCCGCTCCTGGTTTGCAAAAGGACGATTTTAAAGTGAATTACGACAATGGTCGACTAAGTATTTCATCAGAAAAGAAAAATCAGTCCGAAGAAAAAGAAGGTGAAAAAATCACAAGGCGTGAATTTAGCTACCAGTCATTCCAACGTTCATTCACTGTTTCTGAACATGTTATAGACGCTGAAAAAATTGTAGCTAATTACCAAAATGGTATCCTTCATATTACACTTCCAAAGCGGGAAGAGGTTAAACCAAAACCTGCAAAACAAATAGAGATTAAATAACAACACGAGGGCAGTTATAAATACACTGCCCTTTTTTTATACCTATCCTGTTATCAAAACATAAGTGGATAACGGTGTATCATCCTATGAGGTCTCTATCAACCACATTATTAAATACTGTTCACACAAAAGTATGAATAACATAATAAGCTAATGCTTTACCAATAAGTGTTTTACTTATTGACAGAGACGTTTTAATACATATAGGTACACGCAAAAAAACATACCCATGAAAAACAGCAAATGAAAACAGCAAAAAATAAGGGTATCACTTTAACTTTTTCTTAACTGAGTTTAACCGCTCTTTAACGATAACAAAAGGTACAATTGAATAATTTTGTTTGTGCTTTTAATACTGAATATAGTAATTATGAAAAGTATTAATACAAAGCAATTTGCTGACTTTATTGGATAGAAAGCCTTATGATAATTATTATCAGCTGGTAGTTTTTAGTAGATAACGAATATTTTGTTGAACCTTTTTAATGTTTAATGCAATGTTAGAGTTATGTATGTCCGTTCTAAATGGAGTTCATGAAGACAAAAAACTTTTCAGAAAGGAATTGATCAAATCTATGTCCTGGTTAAATACCTCAGATCAAATAAAACTTCAGATCTGGGTACGAAAACATTTTATGGATGAACATGCTGATGTTATTGATGAAATACTGAGCACCAAATATCTTTTTGCATCCTAATAGCTTTGTTTACAAGCATGTACCTAACTATTAGATACATGCTTTTTACATAAAAGCACACTATTTTCTACAATAGAAGAATCATTTTTTATTTTAATTTTTAATGTCAATTAGTTTTAAGGAGGAACTTATATGAAAAGTTTTAATTCGTATTGGAGCATCTTAATTGTATCTATTTTATTATTTCATGCCCAGCCAAATATTTTTGCAAGTGATAACAACACTGAAATATTCACGCCCTACACAAAAGTTTCGGTATCACCCGGAGGAACAGTTAATTATTCATTAGATATCATCAATAACAACGAACAAACCATTAACGAAAACATTACCATTACCAACATTCCAAATTCGTGGGATTATACCCTGACAGCTGATGGTATGAACATTGGTAAATTGGCAGTTCTGGGAAACGAAAAAGAAACCTTAAAGCTAAAAATTGAAGTCCCTTATCAGGTAAGAAAAGGCAATTATACTTTCTATGCAAAGCTGGGAGAAAGAGCCTCACTGCCCTTATCTATTCATGTGACTTCAGCAGGATCTAACGAAACGGAGTTATCGTGCGACCAGAAGAATATGCAAGGTACTTCAAAATCTAAATTTACCTTTAATGCCGTATTAAAAAACAAAACAGCTAATCAACAACAATACGCACTAATAGCTTCGCCCCCCAAAGGATGGAATGTAATTATTAAATCGAACCATAAGCAAGCAACATCTACTGAAATAGAAGCAAATGGAACGGTGAAATTAGATTATACCATTGAACTTCCTGCCACAATAAAAAGCGGCACCTATAAAATCCCTGTAAAAGCCATATCGGGTTCTACCTCAGCAGAGATGGAATTGGAAGTAGTCATTACAGGAACGTATGACATGTCTTTGTCAACACCATCAGGTCTGTTAAGCACTAAAGTTACCGCAGGAGAGGAAGAAAATGTTGAGCTAGAGATCAAAAACACAGGCTCTGTAAAGTTGGAAAACATTGAACTATCTGCAACAAAACCTAAGAATTGGGAGGTTTCCTTCGACGAGAAAGAAATAGCCAGTCTTGACCCCGGACAAACGGCCAATGTTTACGCAACCATTAAAGCCGATAAAAAGGCCATCCCTGGTGACTATGTAACCAAAATAACCGCAAAAACATCAGAAGCAAAGGAAGAGCTGTCATTCAGGGTAATGGTAAAAACCCCAATGCTTATGGGATGGTTGGGAGTACTGATCATACTGGCTTCTATAGGGGGAGTACTATATTTAATCAAGAAATTCGGAAGGAGGTAACCATGCAGAATCCAGTTATTCAGCTAAATGGAATTACAAAAAAATATGGAGATTTTACAGCTGTAAATCACCTGAACTTAACTATTAATAAAGGTGAGATATTTGGTTTACTAGGTCCTAATGGAGCCGGAAAATCAACGACTATACTCATGTTAATGGGCCTCACCGAACCCAGTTTGGGGAGTGTGACAGTTTGCGGAGTGAACTCCACATCTCAGCCCATTGAGGTGAAAAAGAAAGTGGGCTATCTGCCCGAAGATGTGGGTTTTTATGATGATCTCACAGGAATAGAAAACCTGATATATACCGCACGACTCAATGGCTTTAACCGCGAAACAGCTGCTCAAAAGGCCAGTGCCCTATTAGATCAGGTAGGTTTAAGCAATGATAAAAACAAAAAAACAGCTAAATATTCTAAAGGAATGCGCCAACGTTTAGGCCTGGCGGATGTACTCATTAAAAACCCAGAGGTAATTATATTGGATGAACCTACTACAGGAATAGATCCCAAGGGAGTCAATGAGCTACTTTTGTTGATTAAGAAACTCAGTTGTGAGCACAATATGACCGTGTTATTTTCCTCTCATAATCTACATCAGGTACAAGAGGTGTGTGACCGCGTTGGTATTTTTGTTAATGGACAATTATTGGCTGAAGGCAATATTGAAGAACTATCAAAAAAACTCTTTACCCATGGTAGGTACCTCATTGAGTTGGGTATTGACAATTATAATTCAAAAGCTCATATACCCGATTATGAACAGATTAAAGCACTGCTCAAACCCATTGATGGCATTCAAAAAATATCGGTTAACAACGAAAAATATCAAATAGAATGTGCTTCAGATATTTCTTCAGCCATTGCAAAAACAGTTATTAATGCTAATTATGGGCTTAACTTCCTTAGTAAAAAGGAATATGGGCTTGATGCTATTTACAACCGCTATTTTGAAGGAGGATTAACAAATGAGTAGTAAAGCCACAAAACAAACTAATCCGTTCTGGGTTATCGTAAGCAAAGAGATTTCTGATACGGTGAAGAGTTGGAAATTTATCATCATGGTTGCCTTGGTGCTGTTAACGTGCATGGGGTCATTATATGCGGCACTGGATGATTTTTCAACGGCTATCAAAGGAGGAAGTGCTGATGACGATTTTTTCTTTTTAAAACTGTATACGCATTCCAACGGAACATTACCCTCGTTTATGCTTTTTATTAGTTTCCTCGGACCATTACTGGGGATCAGTATGGGTTTTGACAGTATAAATACAGAACAAAATAAGGGAACCTTAAGCAGAATACTTGCTCAACCTATATACAGGGACTATATACTTAATGCTAAATTTACAGCATCCTTAATTGTATTAAGTTCGCTATTTACTATGCTGAGCCTCCTGGTGCTTGGATTCGGGCTTATTTTTATTGGCATACCCCCCAGTGCAGATGAATTAATGAGAATTATTATTTTTTCAATCATCAATATTATCTATGTTGGTTTTTGGCTTAATTTGTCCATCCTCTTTTCGGTCAAGTTTCGTCAGGCAGCCACTTCTGCATTGGCCGGAATATCTGTATGGCTTTTCTTTACTATTTTTTACAGAATGATTATCCGGCTTATTGCCAATGGCATGGCTCCTGCCAAATTTGCAAGCAAAAATCAGCTCATAGGTTTTCAAAGTTTTATTCAAAATTTAATGCGGTTTAACCCCGCTCAACTATTTAATGATATAACCAACACCCTACTACGTCCCTCTATTCGTAGTCTGGGTCCATTAACCACAGAACAAACCCTGGGCGCTATTCCCAATCCCTTACCATTAGGACAAAGTATCATGTTGGTGTGGCCTCAGATTGTGGCTCTCATTGGAGGTACACTCTTATTTTTTGCCATAGCCTATACGGTATTTATGCGCAGAGAGATACGTTCGAGGTAACAGCAAAATAATTATTAACGTGATCAACCATTTCAATTTATAATAAATCATTCTAACAATGGACATCCTTGTAAAGAATATTACAAAAACCTACGGAACACAGAAAGCACTGGATAATTTGTCCTTTCAGGTAAAGACAGGAGAGATCCTTGGCTTTCTGGGCCCCAACGGGGCTGGAAAAACCACAACGATGAAAGCAATAACCTGCTACATCACACCAAACACAGGAGACATCTCCTTAGGAGGAAAATCGGTACATAATGAACCTGACTTGGTAAAGAAAAACATTGGTTACTTACCGGAAAACAACCCTTTATATCTGGATATGAGCATCATGGACTATCTTCGCTTTATTGGCGAACTACAAGGGGTTGGCAAAGACAAGATTAAGGGGCAGGTCGAAAAAATGATTCGTATCTGTGGTTTGGATCTGGAAAAACATAAAAAAATTGGAGAATTATCAAAAGGGTACAAACAACGTGTTGGTCTGGCACAAGCATTGATTCATGACCCTCAGGTACTCATTCTCGACGAGCCAACTACCGGTTTAGACCCCAATCAGATTATAGAAATCAGAAAGCTTATTAAGGAAATAGGGAGAAAAAAAACAGTCATCCTAAGTTCACATATCTTAGCCGAGGTAGAAGCTACCTGCGACAGGGTATTAATTATCAATAAAGGAAAAATTGTGGCCGATGGAAGCCCTGATTCGCTGCGTAAAAAGGCACAAGGGAATGAGATACTAAAGGTTGGCATAAGTACTACCAACCCAAACGAAGCTTATAATGCCTTGCGCAATCTTGACGAAGTAGCTGGTGTATCTTTTGCTGACTCAAACAAATCTCTCTTTGAAGTCGAAAGCCATTCGGGTAAATCATCTATTGAATCTATTTTTAATTTGTGTGTTAGCAAAGGTTGGTTTTTAACCCGTTTAACCCCTATTGAAAAGAACCTTGAAGATGTATTCAGAGAGTTAACCCAAACACACTAAAACACCTCCAATTCAATGCTTTAAAACTATAATTAATAAAATACTATAATGAAACAAATATGGATTATTACAAAAAAGGAATTAAAAGGATATTTTGATTCCTTGATGGCATATATTCTCATTGTTGTTTTTCTGGGGCTGAGCGGATTTTTTACCTGGCTTTATGGAAACAGTGATTTGTTTTATATTAACCAGGCAACCATGCAGCCATTTTTTGGTATTGCGTACTGGACTCTTTTTATTTTTATCCCGGCCCTTACCATGAAACAGATTGCCGAAGAATTTAAAACCGGAACCATAGAACTATTGCTTACCAAGCCTGTTTCTGACTGGCAGGTGGTTAACGGTAAGTTTTTAGCAACCTTTCTGCTCATTGCAATAACACTGGGCTTAACCCTACCCTATTATGTTACCATTGCCAATATAGGACCCATTGACCATGGCACAGTAATAACAGGGTATTTAGGATTATTGCTGATGAGCGCGGCCTATATTAGCCTGGGAATATTTGCCAGCAGCATCACTTCAAATCAGATAGTAGCATTTTTACTCGCTTTGGTTATAGGTATCTTTTTTCAAATTCTTTTCGGTATTATCTCCAGAGCCTTTACTGGCACCATTGGAGATGTATTATCATACCTCGACATGCAAAACCACTATCAAAGCATTACCCGAGGAGTGATTGACAGTAAAAACATACTATACTTTGCCACAATCATACTAGGAGGACTGATGGCATCTGAGTTATCACTTGTTAAACGTAACATCAACTAATTAAAACATCATGAACGATAAGCTTCGATTTAAATATTATATCGCATTGACCACTGGCATATTAGTCTTGGCTAACGTGCTCGCTAATCGCTTTTTTGTTCGCCTTGATTTTACTGAAGACCAACGCTATACACTTAGTGAAACCACAAAAGATATTTTAAGCGACATCACTGAACCAATTACTGTAACAGCCTATTTTTCTGAGGGTTTACAACCTCAGTTCGACCAGTTAAGAAATAACTTTAAGGATCTGTTAACTGAATACGCATCGCGAACGAATCATCAATTGGTATTTGAATTTATCAATCCCAATGAAAATGAACAACTTGAGCAAAGAGCCATTCAGCAAGGCATTCAAACAATAATGATAGAAACACGCGAAAAGGATCAGTCCACTTCAAAAAAGGCATTTTTAGGTGCTGTAGTGCAAATAGGTGAGGATTCGGAAACCATTCCCTTTATTCAGGCTGGAGCACAAATGGAGTATGCACTAACTACTTCCATAAAAAAAATGACAGTCCCGGACAAGGATGTCATTGGTTTTATTGTGGGACATGGTGAACCCTCTCTTAGCGAACAAGCTCAAGTAGTTCAGGGTTTGAAAGTATTGTATGCTCCCGAAGAAATAAAGTTATCCGACAGTATTAACCTAAGTAAGTACAAAACATTAGCATGGATTAATCCTCAGGATTCAATACCCGATAAAGACTTTACCTTAGTTGATAATTTTCTCAAACAAGGAGGTAATTTATTGGTGTCATTTAACAAGGTTAAAGCACAGTTAAACCAGGGAATGGGTTTTGCCACACATACCGGTATGGCTGTCTGGTTAAAAAAACAAGGTCTTATTGTAAATGAAGACTTTTTAGTGGATGCCAGCTGTGGTTCGGTTAATGTGCAACAACAACAAGGTATTTTTACCGTGAACCGTCCAATTAGCTTTCCTTACCTACCCGTTCTATCGAATTTTTCGGACCATCCCATTACTAAAGGACTGGGAACAATAGTGATGCAGTTTGGAAGTTCGTTAGCCTTTAATGGGGATACACTAACCTCCTTCACCCCTCTGGTTTTTACCTCTGACAAATCAGGAAAACAAAATGCCCCGGTTTATTTTAATATCGAAAAACAATGGAATGAAAATGATTTTACCGAGGCCAGAATTCCTGTAGCTGCTCTGTTAGAAAAAGACAACCATAAAATGGTGGTGATTACCGATGGTGATTTAGCGATAAACGGATCAGGACAAGAAGCACACCAGGTACAACCTGACAATGCCAATTTTATAGTGAATGCTATTGATTTCATGAGCGATGATACCGGACTTATTCAACTAAGGAGCAAACAAGTTAAGATGCGTCCTTTAGATCAATTAGATGACACAGACAAAAGTATACTGAAAATAATAAACTTCACTCTTCCTATCCTTATTATACTCGGTATAGGTATCTATCGTTACCAAAGAAGAAAATTTATCCGCTTAAAAATTAAAGGAGAAAGCTATGTTTAAGAAACTAAGTATAAAAACATTGACCTGGGTATTTATCGGCCTGTTCATACTCACCCTTGCCTTTAAAATATCAGATCATACAAATGGAATAAATACCTTAAAGGCAGAGTTATTTAATATCGATGAGACCTCTATTACTTCGATTATTGTAAAACCCAAAATACTAAATGGCCAGAGTATTGAACTGAAAAAGGACAAGGATAACTGGCGTGTGCTATATGAAGGCAACTCATACACAGCTAACGTTTCGGTTATTGACCAATTGGTGGAGGAGCTGAATGGCTTAAAACCTCTCCGCCTGGCCTCGCAAAGCAAAGACAAATGGAAGCATTATGAATTAACTGATTCTCTTGCTACCGAAGTTCAGTTTATGGGCAACAAAGAAGAGCTGGCGAAATTGTATATCGGTAAATTCTCCTATAGTCAACCCAAAACAAATGGTATGATGCAACAAAACCCCTACATGCAAGCCCAAGGGACCATGACAACCTATGTTCGCTATAATGATGAAAAAGAGGTGTATGCCGTAGAAGGATTTTTGAGCAATACCACCAACCGAAAGGTAGATACCTTTAGAGATAAAACCTTATTAAAGGTCAATAAAAATGAAATCAACAAGATAGCATTTAGCTATCCAGCCGACAGCTCATTCACTATGATAAAAAAAGAAGAAGTCTGGCTGTGCAATGGAATCCAACTTGATTCTAGCTCGGTAGCAAAATATCTGAACAGCATTACTTCATTAAAGGGTACTAGTTTTACTGATGCCAAAAATACATCCTTTCCGTATCGAGCAAAAATATACAACAACAATAATGAGCCTATTGAAATCAGTGCCGCTATTGAAAATGACCAGGTGTTTTTTACAACTTCTCAAAATACGAAAACGTATTTTAAAGAAGAGCAAAAAACAAATTTCAATAAGCTATTTATTTCAAAAGAAAAACTAATAAATTAAAAAGAACTTTTTAAACAATCATCAAAACGAAGTGTGTTTATGATCATTTAAGAACCTCCTGTCTGGCACAGACAAGTATTGAGCACATGGATTAATTAATACCTTGTGTATAGTTTAAAAATGAAAATATTCACCTTCGTTTCTTTTTATCTTTTATTAATAGATGCTGGTGTGAGTTTTTAAACAAACTAAAAACTCCTAAGTAATCATCGTATTTATATAATGGAGCTGAATTACTCCAATGTTTCCTTTTATAATTTATTACGGGATTAAAACAACTTATAACCTACCGTAAAAGAAAAAGATTGATAATCAGCAGTATAATTTACATATTCTGACAAAATATCTGGATGGGTACCATATTTCACTTTAACGTTGAAGTTTTTATATTCATATCCGCCACCAAAAAAAACATTACTTCCTCCATTTTCAATATCTCTGCTTCCTATGTAAGAATTAAAAGGAATATCAATAAGAAATCCACTTACTTCAAAAAATATTTTAGCATCCTCATTTATAAACATTCTGTATTTTACACCTAAAGGCAACTCTATCGACTTATAATCAGCACTAAAGTCAACATAATTATACGTGCAATCTGTTGTGTAGGATTGGTAGGTTGGATTAAAAAATAACGCCCACTTATTTCTATTATATGGGAGCACATATTCAATTTGAACATCTGAAGTAAAGCCGATACTATTCCCCAATGAAAATGTAGAGGAATATTCCCTTATAAAAGAAACATAAGCCAACCTTGCACCAGCATTTATAAATACATTAAAACGATTTCCCTTGTTTGTTAAGCCATACTTAACCATTTGAGCATTTAAACTAGTGTTATAAATTTCAAAAAGCTTAACCAAATCTCGTTTTACGTATGCAATATTCTGAATATCAACAGCTGTTATATCTTCACAAGATAAAGCTTTAATCAACTGTAATCTATACGATTTGTTTTTTAGTATTTTACCATCTCTAATATAATCTTTATAAACAAGTTGCTCTGGTTTACTGTTATTTACACTGTAAAAATACAACAGACTATTACCATCGAAATATAAGCTTGCACGCCCTTCTATTAATTTTTCCAGCATTAACGTTTTCTCTTCAAATTCAGGTGTATACTGCATACTTAAGTTACCCACTGTTTTTTTTGATTGATCAACCAACACAGTATGTCGCTCGTATTTTAAGTTTGAAACGACAAATTGACTTACCTCGGTAATGGGCACTTCCTTAGTTTCTCCCTCTAAAGTCAATTTATATTCAAGTTTAACTGGACTTTTTCTCCACTGGAGATTTTTTATATAGCAATCAACTTTTTGATTATCATTGTTGATGTAATAACCCTTGTCGAAGGTAACCTGAGCAGATAAATGAACAGGTAAAAAAGAAAATAAGATGAGTATAAAATACGGGTAAAGACAGTGAACCTGTTGTTTAATCATGCTAGTATTTTTAAAATAATTATTTATTATGTTGCGATAAATATAATTTTATTGCAGTACATATGCAATTTTTTATTTACCTATTACCCATCGCACTAATTTAAGATAATAATTATTTACACCAATTACATTATAAAATGGGACTTAACAGGGAGTCTCTCTTGAAATACCAATCACTTTTTCATCATCATTATACCAACACTTAATAAGTCTTATTTCAAGAAGGCATTATTTAACACAATAACTGCAATATCAGCAGATTAATATAGGATGGATAATTTTTTTATTCCTTTTCTATTGGTTCCAAAAGAAAGAAACAATCATTTGAATGAACATATCTTTATGATAACAAACTAAGCCAGACCAAAGGCTGGAGTCGTATATTTATATTGCTATTTTAGATGATTAAACCCTAGATGCAGTAGTCCGATAAGTTGCTTAAATATTTAATCATATTGAGTAAATTTCAATTCACTCTTTTCCTCAGGTATTTCCTTCACGCTTGGCCATATCCAAAGATTGTTACGAGACATAAGGTATAGTTACTTAACATATAGACCAATTAACCCATGTTACAATTTGTAAATGCACTAAAAAATAATGAAGCCTGTTAAAATAAATCAACAGGCCTCTTTATATTCCGATACAAACCAATGTACATTTAAATATAGCTAAAACATTTAACTATGATGGCAAATTATTCAACAATATCATTGCTTAAACTCAACGCCTCCAGTTTTTCATTTTTAATACCTGATGCCTTTTCATTTTCCACGAGAATAGAAAGTGTTTTGGCCAATAAATTGGAGACCTCATTTGAATTAGTATGCTTTGCCATCCTCGATAGTGGAAAAACCAAATCAGATACATCAATACCATGTATCTCGGTAAACTCCCATTCCTCTCCATTTATAAAAGGAGAAAGGTAATTGAATGCCAATAGCAAACTTTTATTATCCGCAGAAGTATAGTTCCACATATCCATGCCAACACAATCTCCAACAAGAGCAATACTAGTTAGTGCTTCGAGATTAAAGCAACTATAAAAAAACGATCTTGTTCGTGCCAATTCGTGCAATTGTTTTCCCTCAGTATCTAATTGATTGCTCAGGCTTTCTTGTGCCGATGCTACCGTTTCTTTTGCCAAAGAATCGTTTCCTAAATGCATAGCCAAAGCAGCCACCTGATATTTATACCAGGAGCCGTGATTATTTTTTTGCTTATTCTCCTTATTGCCTAATTCACTAAGGGTTAACCACTTCAAATATTCGCTTAACCATTGAATTAGCTCTGCTGTATCATTCTGGGCCCAATGGGAAGATTTAGAAAGTATGGTCATCGCTTCGGGGACAACTGAGGCAATGGATCTACCATCTAAAATACCTGACGACCTCCCCTTTGAATACCCTGGAACACTTTGAGCAAACTCCAAATGCGGATTCATGCAAGTAGCGGTATCGAGAAACCAGCTTTTTAGGATACTGGCAGCTTTTTGGGCATAACGCTCATCTTCAGAAAAAAAGAAAGCATGAGAAAGGCTTTTTACTGCATGAGTCATGGCTCCTAATCGTTTTCTATCCACAGCATCTGTTTGCGTCTCCGGATTTGTTTCACCATCTTTACGTATCCATGGCAAGCCGTCAGCTGTTTCAGGATTAGGCCACCAATAGCGACTAATACTCAAATAATCATGTTTATTTCCCGAAGGCGGCAATATGGTTTTATCCATCACCGTTGGGTTTTGCATGGAGAGTAATTGATCGGCTTTTTTAAGAAGAGTTTGATAGGCATTAAGGGTGCGATCTGAAGCAGTTCCATCCTGTATTTTTTGCTTAACTATTGAAATATCAATGGTATCAGATGGAATAAAAGACATTGAATAAGCCGGGGTATTAACCAAAACAAATAACACCAATGCCCATTTTAACTTCCTAATGTGTATCATACTAATTATTTTAATGCGTGAAGAATCTGAGGTTTAATGCCGAAGGTATTGTTTTTTCCCATTAAAGACAAGTTTGAAGCCCCAAGTAATTGCTCATGGCTATTTTGCGTTAAATAACGCATACATAGTAACCAATGCCCTACTCTCTTTTACAAGTTATTAAATAACATATCCAACCAATGTATATTTGTCACTACATAAAACAACAATATCATCAATCCGGAGGTAAACATAACGAAATAGAGCCTTTTTTTAAGGTGCTTCAATACCCTTCCTTCTTTAAGTACTATTTTCCTGTATCTCTTTGAAATAAGCACAAGAAAACTCGTTAAAAACAATAAGCCCAAAGCAGTTATTGCTCCGCTACCAACCGGAATACTACTTAAATCCTTGGTGATTATATTAAAGAAATCCAAAAAAAATAAAAGATTCCATATCGAAACAACAGCAATAACATATGGTGTTTTATGTGAAAATACTCCATGTGTTTCTATCTCTGTCTTCATTTGTAGATCTTTAGAAAAGTAGAAGAATTATTAAAAAATACCTTTTATTTGGTTAATCATTCTAGTAATATTTTTTCAACACGAAGAATCACTTTACCCTTAATATTACAATATCAGGTGATTTATTCTTAGTCTCTGTCTTTTTACTTGTCAATATATAAAAATGCTTTACACCTGGTATTTAATGCACATTTATAACATTAATCAGCTATACCCAATGGCTACAAAATTACTAAATAGTTCAGATAACCCTATCGTTTTCAACACACAGCCAACAGTCTCAACGCTTATGTAAACCATATAAAAGCATGTAACAGCTAAATTACATTATCTTCCCAACAGCTCTTACTGCATAATTTTCATTCACTCTAA
>JBFHEL010000002.1:0-40686 GCA_041584155.1 Saccharicrinis sp.
GAATTAATTTTATCCGGGAAATCAAAAGATTTATCCCATCCTTCAGAATCAAATGTTCCAGTGCTGTAAATCACATGGCTAAAAGCTTTTAAGTCTTCATCAGTAGGGTTTTCAACATACGACACTTTATCGCCATAAATCTCCTTAAGAGCTGTAAGCATGGTGACATGGTCATATCCAACCACCTCAGCAGCACCTCCACCGTGAGGGATTTTATCAGCATATTCGCCAGTTAGTAAAATCGAGATTTCATCGCTTTTATTAATAGGTAATACATGGTCATTTTTAAGCAATACAATACTTTCTCTTCCGGCCTGTAAGGCTACTTGTACGTGTTGGTCGAAGTTCTCAAAATAGGTAGAATCTTTTATCGGACGTTCAAGCAGTCCCATGGCGATTTCTGTTGTAAGAATATTGGTAACCATCCTATTGATATCTTCCTCTTGTACTTTTCCTTCTTCGAGAAGGGATTTTGCAGAGAAACGTAGAAAGAATTCATCTTTCTTCATATAATCAGGATATTCAGCTCTTGGTTCCCCGGGCATATCGAGGTCAAGTCCCGATTTTATTACTTTTTCGGCATCATATACCGACCACCAGTCACTCATAACCAACCATTTGAAACCTAAATCCTCACGCAAAAGACCTGTAATCACCTCTTTGTTTTGTCCGGCATACTCGCCATTTACTAAGTTATAAGATGTCATCACAGCCATAGCGCCTGCATCAACACCGGCTTCAAATGCTGGCATATAAATTTCGTGTAAGGCTCTTTTATCAACGACAGAATTCGATGTTCTTCTTTTATAGTCTGTATTATTGGCTATAAAGTGTTTTAAAGTTGCCATTGTACCTGTGCTTTGCATTCCCACCACATAATTTTCTATCATTCGAGCAGCCAGGTATGGGTCTTCTCCGAAGTATTCAAAGTTTCTCCCGTTTTGAGAGATACGATAAATGTTCATCCCAGGTCCAAGTAGTACGGCAATTTCACCAGCTCTACACTCTTCTCCGATAGATTTTGCATAGCTACCAGCCAACTCCTTATTCCAGGTACTCGCTAAAGCAATTGGGCTTGGGAATGCGACTGATTTTTCAAGCTGATCGTCAAGATGTGAACGTATATTTACTCCCTGGGTCGCATCAGAGAGATACATGGCTGGGACATTAAACTTTTCAAACCCTTTTGTGAAAAACACATTATGACCACCAATCAATGATATTTTCTCATCAATGGTCATCTGATTTACAATTGTTAATGCTTGCTCTTTCGCATCATCATATGCAATAGGAGGTTGAAAAGGTTGGAACATGGTATCTGTTTTATATTCTTCGGTAGGAGGCACATTACATGCACTGACAAGAATTGATAATAAGAAAAAAGGAATTAATCGCTTCATAATGTATAATTAGTAATAGAATAATAATTTATGAATTTCAATATATGAAAAATAACGAACAAAAAATATTGTAAAAACCACAACCGCTTAATTTAGCACTTAGCCTTAGCGATTATTTGGGTTGTAAATTACAAGCTCAATTCAGAGTTGCTAAAGCGAACACTTTGCCAATGCCCTTTTTTATAAAAGATTGAATATCAGACCATATTCACATAACAAATGTACGATTTATATAGATATACTATATTGTTGTTTTGTTAAACCAACATTCATTCTCCTTATTTTGTAAACACAATGGAGTATTCTCAGTAGAGTAAGTGTTTATAGAATATTTATGGATATAAACACCTAAATAACAATACTCATTTCAGACAATGGGTACTTATTGCTGGTAAGGCGGGAGGCAACACTGGCAGTATAAAACATTGGCACTTGGGAGCTACTTCACTATCGAGGCATAATAAATTTTGGTTCGCAAACCGAGGATCAAACAACCATGTCACCTCATATTTTATGATCGGGTACAGTAGGCATAGCTTATTTATTTCCAGTACATTTCTCCTTTTTTAAATTTACCATCATCCCAAATCAACATCATTCTATCTCCATGTCCATATTTCCTGTATGTCTCTTGCGAATCTTCATTACCCCACTTTGCTATAATATTCTTTCCTGTACGAGGTAAATCAAAAAGTAAAGTGGCTAAAATATCCTTCTTATTCATTTCTTCAATAGCCGATTTTGGGTCTATAAAAAAATCATTATATACCTCTGGAATAATTAAATGCCAATCAATGGGTTTAAAATATTTGCCATTGTATTCATAGAAGTCAAATTGTTCAATATAACAAACAGGACCACATCCTTCAAAATATATTGAAATCAATTTATTCCCATTTTTTAAGTTCCAATAACACATTTGTATGCGTCCTTCAAAGTCTCCTATTAAACTCAGATACCCATTTTTAATATCAATGACATCAAACGTATAATGCCTCTGATTATTACGTAAATCAATGTAAGCATCTTCTTCAGATTGATTATCTATTGAATATTTAGCTATCTCTTTTCTTTGTTCCTTTGTCAATCTGAGAATTGAACTATCAGGAACAGTTTCAAAAAAATCAACAATCGTTTGTGAAAATCCAGATATATTCACAACTGTTATGATGAATATGGTAAGTATTGTTTTCATATTAGTTTCATTTTTATAGCATACACATATGTACTAAAACTCGCTACTTCAGTGGAAAGTCTATTTTAACAGCATCACAATATTTATAGGTATAAGCATTAAATAACGATACAAATACCGATTGTAAATAAAATAAGTATTATTTCAATTTCAAAATGGTATTATTTCACACAAGACAATCAAATATATAAAAACATTTAGCCTAACTTGCCCTTAAGCACGAAGAAGATAAGCACGTGCATATTATCCAACTGCCTTAACACGAATAAAGATGTTTACTGCAGGCAACTACAATTATAAAATAAAAGAAGCCTTATCTTCCCTTATACTTTTGCCTCTTCACAAAAAAAAGCCACCCTAAAAAGGAATGGCTTTTCAATTATATCAACACAGTAACAACTGTTTTATTAACTACTAAACATGCTTATACATACCAATCTGGTCAAGCGTGAAGCTATGAATAAACTCGGCTCTTGATTTATTTTCTGCCTTACCCATATTAATATAAATCTCAGTTGACTTTTTAAATTGCTCATCCCGCTGAGTATCCAATAACAGGAGATATCCCATAACAATATGACCTGCCATTTCAACCAAACGACGGGCATGAAAGTCAATATACTCATTGTCTTTCATATCAACCACTGTTTTAACAGCATGCACAAACTCTTCGGTCATGCCAATTAAAGTACGACGATATCCATGTAATTCAGGTCTTAGCTCCATGGCTTCATATTCTCTTATTCTATCTACATAACCACCCGTAGTCACTCCTCTGATAGCGGCAACCACCTGCAATTGAGTTGTTCCTTCGTAAATAGAAGTAATACGAGCATCGCGATAGATACGTTCAATGGGATAATCCTTCATAAAACCTGAACCACCATGAATTTGCAACGAATCATACGCCAATTGGTTACTATACTCACTACTCATGCCCTTTAACAAAGGAGTGAAGTGATCAGCCATTTTCTGATAACGCTTCATCTCTTTACGTTCTTCAGGTTCCAGTTTACGTTCTTCGCTAATATGGGTATAGGTTTTATATATATCTACCATACGAGCTGTTTCGTAAAGCAAAGAACGTGAAGCGTCCAGTTTTGCTTTCATGGTAGAAAGCATTTCGTAAACAGCAGGAAAATGAATGATTGATTTACCAAACTGTTGACGTTCCTGGGCATATTGTATAGCTTCGCGATAAGCCGATTCCGAAACACCAACCGACTGAGCACCAATACCCAAACGGGCGCCATTCATTAAAGCCATCACATACTTGATTAATCCCATTTTACGTGAGCCAACCAACTCTGCCGGGGCATTTTTAAATACCAACTCACAAGTAGGTGACCCCTTGATACCCATTTTATTCTCGATACGACGAACAATAACTGCTTTTTCGTTTCTATCATAAATAAACATCGATAATCCACGTCCATCATGAGTCCCATCTTCCGATCTGGCGAGCACCAACGAAACATGACCATCTCCATTGGTAATAAAACGCTTCACGCCATTCAGGTACCACTTACCATCCTCTTCGTTATAGGTAGCTTTTAGCTGCACAGCCTGCAAATCAGAACCGGCATCCGGCTCTGTTAAATCCATGGCAGCAGTTTCGCCATTAGAGATACGAGGCAGAAAGCGTTGTTTTTGATCTTCATCGGCAAACTCATTGATTGTTTCTGCACAGTCCTGAAGTCCCCATATATTTACAAAGCCTGCATCGGCACGCGAAACAACATCGGCAGCCATAATATATGGAACAATAGGAAAATTTAAACCTTCATATTTACGCGGAAGGGTTATACCCATTAAGCCGGCTTCGACCAAGGCATTCAGGTTTTCCTGAGTTCCTTTGGCATATATCACTTCATTATTCACTATCTTAGGACCTTCCTGGTCCACGCTCTCTGCATTAGGAGCCACTATATCACCACAAATTTCACCTACAATCTCCAACACCTTTTCGTAGCTATCCATGGCATCTTCAAAATCCATAGGCGCATAATCAAACTTATCTTTGTCAGCAAAGTTACGCTCTTTTAGTGCCACAATCTTTTCCATCAAAGGATGAGTAAGATGAAATTTTAATTCGGGGTTATCTGTAAAAAAATTAGCCATTGCTTTATGTTTTTATAGTATCAAGGTGCAAGCATCACCACAAAAGACTGATTTACCTGTTGTAAATGCTTTTATCATTGCTTACAAACACCTCTATCCTAATTATCTACTTAGTATTCTTTTTATAAAGTTTAATCAATTTCGGAACAATGTCATTCACATCTCCATTAATAACGTAATCAGCTATTTTATTAATAGGTGCACTAGGATCATTGTTAATGGCAATAACCATGGATGATTCTTCCATACCTGCTGTATGCTGAATTTGTCCTGAGATACCACAAGCGATATATAATTTTGGCCGAACAGTAACACCTGTTTGTCCAATCTGGCGTTCATGCTCAGCATAACCTGCATCAACGGCGGCTCTTGAAGCACCCACTTCTGCGCTTAACACCTCGGCTAATTGATATAATTGATTAAATCCCTCTTTAGAACCCATTCCATAGCCACCGGCTACAATAATAGATGAGTTTTTAATATTTACTTTCGACTTTTCCATATGACGTTCAATCACTTTCACCAGCATATCTTCGGGCTTAAGTATTTTATCAACGTTAATGGTTTTAATGACTCCCTGATGAGATTTACTAAATACTTCCATCTTCATTACCCCTTCACGAACGGTTGCCATCTGCGGTCTGCAGTCGGGATTAATAATGGTAGCAACAATATTACCACCAAAGGCAGGACGAATCTGGTACAAAAGATTTTTATAGTCTTTACCTGCTTTTTTATCGGAATGATCGCCTATTTCCAGGGCAGTACAATCGGCTGTTAAGCCACTTTGCAAAGCCGATGAAATTCTTGGTCCTAAATCACGACCCAAGGTAGAGGCTCCCAACAGACAAATCTCCGGTTTCTCTTGTTTAAATAAATCTACTATAATTGAGGTAAAAGGAAGTGTGGTATATACCTCCAATCGTTTATCATCTCCAAGGTGTAAAACATCCACACCGTAAGGATAAACTTGTTTTTCTATTTCTTCTAAGTGATGACCTAAGATTAATGCTTCGAGCTTACAGCTCAGGTCATTGGCAAGAGATCGCCCTTTAGTAAGCAATTCAAGACTTACATCAGCTACCTTGCCTTCTTCTATTTCGCAAATTACAAATACGTTACCCATTGTTTTTTTAAGATTTTTAGACATAAGATATAGACCTATGGTGCCGGTATCTTGCCTTTAAAATTAAATTGATTTCGGAACTTACCCTTTTAATGACGATGTTCATACCTTCAAAAATACCAACTACATGTTCAACTGAATATCTATAAATTCAAAGGAGCAATATTGGCATCACATAAAATGTTTAAATAGGATGACATCGGCATCTTACCTCCAGCTTAATCAATAACTAAAGTGGTATAAATTAGCATTGTACAAAACAGAGCCACTTGAGCGTATAAGTTGATAAGCCGGGTATAAATTATCCGATAGTATGGTTCTCTATTAGCTCAACAATAAGCTCTTCCAACTCAGCCTCATCATTTGAAATACATTTAGTTTCCTTAGCCTGAAAAACTACGTTTTCAATTTTCTTCACTTTAGTTGGGGAACCAGTAAGGCCTAACCAATTGGCATCTGTTTCGATATCATTTACGCTCCACTCCTCAATTTTCAGATAAGGACGATCAGCGCTTAAGCCCATATAATCATCACTCTGGTCCTGACTTTCAGTAACAGTACGGGCATGTTTAAATTTCATTACCCGCTTTGCATTTCTGGGTCGACAATCCGGTGCAGAAGCATTTACTGTAATTACACAAGGGAAGGTACTCTCTACAGTTTCAACACCTCTTTCCAGCCGGCGTTTAACCTGTACCGATCCTTTACTATTAAGGCCCAGCTCATCAGCCATTTTAGCATGTGGAACTCCATATTTATCATCTTCAGCGCCAATACCTTCAACCACCGATATGATTTCCTCGGCATAAGTAATTTGGGGAAGATGCAATTTCTCTGCTACCTGAGGTCCCACCTGTGCTGTATCCCCATCGATAGCCTGACGGCCGGCAATAATAATATCAAAATCCTTAATTTTTTTGATAGCACATGAAATGGCATAGGAAGTTGCCAGGGTATCAGATCCGGCAAAAGCCCTGTCTGTTAATAAATAACCCTTATCAGCCCCCCTGTACAATCCCTCCCGAATAATATCAGCAGCACGGCCCGGCCCCATGGTTAAGATGATAATTTGTGACCCGGTATACCTATCTTTCAGCCTTAACGCCTGCTCCAATGCATTCAGATCCTCCGGGTTAAATATTGCAGGCAATGCAGCCCGGTTAACTGTTCCATCCGCCTTCATAGCATCTTTTCCAACATTTCGGGTGTCAGGAACCTGCTTGGCAAGGACAATAATTTTTAATCCCATATTTTTTACGATTTTAAGAGTAAGAATTTTTTTCAATGGCTAGCAAATTTAAAAAATCCGCTGAAATACACAATCTATAAGCCACAAAAACACTAAAATATTTGATCTTAACCAGCTCTTTGATATAACGTTTATCAGCGTAAAAACACTTTAGTACAATAGTGTTTTAAACAAATGACTTACTGTACTGTTTTAATACCATTTCACCAAAAGAATCATAAACAAAGAAATTAAAAGGGTAAACACTATTCAATAAATCATAAACAACATGGGTACTATTAAATATTTTACAATGAAGTTTTCGATCTTACTCACATCCTTACTAATAACTACTCAAATGGTAGCACAAGAAAAAAAATATAACGAATTAAGCCCGGAGGAGAAAAGGGTAATCATCAATAAGGGAACCGAAATGCCGTATACCGGCGAATACAACAACAATAAAAAAACAGGCACTTATATTTGTAAACGCTGTAATACGCCATTATACGATAGTCACGATAAGTTTGAATCGAATTGTGGATGGCCCAGTTTTGATGATGAGATAAAAGGTGCGGTAAAAAAAATAAAAGATGCCGACGGATACAGAACTGAAATTGTTTGTAATAATTGCAATGGTCATTTAGGTCATGTATTCAATGGGGAAGGATTTACCCCCAAAAACACCAGACACTGTGTCAACTCAATCTCGTTGGTGTTTATTCCTATCAAGGATCCTTTACCAGAGATCATTAAACCATAAACGTTAGTAAATGAGCAATAGTTGATTGGAGATATGGTTTTATTTGTTCTCCAATCAACAATTTTAGGTTAACAGGAGATAATTGTTTCAGTGATAAAAAACAAATGTCAAACCAAGTCTGCCTCATCAATACACCCGATAGATGATCACAGGATCTCCCTGCAATTCAATACGAAAGCTATCACCCAAGGATTCATTTAGTGTACCCTGCCACATCATTTTCAGACTTTGACTATTCAGGGCGTAGCGTAAATTATGGGTTGTTATTAAAGTAGCTGAACTAACCGAAAACAGAGAGACCTGTTGTCCTTTAAAACTATCCATCATAGCCGACTCTAATAAAGGGACAAAAGACCCGTGATCGGTTAACATAGTCACCTTTATTTTTTTCGCATACCTGGGTAATAGAAATACATTTCCAATCATATGATCTTCGCGCAGGCCACTAGCTCCAACAATGATCACCTCTTCAAATCTCTTTGCCAAACACCAGTTTACAGCTTTGGTGAGGTCATTGGTATCCTGATCGGCAAAATGATAGATCAGATCACGGTATTTTTCCCTCAAGCGACTGTCAAGAGAATCCAGATCACCTACAATAGCATATGGATGAAGTCCCGCCTTCTCTAAATTATTAATCGCCCCGTCACAACAAACTATATATTTTGCCGATTTTAATTCACCCAAAGGGATAGGATGCTCAGGAAAAGCACCATTAGCTAATATGACAGCTTTATTATTCATTCTTAAATTTTATTTTTCTTGCAACAAGGCCTCTGCGTTCATCTCTTTTTTCCACTTGATATATCCCACAGCAGCCAACACGGTGTAAAAGAAAAATAATACCGTAGTTGGATACATTCCTTTATAAATATACAGAGCGAGCGAAACAGCATTCACCACTACCCAAACCAACCACTGTTCCAATATTTTTTTAGCCAGCATCCAGGTAGCCACAATGCTTAGTGCTGTTGTAAAGGCATCCCAATAAGGCACGGCACTATCGGTAAAGTTAACCAGCACATACGAAATCAGGACATAAATCAACACACTAATAAAGAATAGTATAATAAATAAGTTCCTCTTTAAATTGATGACCGGAAGTTTATTCTGGGCATTCACTCCCTTGGACCATAAAACCCAACCATAAACACTGATAAACACATAATAAAACTGAAGAGACATATCGGCATAGAGTTTCTCGACAAAAAAAACATATATATACAATACCGAGGTTAATATCCCCACCGGCCAGAGCCATTTATTTTCCTTTATCTCGAGATATAAAAAAGCCAATCCCAATACAGCCCCTACTATTTCAATGATATGTTCTGCAATCCAGTTCATGATGATTTAATATTAATTGGTACCTTAAATACCTGATAGGTTATATTTTTACCCAAAATAAATACGTATCAGGTGAGATTACTCAAGAGCATAAGCTCACCTGATCATTTCTATATTAAAATTTCAAAGTCATACCGGCCATAAAATTAGTGCCTGCTTGTGGATAATAATAACGCCAGGTCATTTCCACCCCTTGTTCGTACCAGTTACCTCCATATGCATTACTTTCATATTCTTCGTTAAACACATTATTCACCAGCAAATAAAAAGCCATTTCTTTCATCCACGAAGGTTGAATATGATAATTAAGTCTAAGATTATGTACATCATAGGCATCCAACCTTCGTTCGCTATTCGAGGTGTTATCGAAATATTGCTCACCCACATATTTACTCATAAAACTAATATCAAAACTTTTCGATACATTCCACATAATAATGCTACTTCCAACCACTTGGGGCGAATAACTGATATCTGTTTCTCCCAGTTCTTTTCCCTTGTACTCTTCATTCCAATCTGCATCGTAATAAGTAGAATACTCGACAAAATCTTCAATTTTATTTCGACTCAAGGTTAAATTAGCATCCCATTTTAACTTAGGCAGCAACTGTATTCCTCCTATCAATTCAACACCAGCACGATAACTCTTATCTACGTTAGTCATAATATCATAGCCTACACTATTCTTCTCTCCGGTAGCCACCAACTGATCGCGATAATACATATAATATATATTCACACCTAATGTTGCTTTTGCAGATTGTAGCTGATAACCAATTTCATAGTCATACAAAGTCTCATCTACAGGCAAAGAAGACAAATCATCTTTCGCATCTTTAAAATTAGAGCGTGTAGGTTCGCGATGTGCCACTCCAAACGAAGCATAAGCACTTTGTCGTCCATCTATTGAATAATAAAATCCCATTTTAGGATTAAAAAAGTCGAATTGATGATCCTGATTAAAATCACCCAAATCATCATCAATGCCTCTAATCTCATAATCAATATGTCGGTATTGAACATCACCATACACACTTAATCTATCACTTAATTCAATATTCACCTTGGTAAAAATATTATAATCAGTCTTTTTACCATTATTAAGATACCACTGATAACCATTTTCTATACCACCATTCTCAGCCCAAAGTATTTCACCAAAATGATCTCCATCGTATCTATTCCAAGCTGCGCCAAACGAAGCATCCACTATATCGTTGGTGTAATTTAAGGAGTAAGTAAAACCATAAAAATCATTCTCCAACCACTTTTGACGTGTTAAATCGGTATAAATAACCTCTTCACTTCCATAAACAGGATTATCAATACCATATTCTTCATAAGTCTCATCTTCTTTATACTGCTCATAATAACCACTTCCCTGCGTATAGTGCAAAGCAGCATTTAAATTTAGGTTAGGCAACAAGCCTAAGGAATAAAACAACTGATAATGTGTTTGCTTATAATTATCGGTTTGATTACTGTAATATTGAGTATTTCCATCATCATCGGTATACTCACCCGCAGGGTTATAAGTACGCGAATGTTCATTATCGTCAGAATGAATATAGGGATTACCCCACCAGCTAATACCTGTTTGCTGAACGCCATTAATAATATTAAATTTAAGTAAGCTACGTGAGGTATAATATGAACCGCTCACAAAAAAGGACTCATGATCAGAGAAGGCTCTATCTACATACCCGTTGGATTTTAATTTTGAGTAACGCGCATCGAAACTAAATTTACCATTAATTAAACCTGTTCCAGCCTTAAAGGTATTACGATAAGTATCAAATGATCCACCTATACTATTCACCTCGGCATAAGGTTCGGCATTTACTGTTTCGGTTTGAAAGTTAATTGAAGCACCAAAGGCTGCCGATCCGTTTGTTGATGTCCCAACCCCTCTTTGAATCTGAATATTCTCTACCGAGGAAGCAAAGTCAGGCATATTCACCCAATAAACACCCTGAGATTCAGAATCGTTTAATGGCACACCATTTACTGTGACATTAATTCTTGAGGCATCTGTTCCTCTGATACGCATAGCTGAATAGCCCACTCCATTTCCCGACTCAGAAAATTCCACCAACGAAGGTGTCAGGCTCAACTGATAAGGAATATCCTGTCCTGTATTCTGTTTGTCAATCTCATCGTTATTCATATTGCTCACCGCAATAGGAACCTTATTTCCTACCCTGGTGGAAGCAACAATTACTTCATCAGCCATGATAGCAGCGGTGGTCAATTTAAAATTCAGGTCTCTGGAATCCTGAAGCTTAACGGGCATTTCTAAAGTTTCAAAACCTAAAAAAGAAACCACAAAAACATAGTCTCCCGGTTTTAAGTTGGTTAATTGGTACTTTCCATTTACATTGCTCACGGTCCCCAGGTAAGTTCCTTTTAAGGATACAGTTGCACCGGGAAGAGGCATCTGTTGTGAGTCAGTAATTTTCCCCTTTACTGTTAATTGAGAAAAAGAAGCACTACATAGCTGTTGCAGTACCAAAACTAGAGCAAGTCTGAATAAGATAAGTCTCCTGCTTTCTTTAAACATTGTATAAAATTTTAAACGTTAAAAAAATGCAATGAGGTAGTAATAAGATCAAAAGGCGAATATATTGTCCGCAATTTCCTACGCCGGCATTACCCGGTTCAGGTTCCTTATCTTAAGTTTCAAGTTACTTAAGACAAATGGGTATGATCTCAGCCTGTAACTTTAAGGCACCCCAAAACGAATTGGCTGCAAAAGTAAACCTTTTTATTTAAAACAAAAAGAAATATTCTTTCCATATGCGAAAGGCACTCTCACTTAAAATTGGTATTGTTTTTGTTAAGTAGTAAAAAAAGAGTGTAAAATTCTATATGAATAAATAAAAATCAGCTTATTTTTGCATGCTCTGGGATCCATTTTTGCAAATACGTATCAAATACACCATGAAGGCTATACACAACTTACAATTTAAACACACGTTAGTACTTTTTTACATCTTTATTTTTAACCAATATTGTTATTCGCAGGATAATCCATGGTACAATCAGGTTTCTGCTAATTCATTCTGCAACACTAACACCTTTAACGACAGCCTGTTATTCAGAATAGAACGATGGAAAGCGCTTGATCTGGATCACAAATTTTTTATAGTAGACTCAGCAACTTTTCATAAAAACCGAATAACAACCCTGGCTCCTATAACCAGAAAATACACTCAACAGGTTATGAGTTTAAAATGGTATCCTCCTACAGATAGCATAAACTTTAAACCCTCATTGATTGACAAACAACTACTATACGAAGAAGACGGTCATTTAAAAGTTTTAATGGAAGATGATTCTTTTTCCAATAAAATTGGTCCTGGCTTCGACATCAATAAGAAAAACGAAGAACTATTAATAAACAATCCACAACTCACAAAATTTGTGTGGAAAGCGATACCGGAACCTCACCGCATGATCACAGACCGAAAACATCTGGACAAAAAATCAGCTAAAGAAGGCATTAATAAAATACGATTTGACGATATCAAATACCCGGATAAATTAACAGAGCGAAAACAAGCCACAGGACCATGGACCCTTAGCGGAACAGATAACGTGCAATTTTCACAAGCCTATTTGGAAAACTGGACACAGGGAGGTGAAAATACGATCTCCTTATCGAGTGATTTACTACTAAAAGCGAATTATAAAAAATCTAAAATTGAGTGGGAAAACTATATTCGCTATAAAATTGGCGTTATCAGCTCAGAGAGCTACACTACACAAATTAATACCGATAAAATTGAATTGAACACTAAATATGGTATTCAGGCCTCGAAAAAATGGTATTATTCAACCCAGTTTAATTTTAACTCGCAATTCTTTAATGGATACAACAGTACCGACCAGGATTCTATTACTTCGAGTTTTATGGCTCCAGCCTACCTGACGTTGGCATTTGGTATGGATTACAAAAAAAATAACAATTTTACCATTATGCTTTCTCCACTAACGGCCAAACTAACCTATGTTATGGATACGACTAAAGTTGACCAGACAGGATATGATATTGATGAAGATAAAAAAACCGCTTATAACAATGGTGCCTCTATAGAAAACAATATTAAATGGGCTATTTCTACAGAGCTGAGCCTTCAATCAGATTTGGATGTCTTTTACGGCTACTTAAGTTCAGACCACATGACGCAAATAGATTGGGAATTAATATTCAACATGAGAGTGAACCGTTTTTTATCCACAAAAATCAACACTCAGCTACGATATTACACCAATGAATCGGATAATTTACAGTTTAAAGAGGCATTTACCGTGAGTTTCAACTATAAATTTTAACTATTCATCAACAAATTTCGATATTTAGTAAATTTTAACATTTTTTTAGGATCTAAATTTTGGTAATTAAAAAAAGACATTTATATTTGTTGCATAGTTATTACAATAAGAGCTCAAAAGGAGCCTAAAAATATTTAAAAGTCTTAAATTTTCTCATAGTTTAGGGTTAGGTTTGGTTAAAGATTGAAAGCCGCTTCAGGAACGTCTGAAAGCGGCTTTCTACTTTTATAGGAATTATGCTTTGATCAAAGCAATGCCTTTTTAAGACACCTCACCCCTTTTCGATTCTTATTCTTGCATCTACCGTTGCGATCGTATTACGATCTCCAATAAGAGGGTTTAGGTCCACTTCTTTTATTTCAGGTGCAGCCATTAACAGATGGGAGAAAGCTACAATGATTTGAGCAAAATGATTTATATTTACCCCTTCACTTCCACGTACACCTTCCAATATTTTATAACCTCTTAATTCTTTAATCATCTTCAGCGCTTCATCAATAGATAAAGGAGCCAACCCGTAGGATACATCCCTTAAGACCTCCACAAAAATGCCTCCTAACCCACACAGCACCAAATGACCAAAGCCCTCTTCGTACTTGGCACCAATAAACAGCTCTGTTCCTAATAGCATCGGCTGCACCAAAACTCCTTTAGCTCCCGGAATCCGCATCAAACGATCAAACACTGAACTCATTTGCTTGAGGGAACAAACGTCTAAAACCACACCTCCAGCATCCGATTTGTGATTTGGCCCAACCACCTTCATCACCACAGGAAAGTCAAGCTCATCACTTATGCTTTTCAGCGCTGACCTTGTATCTATGACATATTCTTGCACTACAGGTACACCTGCTTCAATTAATAGTTGATTTACTTTTACAGGAGATAAATAACCATTATCCTGTGATTGAATAATACTTTTTATGGCACTATTTTCAAATGTAACAGGTGCACTAAACGGAAAAATATTTACTTCGCAAGCTTTTATCAATGCCTCACCAAATAAAACCTCATCAGAAAAAGCAACATTTCCTTGAGAAATAAACCAGGCGATATCCTCCTTCGCATTAACAACGGAAGGCAACACACAAAATATTGGTTTTTGGCACATCCTGATTTTATCATGAAGCACATTGTACACATCTTTTACCTGAAACAATCCCGGGCTTCCAAATATCACTACTATGGCATCAATATGCTCAAAATCATTTTCGCAGGCATCCAATATGCAACTCAATTGCTGAGCATTTCCCGTTGCCAAAAAATCAATAGGATTACCAACACTGGAACCGGGAAATAACTTTTGTTTAAGCATATCAGACTTCTCTCCGGTAATTTTTGGAATTTGAAAACCACCCTTAGATAAGGTATCGGTGAGCATAACTGCGGGTCCTCCCGCATGAGTAACTATAGCTATATTGTTCCCTGATAATTTTTTATGCATAAAGACAGCAGCTACATAAGCTAACTCCATCCTGCCACAACAGCGCACTATACCTGCTTTTTTAAAAAGAGCATCTACGGCAATATCCGAATTAGCCATAGCACCCGTATGACTCGAAGCGGCCCGGCTGCCTTCATCCGAGGAGCCTGATTTCACAGCTGCGATGCGGCATCCTTTTTGAATCAGGGATCTGGCATGCTTTAACAAACGATCCGGATCTTTAATACTCTCAATATAAAGTAGTTTTATTTTAGAGCTTGTTTGTGAATTAAAAGAGTCATCCAGATACGCCAATACCTCTTCCACTCCTACCTGTGCACTATTCCCCACTGAATACACACTATTAAAACGCAATCCCAGAGGCATTCCTGTTTCCATAATAAAAACCGCCGTTGCTCCGGATCCTGAAATAAAATCAGCGCCATCGGCATGCAATGGAGGAAGTGGAGTAGTAAAAACACTGGGATGATGTACATTCATCATTCCAATACAATTGGGACCAATCAGGCAAGCACCCACCTTGTTCACCGTTTCAACCATTTCTTTTTCCAGCAGAGCACCCTCTGCCCCTTCTTCACTAAAACCGGCAGAGATAACAATAAACGCTTTTGTCCCTTTATCAAAAGCCAGCGTCTTAATCACTTGCGGACAATCTTTTGCAACAACAGCTAACACGGCTAAATCAATACCCACAGGAAGATCCTCCACCGAAGCATAGGCTTTAATTCCCTGAACAAGATCATTTTTACGATTAGTCACAAAAACATCACCCTTAAAACCATTGAGAATATGAAACAATATTTTACCTCCTGGTTTTTGCAAATCATTTGATCCACCTACAACAACTATATTTTTAGGATTTAACAATTGGCTATTTATCATGGGAATATATTTTTATGGTAAAGCGAAAATGCATCTATCAAAACTCCTTTATTTTATACTGAAATACAATGAAAAATATCACCAGCTTTCACAACACAGCTAAAGATACATAAGTAAAATGAAAGTATAGCTTAATGAGATTTGAAAAATATTCACACCCACTTACATAAGCCCTCAAAAGTATTTTAGTAATTTTGTACTATAAATAAAAAACATGACTCAACATATACAATCTATTCTACAGCAAACCGAATTTAAGCACCGTGATCTGCTTACGTTATTGCAGCTTGAAGGAGATGGGCAAAAATTACTATTTGCCAAAGCCGAAGAAATACAACTTCAATACGTAGGAAAAAAGGTTTATTATCGTGGGCTGATAGAGTTTTCGAATATCTGTTCTAAGAATTGTTATTACTGTGGCATTAGAAAAGACAATAAAAAAGTAGATAGATATAATATTGAGAACGAAGAAATTATAAAGGCAGCTCAGTTTGCCTGGAAAAACAAATATGCTTCTATTGTATTGCAAGGTGGAGAAAGAAGTGACCGTCCTTTTACAGAGAGAATAACTCATCTCTTACGCGAAATTAAAAAGACTACCCATGGCGAATTAGGTATAACTCTTTCGGTGGGGGAACAAACTGAGGATACCTATAAAGAATGGTACAGAAATGGTGCTCACAGATATTTACTCAGGATAGAGAGCTCCAACGAAGAACTATACCAACAAATTCATCCCAATAACGAGTTACACAATTTTCAAACACGCTTGAACTGCCTTAAACTGCTCAGAAAAACAGGTTACCAAACAGGCACAGGTGTCATGATTGGATTGCCAGGTCAAAGCTTTGAAGATTTAGCCAATGACCTTCTTTTTATGAAAGACATGGATATTGACATGTGCGGAATGGGGCCCTATATTGAACATCACGATACCCCTCTTTATGAAAAAAGAGAATATCTGTGGCCCATCCAAAAACGTTTTAGCACTACTTTAAATATGATTGCGCTCTTACGCATCATGATGAAAGATATTAACATTGCAGCTGCCACAGCCCTTCAGGCCATCGACCCCATGGGCAGAGAAAAGGCTTTAAAGATAGGTGCCAATGTGATAATGCCAAACATAACCCCAACTCTAAACCGAAAAAACTATCAATTATACGAAAACAAACCCTGTACTGACGAAGGCGCTGAAGATTGCAGCAATTGCATGAGTATGAGAATAGAATTAGCCAACAGGGAAATAGGATTAGGTGAATGGGGCGACTCATTACATTATCATCATCGGTCAAAAAACAAACACAATCTATAGGCTTATATTTAAGGTTTTTACTGGCTATATAAATTATTTTTTTCATTTTTCTCCCGTAAACCTTGGTTTTTATAAAAACCAAAATAACTTTATGTTGTTATAAAATGGTTGAAATACAAAACACACCACATATCTCTTTTTAATTATCTTACTATGAAAATACCTAAAAATCATACACTCGTCATATTTGGAGCATCGGGAGATTTAACATACCGCAAACTAATACCTGCAGTTTTTGATTTATTCATTAAAAATACCTTACCTGAGAAATTTACCATATTAGGTGTAGGCAGAACCAAACTTAAAAATGAAGAATTCAGAAAGAAGATGCAGGAGGGCATCAAAGAATTTTCTTCAACTGGTAAAGACAGTGGAAAAGAAGGAAAGATTATGGACTTTAGCAATAAGCTTTTTTACACTTCACTGAATACTAAAAACGAGGATGATTATGCAGGTTTTCGGGATCAACTGATGCGATTAGATAAGGAGAATGGCACCGAAGAAAACTTCATCTTTTACCTGGCAACTCCTCCCAGTATGTACACCATTATCCCGTGCTATCTGGCCAAATTCGGATTAAACAATGAAGAAAAAGGTTTCAAACGTTTGATTGTAGAAAAACCATTTGGCTATGATCTGGAGAGCGCCCAAAGCCTCAATGCAAGCCTTTTACATAACTTTCAGGAAGATCAGATTTACCGTATTGATCATTACCTGGGAAAAGAAACAGTGCAAAACCTGTTGGTCACTCGTTTCTCCAATGGAATTTTCGAGCCTCTCTGGAACAGAAATTACGTAAGTCATGTAGAAATCACTTCGGCAGAAAGCATTGGCGTTGGCAGCCGGGGTGGATATTACGAAGGTTCAGGAGCATTAAGAGATATGCTACAAAACCATTTATTACTATTGGCCAGTCTGGTTGCCATGGAACCTCCTGCCATTATAAACTCCAATAGTATACGTAATGAGATTGTGAAAGTACAACAGTCTATCCGCCCGCTTAAGGAAGAGGATGTGGAAAAATATGTAATCAGAGGGCAATATGTTTCCTCTAATATCAGAGGTAAAAAAGTAAATGGCTATAGAGAAGAAGATGGTGTCAGTCCCGAATCCAGAACAGAAACCTATGTAGCTATGAAATTTTTTATTGATAACATGCGATGGGCTGGTGTTCCATTCCACATTCGCACCGGCAAAATGTTACCCACACGGGTAACTGAGGTAGTGATTCATTTCAAACATACACCTCATCACCTTTTCGCTGAAAACTCCAGTATTATGCAACAACAAAACCAATTGGTTATCCGCATTCAACCCGACGAAGGTTTACTGCTTAAGTTTGGCATGAAGGTTCCGGGTTCTGGTTTTAATGTACAGAATGTCAATATGGATTTTCATTACTCTGAGCTCGGGGATTCTAATTTACCCGGAGCATATGAAAGATTATTACACGATTCCATGCTCGGCGATTCCACCCTTTATTCCAGAGGCGACTCTGTTGAAGCAGCCTGGAAATTTGTAAAACCAATACAGGAAGCCTGGAGAAAAAATAAAAATATAAAAATTCATGGTTATCCTGCCGGTACCTGGGGACCCGAAGTAGCCGATGACTTATTTGAAGAAGAAAACCAGACTTGGCGCTACCCATGTAAAAACCTGGCCGACGATGGTAATTACTGCGAACTGTAATGGTCGTTCAAGCATCAGAATTCCATATTTTCTCTAAACCTTAACGAAGAACAATTGATTTAAGCAACGCGATGAATAACAAACAGATATTTGATACCAAACAGGATTTAGCTCATTATTTTGGTGAGTTAATATATGAGCGATCTAAAACAAAGGAGACACTTCACATTGCTCTTTCAGGAGGCAGTACCCCTAAGGCTATTTTTGATGTACTGGCGATGAACTTTAAGGATAAGATAAACTGGCAAAAGCTTCATTTATACTGGGGTGACGAGCGCTGTGTTCCGCCTACACATAATGAAAGCAACTATAAAATGACTGTAGACCACCTGATAAGCAAGGTATCTATTCCTAAGGAAAATATCCATCGTGTGCCTGGTGAAAAATCTGTTAAAGAAGCTACAGCTTACTACATCAAAGAGCTGGAACAATGCTTACCTCTTACAAATGGTATTCCTCAATTTGATATCATGATCTTAGGCATGGGAGCCGATGGTCATACAGCCTCCATATTTCCTTACCAGATAGAACTATGGGACAATGAAGATATTTGTGTTGCGGCTCAACATCCTGAATCAGGGCAAGACCGCGTTTCCCTTAGCGGTAAGGTCATCAATCATGCAAAAGAAATATTTTTTTTAGTGACCGGAAAAGACAAAGCCACTAAGCTTGATGAAATTTTAAATAGAAAAGGAAATTTCAAATCCTACCCGGCTTCATTGGTTAATAACCCTACGTGGTTATTAGACAAGGAAGCTGCCGGAGTTTAATTGTAATGCACGCTTAGCTCAATTGCATTGAAAACTTAAGATAGCAATCACCTGCTGATCTAAAATATAAAATATCCGGGTACAACTCTCAATTGCACTTGGGATATCAGCTAAATTACAAAACCTATCCTATGCAATTACTGTGTATTTGTATAATCATACAAAGGAAATAACTTCAAAAATTTAGCAGGCACAGGCGCTTTCATTTCAAATGGCTCCTTTGAATGCGGATGCATAAATTCAAGTGAATACGAATGCAAATATAATCCCTTACCTTTTAAAATCAACCCTTCTATTCCATAGATGGCATCGCCTAATATAGGATGACCAATGGATGCCATATGAATCCTTAGCTGATGTCTGCGACCCGTAAACAAGGTTAACTCAACCAGATTCAAGAAGGTAAACCTTGGCGATTCCACCGATTGTAACACCCGCCAGGCCGATTTAGCAGGCTTATCTTCAACCTCCTTTTCCACTACACCCTCAGATGGCATTTCACCAATGGTGACAGCTAAATACTTTTTTCGAATTCTTCGTTCTTCAAAGATTTTATTGAGGGAGATAACTGACGCCCGTGTTTTTCCAACTAACAAAGCACCACTTGTTGGATAATCTAAACGATGAATAGGTTCCGGATGTGAAAGTGCATCATCTGTACAAGCTTGGCTTAAATTACAAGGCAAGGCATTTTCCAGTGTTAATCGCTTATTTCCACTCACTAAAATACCTGCCGGTTTATTAATAATGGCCAAGCAATCGTCTTCATAAATGACTTTCAACGGAATATTAACTACTGGTTTAGCTACCTTATTTTCATCCTCAATTAGTTCCAACATCTCTCCCCCTGAAATAAAATCTCCAGTATGCCCAACTTTACCATTCACCCATACTAATCCATTCTTAACAGCTTTCTTAATACTCTTTCTGGAAGGTAATGATTTGAATAAATCAGCTGCAATATCCGACAAACGTCGTTTTTCTAACTGAAGAGGCACTATGATTGTCTCTCTTACATTTTGAATCATAAACACAAAGGTATTGAATACTTAGTATTAATCAGAAATTAAACGCTGAAAAACAAGATGCCGATTGATAATAAAAAAAAAGAGGACTCCGTACAAAACGAAATCCTCATATACTTAGATTATAACTATCAAAAGTTTATTCCCAGAATACTCTTTTTTCCTTACCCATTTCAAACACCAGCTCACTGCCAGTCATAATATCGGCATGGGAAATAAATGGTTGAGTAACTGCTTCTCCATTCAGGTACACCTTTTGAACATATTTATTTTCAGGCGTATTATTTTTGGTAACTACCTTAAATGTTTTTCCTTCACCTACTTCAATACTGATATGGTCAAATACAGGAACACCAATAGAATACTTAGCCTCACCCGGACACACGGGATAAAAACCCATGGCATTTAAAATATACCAGGCACTCATTTGTCCACAATCCTCGTTACCACATAAACCATCAGGAGTATTTGTATAAAACTTAGAACGGATATCGTGTACTATTTCCTGTGTACGCCAGGGCATATCGGCATAATTAAACAGATAAGCAATATGGTGACTTGGTTCATTACCATGAGCATACTGACCAATTAATCCTGTAATATCAGCCGAACGATGCTCGCCTAATACTTCCGAAGTAATAGTAAACAAAGAATCCAGTTTAATGGCAAAATTTTCTTTTCCGCCATACAAATCCATTAAACCTGGCACATCATGAGGAACAAACCAGGTCCATTGCCATGCATTTCCTTCTACGTAAGGCGTTTGCCAGTGAGCAGAGAAACGAGGGTTAAAAGGTTGTTTCCACGAACCATCCAGATTTTTTCCTCGCATAAAACCCGTTTCCTTATCAAAGTAAGCCCTATAATGCTGCGACCTTTCAAAATAATAATTAGCAATATCATCCTTACCCATTTCTTTGGCCATTGTGGCAATACACCAATAATTATAGGCAAACTCTAATCCTTTTGAGGTAGATGATCCTTCAAGATCATTAGGAACATAGCCGTATTGCTTATCGTATAACTTAGCTTTAGGCATTAAAGCAGGTTTAAAAGCCGGCGTAGGATAATTGATAGGACGTATAGAATCATATTCCACAGCCTCAATCATGGCCTGTAATGCCAGTTCAGCATCAAAATCTCTTTCTCCTTTCATATAAGCGTCAGCAATCACCGGAACGGCATGAGAACCAATCATTGTACCCGTATAATTTGAAGCGAGCTCCCACATTGGCAAGATTCCCCCTTCCTGACTCTTACGAATCAAAGCCCTTACCAAATCCTGGTTATATCCTGGTTTTATAATGGTAAAAAGAGGATGCTGTGCTCTAAAAGTATCCCACAAAGAAAAAACAGTGTAATTGTCATGATCGTTTGTATGAATATTCATATCCATTCCTCTGTAACGACCATCAGCATCACTATAAACGATAGGTGATAAATTAGAGTGATAAAGCGAGGTATAAAATACGGTCTTTTCGTCTTCTGTTCCCCCATCAACTTTAATCTTACTTAACTCATACTCCCATGCCTGATTGGCATCAGCAACTACTTTATCAAAATCAAATCCGGGTATCTCAGCATCCACATTATTAGCTGCACCCTCATAATCCACCGGACTAATACCCACCTTTACAAACACCGCCTCATTTGCTTCAGCATCAAATTTCAATACTGCTTTTACGTTGGTACCTGAAACTTCTTTGGCATCAGCAACAAGACTATCATCGTTATATAATTCAATACTAAAAGGTTTTGAGAACTTAGCATTAAAATAAACAAACATATTTGTTGCCCATCCTTTAGATTTTCTTATCCCTGATATCTCTGTATCACTGATCACTTTAACATCAGCTAAGATGACTTTATGATCGTGCAGACCATGCGCCAGATCAAGAACAAAACCAGCCTGTTCGGCTTTAGGGAAGGTATACTTATGAATACCTGCACGCGTAGTAGCTGACAGCTCTGCTTTTACTCCTGAATCATCAAGCAAAACACTGTAATAACCCGGATGGGCTACTTCATTCTCCTTTTTAAAACCAGACTTATAGCCAACACCTAAAGGTTCTCCCTCTCCTGATTGCAGAGAGGCCTCACCAGTAAAAGGCATAATCAGGATATCACCCATATCACCAATACCTGTTCCACTAAGGTGGGTATGGCTAAATCCCAGAATAACAGAATCGGAGTAGTGATAACCAGAACAGGCATCCCAACCTTTGGTACGGGTATCAGGGCTTAACTGCACCATCCCGAAGGGAACGGTAGCTCCCGGATAAGTATGTCCATGAAAATCGGTACCAATAAATGGATTCACATACTTCGTATAGCTTTTTTCAATTTCTTTAGCATCCTGCTTGCAGGATAGGATGCCAAATAAAAATACAAATGACAATAGATAGTTAAAAGACTTCATTTTGGTTATTCTTTTTAATTCCCTGTAAAATTCAACAATAAATTCGAAATAAAGCAACCATTCCCGTTATGTTAGAATAAATAACGGGTTAGAAGATATAAAAAACAAAAGCTATTGAAAACAAACCGATCTATCCTTAAAAAAATTCCTGATGAATGGCTTCCACAGCCATATCCCTGTCGTCGCGGGCAACCATAAAATAAGAAGCCACAACAGAAGCACCCGACACAATCATTTGAATATTTATATCTTTTTTTGCCAATGCCGTAAAAAGTCGACCTGCAACACCCGGATGATCCAGCAACCCCTCTCCCACCACAGCTATGGTAGATATTTGTTCTGTAGCGGTAAGTTCAGTAATAGCTGATAATTTAAGCTTTTGCACCGTTTTAAAAGCACGCTTAAGATCTTTAGCCGACAACAGCAAATTAATAACTACCTGAGAGGTGATAACCGATTTAATATTTATGCCTGCTCTATCGAGTGCTACTGTTACTTTAGCCAAAACTCCGCGTTTTAATCCAACGCCTGCACCGCGTAATTTTAAAATACAAAAATCATCGCTATGGGTAACGCTTTTAATCACTTGTTTTGTTACAGTACCATTGGCATAAACAATGGTTCGGGGATCTATTTTACCTTCGAAGGCATCAATATTTCCAATATGAATAGGAATTCCTACTTCTCTAAGAGGCTCCACTGTGCGCGGATGCAGAATACCCGCCCCAAAATAAGAAAGCTCTGCCGCTTCGGAATACGACAGGGAGGTGATACGTTTAGGATTGGCAACCAACTTAGGATCGGCACTCATAAAACCATCTACATCTTTCCATACATCCAATGACTCAGCTTCAATACATCGGGCTATGGCTGCGGCCGAGTAATCACTTCCTCCACGCCCCAACAGGGTCACTTTTCCTTCTTCCGACACCCCGTAAAATCCGGGAACCACATATATTTTATCTTCACACAGCCTTTCCTTAACCAGAGGCGCAGCCTTCTTATAATTTACTGTACCATTGCCAAACTCCCCATCTGTTATTAAAGGCATTTGTTCTGGTAAAGCTTCTTCAGCATCAATACCCTTACTTTGTAAGATAGCTGTAAGTACCAATGAACTTAAACGTTCGCCATAGCTTAAAATAACATCTTCCACAAACTCAGGCACCTCACCAATATAATGAATACCTTTAAGATATCTGCTTAATTCTCCAATACGCGATTCTACAGCTTTGAGGGTATTTTGCTGCCATTCTTTATCTTCAAAATTTTCCAGTATAGTCTCTTCTTTTATATTCCTCAGGAAAGTAACCAATGTTTCAATGCTCGACTCCTCTTTTTTGACTTCATCCAGTGCTTGAATCAGATGATTCGTTATCCCATAAAATGCTGATACAACGATAACCACTGGACGATCATAAGCATTTATAACACGTACCAGCTTTTGTATGTCTTCTTTCTTTTTAAGGTTAGAACCTCCAAATTTGGCAACTACTTTATTCATTTTTTTTAACTAACAATATTTATTAAGCAAGAAAACAAAAGTATGAATTAAGTAGCAAGACACAAAAGTTAAAGCTTATAGATATGCTTTATTTAAACCTGACAATAGATACTCTTGTAAAATATTAGTTTGCAAAGAAATATTCAGGTTCCTTTCTCTCTGAACACATTTCATGAAGTTTTGCTCCTGCATTTTTAAAAAAATCGTTGTCGTTATAACGTGCCTGACTGGGACACTCTTTAACACAAGCACAACACTTTATACAAGCAACCGCATCGGTGGTTATCTTACCATTCAAACTAATTGCATCCGTTGGGCAAACATCAACACATACACCGCACTTGTTACATTTTTCTTCATCAGTAACAGGGGCCACAGCCGGATATTGAGGCAAATCTTTATAAGGACGGTTACCCGGCACATCAAAATTTGCTTCACGCCCACTATCTAACAGGTCCTTAATATGCCTGCCAAATTCTTCTGCCTTTAATAAATCATCCTTATCTGGTCGATTGGCTGCAATAGGATATTTATCTGAAGAAAAAGAATGCTCTCCAATAAAAGCAGCTGCTGCAATGATTTTAAAACCCTGCTCTTCTGTAATATCTTTTAACTCAAGTAATGCATCATCGTAATGACGATTTCCATAAACAGCAACCAATACAGCTTTTGAAACTATTCCTCTGAGTTTTTTCAATTCGTTGGTGGCTTCTACAGGAATCCTACCACTATATACAGGAATGCCTATTACAGCAATGCTATTTTCAATAGCAATTGTACCTTCAATCTTTTTTGTCAAATCAATTTCCCGCACCTCCTGATTTCCAATCCCTTTGGCAATATACTGCAACACCCTTTGGGTAGTTTTTGTTGGTGAAAAATAGATAGAATGAATAAATTTTGTCATGGATATAAAGTTTAAAACACAACAAAAATAAGAATATTCTCATTATAAATAAATCCACCGAACAAAATTATGCCTTCTATTTTTCACAAAAAACCAATGTTACAGAAAATAAAAGCGGTTTAGTTTTTAGTCCGGGATAAAATAAACAAGCTAAAGCTAAGGTTCCTCAACTTAATAAACAACCGCAACATATTTCTTTTTATTGAAGTAAGGGTGTAATCTCAGTAACCAGTTTCTCACTAAGTTTTTCAGGACTTTTTCGGGCATTTAAAAACGCTTCTGTTGTAAGATTTACAACAGCATTTTTACTCTTTACCAATAAGGTTTGACCACTGACATGAAACTCATTAGCCATTTCAGTATTTTCCTCAATATTAACGGAAGAAAAGTCCACATCACCCGCAAAATGCTTAGCTATTGTTTCTTTAGTTACTTTTTCAACAGCCTGACAGGTTGCACACCTACGTGTTCCATGAAAATAATAAACCGCAACCTTATTATTAGTAACAGAAGCATCTTTATTTTTACCTGAACTACAACAAGAAGTCTCTTTATTTTGTGCAGAAGAACAACAAGCTTTATCACTTCCTTTATCAGAAGAACAACAGTTGGTTTCCTTCTTATCTGACGATTTATGTGCAGATGACTGACAACTTACAGTCATAACAATAGCTATGACAAATACTAATACCTGTGAAATTTGTTTCATATTTTTTACTTATTCTATAAATAACCTAATTTCATTATCCTTTATTTGTAAAAGTGCGAACATGCACCTCTTTTAAATCCTCAAAAACTCTTTAAAAAGCAACTGTGCTTCAGCCCACTTTTCTTTATTAATGCAATATTTAATTCTTGGAGTTTCTATCTCCCCCTGAATCAAACCGGCATCCTTTAATTCCTTTAGGTGTTGCGAAAGAGTTGACTTTGCAATTGGTAACTCGTCACTCAAATCGCCACTGTAACAACATGCCTGCTTCGACAACAACTCCAGCACATACACTCTTACCGGATGAGAAAGAGCCTTGGCGTAACGAGCCATCTTTTGCTGTTTTACTGTTTCTATCTCTAATTTAAAACTCATACATTTATTATAGTTCGTATTTTAACGAACGAAGATAGATACATTTTTTATAATGCCAAATTTTATTCTGAAAGAGGTATGATTTAGGAAGACAGATTCAAGAACTCTGAATATATAAACTTGGTAATCGCATAGGTAATTTTAAGCAACGGACACCTACTAACACAAGCCAAGTGCTCGCAATTTATGCTCAGGTATTGCTCATCCTAACATTTAATAGCAATTATTAATAACTTTAGCCTTTAGTTAAGCAACTCCTTAATATTGTTCATTCACACTTTAGCATTATACCAAATGCTATTGTATCAATAAAAAAGGTATAATAAACTCAATAACAAACACGTATCAAAAACACAGCCTGTTTTGTATCAACAGTACTTTAGACCACTAATTTCACTTTCCGCTGATGTAAATAATGCATTAAATAATAGCAGAGATATAACTTTAAAGAGCTTTATACAACTCCTCTTATGATTATTTATTTAGCTAATGAATAATCAAGACCTGAAATCTATCTTTGTATAAAGCCCTTGTAAAGTAAAGAAGATAAGTTAGATGTTTTTTTCAATCACTATTTGAGGTCGTTTTAAATCAACCATCCTTCTAATAACCGTCTCTGCCGAAATATCCTGACCGGTAACATTCACCTGATCAAAGTAATTATACCACCCTGATTTTTCAATAACCTGCTGAAACTCTTCGAGCAATTCGGCTGAGGGCAATTTAGTAATGGCAAAAAAATCATAATCCGCTTTATACAAAGAACTATCATCATTCATTCCCCAGGAATCAACAATAATTCCTTTTGAAATTAAACCAGCTATCTCAGGACCGATTCGACTCACAAACGACTCTCTATCTTTTCTTGACAATTGAAGCCATGTGTTTTTAGCTTTCCATAATTCAATAAATATCTTCATAATCATATGATTTAAATGTAACAGAATATATCCAGTTATACACAACATGATCCTCAAATACCTGCTTCCTGATCCACACTCAGCTATTTTAAGCACATAGATAATAAAAACATAATTTAGTGAATATTCCAGTATTAGTCAATCTGAATTGATTGATATTCTGCTTAAATACTCTTCAACCCACAGATGATATTCTTCTGCATTAAAAACTTCACCATAAGCGACATATTTATTTCCACCTTAACGTCTTTTTCTTGTGAATTTGTGCAAGCATTTTATACCAATCAGGGCATGACTATAGCATTGCATTTAACGTGTTTAACTGGTAACAAAAAGCCCAATTAATTGGTATTCGGAAGGATACATTTTTATAGCATAAGTAAGCATATAAGATACCAGGCACAATATTAGCAATATAGCCACCTAACTATAATAATTATCATTAAGTGATTTTGCTTGAAATTTGAAATAATTTTCGGATTCACAGCTTTTTCTCTTTCTTTGTGTTTTGTAAGCAACTACACACTTTCTATAATGACAAAAAAGAATACAGGATTAAGAATCCCTTCATCCATAGAAAATTTTTTACTACACCTTCATCCGGCAAAAATAGACTCCAGAGCCATTAAATTCAATCGTACTTTTGGTTTGGGTGGCATTTGTGCTTTACTATTTATTATTCTATCTGCAACCGGATTAATCTTACGATTTTCGTATATTCCTACAGTGGAGCACGCCTATGATTCCATTGTGTCTCTGCAACAAAATGCTGTTTTTGGTCAGTTTATCCGCAACTTGCACCATCTCTCGGGCAAGCTGATGATCATCGCTTCCTTTTTACATTTAATCAGGGTGTATTATTCACAAGCAATCTATCAGAAAAGAGGTAAAAACTGGATCTATGGCTTATTGATGTTTATTCTGGTGATGGCCTCCAGCTTTACCGGCTATCTGTTACCCTGGGATCAGTTGGCCTTTTGGGCTGTTACAGTAATCACCCAGATCATTGAATACATACCATTTGTAGGACATTCGATGGCCAACATGGTCAGAGGAAGCGAAACAGTGGATGGAAATACGCTAATCAATTTTTACACATTACACACCGGCATCCTGCCTTTGTTGTTCATCTTTTTAATGAGCATGCATTTTTGGCTGGTACGTAAAGCTGGTGGCGTAGCCTTACCTGATGTGACAGAAAAAGAAAAAGTAAGCGTGATGCCTAATCTGGTGATTAAAGAAATAATGGTGGCTACCCTGCTTATAGCAGGTATCTTTCTGATTTCTGTTTTTTACCATGCCCCTTTACTTGAACAGGCAAATCCACTAAAGAGTCCCAACCCGAGCAAGGCGCCCTGGTACTTTTTAGGAGCTCAGGAATTGCTATTGCATATGCATCCTGTTTTTGGAGCTTTAATTATTCCATTAGCAGTAGCATTTATATTCTTTTACCTCCCTTATTTCAAGAATACAAAACCAAATATTGGAGTATGGTTTAACTCCCCTGTTGGCAAAAAAATAACCATCCAATCTGCCATTTATAGTTTTTTATTCACTTTTGTCTTAATCTATATTCTCGATCACTTTTTACATTTCGATTTGTGGTTGAATTTTATACCTGCCTGGATAAGCACCGGGGTCATACCCTTTTTATTATATGCTCTACCTGTTTCTGCCTTTCTTATGTTTTGGCATCGCAAGCATCAGGCAGATAAAACAGAATTGATTATGGCGGGCATTACTATATTATTATCATCCTACATCACTATGCTTTTGATTGCTCTTTTATTGAGAGGAGAAAGCATGCAGATGATTTTTTAAAACTGATTTGAGATTACTACAATGAAATTTGACCGACGCAAATTTATAAAACGATTTATTCTTGCTGCAGCTTCTGTGGAAGCTTTTTTTTTAATGAAAGAGGGTGTAAGTAAAGCGGATTTATCGGGAAAGAAAGAAGACCTTTTTTATGCGGGAAAAATTGATACCTACGAAAGCAATAAGATATATCCTTTCTTATCCGGTCAGTTTTTTCTTAAACGTTTTGATGATGGAGGCTTTCTAGCCCTGTCTGTTAAATGCACCCACCTTGGCTGTGTGGTCAACACCAATGCACAAACAGGAGGCTTCAACTGTCCTTGTCATGCTTCTCAGTTCAACAAATTTGGAGAGGTAACCTCATCGCCGGCAACCAGGCCTTTGGATATCTTCCCCATCACCATTAAAAATGGGGAACTATGGATTGACACCAATAAACCTATCAAAAGAGAGTCGTTCACAAAATCGCAATTAACCTACGCATAATGGAAAACCACAAAATTGAAAGGATCAGCTTAATTGCCATGTTGGTAACCATCATTACCATCCCTTTATACCTGGTTGTGCGCACCTATGGCAACAACAGTAACGATTCAGATCAGGAAGCTCAGTATGTTGGCAGAGAAACATGTATAGAATGTCACCAGAATGAATATAACGATTGGGTTGGCTCAGACCACGATCTGGCTATGGACCATGCCAATGCCTCAACTGTTTTGGGCAATTTTAATGATCAGTCATTGGAATACAATGGCATGACTCATAAGTTTTATAAGAAAGACGATAAATTTTACGTATATACCGACGGCGAGACAGGAGAAATGGAAGAGTTTGAGGTAAAATATGTATTTGGCTACTACCCTCTGCAACAATATCTTGTGGAGTTCAGTAAAGGTCGCTTACAAACCCTGCCACTCACCTGGGATTCCAAAGATAGTGCTTGGTATCATATGGCTGAAAAAATTTATGCTGATGAAATAATCGAGCATGACAACTGGCTGCACTGGACCAACCAGGCACAAAACTGGAATAGTATGTGTGCCGATTGCCACTCTACCAATCTGGTTAAAGGATATGATGTGGAAACAGACTCTTACCACACAACCTGGAGTGAAATTGATGTGAGTTGCGAGGCCTGCCACGGACCGGCTTCTAAACATCTGGAATGGGCTAACAAAAGTGAATACGCCAGAGATGAACACAGCAACTATGGACTGGTGGTTAAAACAAGTGGTATAGACAACAAACAATATGTTGATTTATGCGTTCGCTGTCATACACGACGGGGCTCTATTTCTGATTTTAAACACAGCGACGATATTTACAACCATACGATCCCTAATTTGCCAACAGGAGAAAATTACCATATCGATGGTCAGATTTTGGATGAAGACTATGTATATGGCTCATTTACACAAAGTAAAATGTACATGCGCGATGTAAAATGTAACGATTGCCATAACGTACACAGTACTAAACGTTTATTCGAAGACAACCGCTTATGTACCCAATGTCACCGCGCCGATGATTATGACACCCCTAACCACCACTTTCATAAAGCATTTGGTGAAGAAGGAGAGGCCGTAATCGCTGATGATGGGGTGAAATTTGAAGTAGGAGAAGGCACACGCTGTATCAACTGTCATATGCCTGCTCAATTCTATATGGGTGTGGACTACCGTAACGATCATAGCTTTCGAATCCCCCGTCCCGACCTGACTAAAGAGCTGGGAACGCCTAACGCCTGTAATCAATGTCATGCCGATAAATCAACACAATGGGCCATTGACAATGTCAACAAGTGGTATGGTATTAGTCGCCATTCGCAATACGGAACAGTATTTCATGAGGCCCAAACAGGCAGTCAGAAAGGTTTTGATGGCCTGGTACGTATTTATAACGACGATGTATACCCCGAAATAATAAGAGCTACAGCAATTCACTATCTGGGTATGAATTACCAGGAACAATCAAAGGATATCTTATATGAAGCCATGAATAACTTCAATGGTCACATAAGATACAATGCACTAAACAGTCTGATTATTGACGATCAGGAGTCGTTGAATAAGGTATTGGGTATGCTTAACGATGCAACCAAATCCATCAGGATTGAATGTACTACCAAACTAAATACCATACCCCGGGAGCAAATCCCGGCCAAATACCATGAGTCTTTAAATAAAGCGTTAAAGGAATACAAAGATGCCTTAGAGTATAGTGCCGATTTTCCATCAGGAAAATTTAATCTGGCCAACTTTTATTTCAATAATAAGGAGCTGGATAATGCCGAAAAATTTTATAAAGAAGCATTAAAACAAGACAAAGAGCTACACACTATAAAAATAAATCTGGCTTTGCTATACAATAGCAAGGGAGAATACGATAAAGCAGAGATTTTATTAAAAGATTACTTAAAGCATATGCCCCAAGACGGGAACACGATGTTTACCTATGCCTTATTTTTAACTGAACGTCAGCGTTACGACGAATCAATGAAGTATTTACTAAAGGCACATGAGTTAGCACCACAAAACCCAAGAATCCCCTATAACATAGCTATGATGTATGATTTTTGGAATAAGCAGGCTGATGCCGAAACATATTTAAAGAAAGCAATCAATATTAATCCAAACGATGCCAATATTTATATAGCTCTGCTTAATCTGTACCAAAAATATAAGCTCACTGAAAAGTCAAGAGACTTAGCTCGGGAAATACTTAAAAAATTCCCCGACATCAATGATAAACAGCAGATTGAGGCTTTATTAAAATAATTTTTTTATTTTTTTGCTTGATGATTTACGACAATAAAATCAACCATTCGGAGAATAAACAATCCCTCAAAAAATTAAAAAATGATAAACCCTCTTGCCAAACCATATATTTTAGTACTTTTGCCAAAATTTTCTAATTCAATCAATAAACCATCAACATCATGTCATTTTTAGAAGATAAAATAACATCAGACGGATTAACATTCGATGATGTTTTATTAGTACCAGCCTATTCACAGGTATTACCGCGTGAAGTAAGCCTGGCTTCAAAATTCACACGAAACATCACCATTAACACCCCTATTGTTTCAGCAGCAATGGATACTGTTACTGAAGAACGTTTAGCAATTGCTATAGCCAGGGAAGGTGGTATAGGTGTTATTCACAAAAACATGACTATAGAGGAGCAGGCCAAAAAGGTTCAAATTGTGAAGCGTGCAGAAAATGGGATGATCATTGATCCTATCACTATTAAGAAAGATAAAAATGTAGGTGATGCATTGGCCTTGATGAAGGAATACAAAATTGGAGGTATCCCGGTTGTTGATGATTATGGCTACCTGGTAGGTATTGTCACCAATCGCGACCTTAGATTTCAGGCTGACATGAACAAGCACATTGTACATGTTATGACTTCTGAAAATGTAATTACAACAAATCAAACTACCGATTTAATTTTAGCTGCTGAAATTCTTCAGAAACATAAAATTGAAAAACTTCCGGTGGTTGATAAAAACAATAAGCTGATTGGACTTTTAACCTATAAGGATATTACCAAAGCAAAAAACAAACCATTGGCTTGTAAAGATTCAAAAGGACGTTTACGCGTGGCTGCTGGAGTTGGTGTAACAAACAATACTTTTGAAAGAATTGAAGCATTAGTAGAAGCAGGAGTTGATGCTATTGTTATTGATACAGCACATGGACACAGCCATGGAGTTATTGAAACTTTAAAACAAACCAAAAGCAAATATCCTGATTTAGAAATAGTTGTAGGTAACATTGCCACAGCTGCTGCTGCTAAAGACCTAATTGAAGCAGGAGCTGATGCTCTAAAAGTAGGTATCGGTCCGGGTTCTATCTGCACCACCCGTATTATTGCAGGAGTAGGTATGCCTCAATTATCAGCTATTTATGATGTTTCGCAAGAAGCAAACAAACATGGTGTACCTATCATTGCCGACGGTGGTATTCGTTATTCCGGAGATATTGTAAAAGCACTGGCCGCAGGAGGAAGTAGCATTATGGCAGGTTCTCTATTTGCAGGAGTAGACGAGTCGCCGGGTGAAACGATTATCTACAACGGTAGAAAATTTAAGACCTACAGAGGTATGGGCTCTATTGAGGCTATGCAACAAGGTTCTAAAGATCGTTATTTCCAGGACGTTGAAGATGATGTAAGCAAATTGGTTCCTGAGGGAATTTCGGCACGCGTACCTTACAAAGGCACCCTGAATGAAGTCATTTACCAATTAATAGGTGGATTAAGAGCTGGAATGGGTTATTGTGGGGCTGCCACTATCAGCCAATTACACAAAGCACAATTTACCAGAATTACCAATGCTGGAGTTCAGGAGAATCACCCGCACGATGTAACCATCACAAGGGAAGCTCCTAACTATACACGATAACAACTTCGTTTAAATATAAATTAAGCCCGTTAAATTAGTTTTTCGGGCTTTTTTATTTCCCTAAACACCGGTTAATCACCCATTCCTGCCAAATAATCCAAATTTCCAACACAATATTTAACCTTAACAACGTTTATTCTTTGTACAGCTATTTAAAGCAGTATTTTTGTACTTTTGCTATATTGCTTCCACAGGCCTTTTCCTCCTGTGGGTAAAAACTATTTACAACATCAGGTAGATATACAACATATCAGCAATAATGGCAAGTATAGCCATTAACTCATATTTTAATGATCAAATTATATTAAAATGAAAACCATAAAATTATTTTTTGCTATAGCTGTCTTTATGACCTCCATAACATCCTTTTGCCAGGATGCACATACGCTGGTCAGCATTGGAAATAAAAACTACAGTATTGAGGAATTTGATTTCGTCTATAATAAAAACAATGCATTCTCTGAACATCCTATATCAAAAAAGGAATATGTGGAGCTTTTTGTCAATTATAAGTTAAAAGTTCACGAAGCCATAGCACAAGGTTTTGATACCCTGCCATCATTTACCAAGGAATTTAATTATTATAAAGATGAGCTAGCCAAACCTTATTTATCAGACACCTCCATAACCGAGCATTTAAAAAAAGAGGCTTATGAAAGAATGACCAAAGAAGTGGATGCAAGCCACATATTAGTTCAAATACCTAAATCAGCCACTCCTTCCGATACCTTAAAAGCCTATAATAAAATAAACGATATCCTTAAAAGAATTAAAGAAGGAGAAGACTTTAATAAAATAGCCACCGAGTTATCTGAGGATCCATCTGCCAAAAAAAATAATGGTCGGCTAGGTTACTTTAGCGGGTTTATGATGGTTTATCCCTTTGAGTCAGGTGCTTTTAATACGCCCGTAGGTGAGGTATCAGGTATCATCCGCACATCATTTGGATACCATCTCATCAAGGTTCATGATAAAAGAGATAATCCCGGAGAGTTAAAAACGGCTCACATCATGATGATGACGCCTAAAACAGCATCGGAAGAATTAATCGCGCAGAAAAAATCAAAGATTGATTCCATTTACCAGCAGATATTAAAAGGAGAAGATTTTGCCCAGCTGGCTCAAAAATACTCTGAGGATAGAAACAGTGCCCGAAACAACGGCGAATTACCTTGGTTTAGCAATGGCAGAATGATTCCTGAGTTTTGTAATCCTGCTTATAAACTTGACTCTATAGGAGCTATCTCTGAAGTTATTCGCACCCCCTTTGGCTACCACATTATTAAATTACTCGATAAAAAACAAGTTAAGCCATACGAAGAGATGGAGGAAGAAATAGCCACCCGAATTGCCAAAGATGAAAGAGCATTTCAGGAAAAAAAAGTGGTAATACAACGTTTAAAAAAAGAATATAACTTCCAACAAAACCAAGAGTTAATCAATAGCATAATAACTACTGCCAAAAAAGAAAACATCTCCGACGAAGATTTTTTTAACACATTTAAAGAGAATAACCAAAGTATCGCCTCTATAGATGCCAAAGAAATAAAAACAGCAGATGTAATGGCCTACTTAAAAAGCAACCGCCAGTTTTCTAAATCACGAAAAAGCTTATTAATTGACAGGTTACTTACTACATTTATCGATGATCAAATACTTGACTTTGAAAAAAGCAGACTAACAAATAAATATCCCGAATTCAGGTTTTTGTTAGATGAATACCATGATGGTTTGTTAATATTTGATATCAGCCAGAAAGAAATATGGAATAAAGCCAGCGAAGACAGCATAGGCATTGCCAACTATTATGCAGCACATAAAAACAACTATTTCTATCCCGAAAAAATAGAGGGCAGGGCAATTTTTATGAAGGATAAAAAAACACTAAAAACGGTAAAGAAAATACTCACCTCCAATCCGCAAATTAGTAGTGACTCTCTTAAGCTTATGATTAACAACCCGCACATTAAATTTATTAACGGAGTGTTTGAAAAAGGAGAATACAAGGCCATTGACAAACAAATATGGAATAACCAAGAATCAACTGGGAAAGTTGATCAGGAATATCCATTTGTATATGCTACAGGTGAACTTATCGCTCAAAAAGAAAAATCACTGCAAGAAACCAAAGGCCAGCTGATTGCTGATTACCAATCAGATATAGAAAAACAGTGGATTAGTCAACTAAAGGCAAAATACAATCCAACTATTAACTATAAGGCTTTAAAGTTTTCAAAAAAAGTCGTTAAAAAACAAAAATAATGAACCTCAACAGTATCATAAGAAATACAGGGATAGGCATCGTGTTTTTTACAGCTTTTGCATGCCAGCAAATTACCACAACAGAAACATCAGTTCCTGTTGTGGAAGTGGGTGAGAAAGTTTTAACTCTGCACGAGTTACAAAAAGCTATTCCTAAAAATCTGAATAAAAATGACAGTTTGGCCTTTACCCAAAACTTTATAACAAGATGGGTAAAGTCTACATTATTACTACGCAAGGCCGAACTAAATCTCTCCCCTGAAGAAAAAAACGTACAACAATTACTGGAAAACTACAGAACCTCCTTGCTGATACATAAATACCAGCAAAAACTATTGTTGGAAAAATATTCTCCTTTAATCACACAAATTGAGATTGAAGATTACTACAATAAGATGAGTGAAAATTTTAAACTCGATCAGGATATTATTCAAGGCGTATTTATCAAAGTTCGTTTAAACTCGCCTAACCTTGATCAGCTTAAAAAATGGTATCGTTCCGATGCTCCTGAGGATTATATTCATATCGAAGAGTATTGTTATCAAAATGCGCAAAAATTTGAAAATTTCATGGACAAATGGGTAAATGTGCAAGATATCTCAAAACTTCTGCCCAAGGGTCTTCCCTCATACCCCAATTTTTTAAAATACAATGATCATTACGAAACCACCGATAGTATCTCACAATATCTGGTTTCAATTAAGGGATTTCATAAGGCCGACCAAACAGCTCCTCTCTCCTATGTGGAGAGCAAAATAAAAGCTATCCTACTCAATAAAAAAAGGATCCAGTTCATTCAAAATCTCGAGGAAGAAATCTATCAGGAAGGCTTAAAACAAAAAGTTATTAAATTCTATTAATCACTGTGTAATATTTTTAAGTTAAAATCCTGAACCTTTTATTATATTTGCATCTGCTATGAAAAAAATAGTATAACTGAAATACAATTAGGAAAAAAGAAAACAAATGTATAAAACACCAAAATTTCTAATAACAACCTTAATCATTACCTTATCTTTTTGCACGTTTACCTCGGCACAACAAAATGTGATTGATGAAGTAATTGCCGTTGTTGGAGACAACGCCATTTTAAAATCGGACATTGAATACCAGTACCAACAAGCAATTATGCAAGGCGTATCAGCAAAGGGAGATTTAAAATGTCAGCTTTTTGAACAACAACTCATTCAAAAACTCATGCTTAACCAGGCTATTTTAGATAGTGTTGAGGTGAATGAAAACTCCGTGATCAACGAAGTAGACCGGAAAATCAATATGTTCATAGAAAGAGCAGGAGGACAAGACAAACTGGAAGAATGGTTTAACAAATCAGTTATCCAAATCAAAAAAGAACAAATGCAGGTAGTTCGTGATCAGATGCTGACACAAACAATGCAGCAAAACATTACTGCTGATATAAACCCTACCCCCTCACAAGTACGTGCATACTATCGCAAAACATCTCAGGACAGCTTACCAATGGTACCCGTGCAATACGAAATTGAAAAGATTGCCATGTATCCTAAAGTAGAACAAGAGGAAATTGACCGTGTAAAAACACAGTTACGTACCTTTCAAAAACAGGTAGCCGAAGGAAGAGACTTTGCTACACTGGCTGTTCTTTACTCTGAAGATCCGGGAAGTGCAACCAGTGGAGGTGATTTAGGCTGGGCAACCAGATCAACTTATGTGCCTGAATTTGCCAATGTGGCCTTTAACATGCAGGAAAAAAATAAGGTATCTAAAATTGTAGAAACTGAGTTTGGTTATCATATCATTCAGCTGCTTGACAGAAAAGGAGAGCGAATTCATGTGCGTCATATTCTATTGAAACCAAGAATTTCATCTGAAGCTAACCAAAACGCCATAAGCCGATTAGACTCTATTACCCAATTGGTTAAAGACGACAAGATGTCATTTGAAGAGGCAGCAATGCGTTTTTCTATGGACAAAGATTCCAGAACTAATGGTGGATTAATGGTCAATGCTCAATCTCAGTCATCTAGTTTTCAGCTATCTCAATTATCCGCCATGCGTATGCCTGAAATAGCCAAGCAAGTGCAAGGTTTGAAAGAAGGTGAGATATCAAAACCATTTATCATGAAGGATGAAAAGGGAAAAGATGTTTACGTTATCATCAAACAAAAGAAACAAATTGCCCCTCACCGTGCCAATATGAGCAGCGATTATCAGTTAATTCAAAATATCATGACCGAAAAAAAGCGTAGTGATGCCATCAATGATTGGATTAACAAAAAACAATTGGATACTTATGTAACCATTCGCGAAGAGTGGCAAGGATGCAATTTTGAATACAAAAATTGGATTAAATAATTATTTTTTCTAATTTGGGAAGGTATATTGAGAAATGGAGGATGATTGTAAACAGGAATATAAAGCTCTTATGCATTTTTAGTACGCTAATTCTTACATGTTCGTGCATGCAAGAAGCATACAACATAACCTGTAAAGCCACCATTGTTGATGAAGAAACATTAGCTCCTATTTCTCAATCTACCATTCATTCAGAATGCATATTTCAGCAAAATATCGATGAAAGCTCTGCTGAAAGCGTAATCACTCAAACAGATAGCGTTGGCAATTTTGAAATAAATTTCAAAAAGGGATATCAAATCAATATGGTTTTTGGAGCAAAGGATTATCTTGCCAATCGCATTCAATTTAATCCCCGCTCTGAACATATTCCCGATACTATTTATCTTACCAAAAAGATATATTTTGAAACGTCCGCTTTAATCCTACAATCAGACTTACTTCCGCTTAGCGCTTTAGAATAAAAAGTTTGTTCTTTATTAACTTTTTAGCACTATTTTTGCCGTTAAAGTAATTCACACTCAATTTATTTTTTTGATGCGTATCACATATTGCATTTTACCTACACTTATCATGATGACTCTATTTATGGGTACAAATCTTTGTTCCCAACAAAAAATAGACGTTAAGCATGCTGATTTTTTAAATTATGAAGAAAGTGTCTTTGGTAAAGACATTAATGTATTAATCGGTAATGTAGAATTCAAACATGGAACAGCCACCATGTATTGCGACACAGCCTATTTAAATAAAAAAGAAAATAAACTAAATGCAGTTGGGCATATTCATATCATTCAGGATGACACGCTGAACCTCTATGGAAATAAGCTTAACTACTATGGCAATACCCGACTGGCCGAGGTAAGAGAAAATGTGAAACTCGTTAATAAAGATGTAGTACTTACTACCGAGTATCTGGATTACGACCGCAATAAGAATGTGGCCTACTATTATAACAACGGAAAAATAGTTAACAAGGACAATACCTTAACCAGTAAAAAAGGCTATTACTACCCCAATAGTAACTCTGCATTTTTCAAGGATAGCGTGGTAGTAGACAACCCTAAATACACCATGTTTTCTGATACTTTAATTTATCATACGGTAACCAAAGTAGCTAACATTGAAGGACCTACCTTTATCATTAGCGATAACAACACCATTTATGCTGAGGCCGGATATTACGATACACAAAAAGATGTAGCCTTACTTAAACAAAATGCCTATGTGGAGGGAAATCAATTATTAAAAGGCGACTCTATATTATACGACAGGATCAGCGGAATTGGAGAAGTATTTAACCATATGGAGCTCCATGACACCACCAATAATACCATTATTACCGGGAACTATGGTTATTACAATGAACTAACCAAATTTGCCCTGACCACTAAAAAAGCTGTTTTAATGCAGATTTATAAGCAGGACACCCTTTTTTTACATGCCGATACACTGGAAGCCGTACCCATTGAAAACGGAGAGGAAAAACTCATTAAGGCATACCGCAAAGTGCAGTATTACCGAGCAGATATACAAGGCAGATGCGATTCCATGGTATTTGACTCCAGAGACACCACTAACACCTTTTATTACGAACCTATTATGTGGTCTTTAGGTAATCAGCTTTCATCGGATAAAATGGTGATGTATACAAAAAATGAGGTGCTTGATAAAGTTGATCTAATAAACCGTGCATTTATCATATCTGAACAAGACTCAGGACGATATAACCAGATTAAAGGGAAAGAAATGACCGGTTTTATTAAGGATAATGAGATTTATAAGATAAATGTTGATGGTAATGCACAATCGGTTTATTATCCCATGGATGATAAAAATGCCATAGGTATGAACAAAGCAGAGTGCAGTAATATGGTAATCTTTTTAAAAGAAAGGATGGTACGCAAGATTAATATGCAGGTATCTCCCCTTGGAAAAATGTCACCTATTCTGCTTGTTGACGAGAAAGACTCACGACTACCCGGATTCTACTGGCTTGACTTATTCCGTCCCAAAACCAAAGAAGATATCTTTATCTGGAAGGAATTACCCGAAATTGACCGGGGCGAAGATAGTTCGGAATATGATTTAGATAATACCTATTCTGATTTTGAATAAAAAAAAGCTGCTTTAATAGATTATTAAAGCAGCTTTTTTTTCTCTTAGTCCCTGGTTAGTACTCGTCTTCATTAAAGAAAAAATCATCCTTACTAGGATAATCAGGCCATATATCTTCAATGCTCTCGTATACATCTCCTTCATCCTCTATCTCCTGAAGATTTTCGATAACTTCTAATGGTGCTCCTGAACGAATTGCAAAATCAATTAATTCGTCTTTGGATGCAGGCCAGGGTGCATCCTCTAGTTTAGATGCCAATTCAAGTGTCCAA
>JBFHEL010000003.1:0-37462 GCA_041584155.1 Saccharicrinis sp.
ATTTTATGCTTGTACTCCAATACTTTAAAATATATTTGACTGGAAATATTGTAAGGGAAGTTACCAATGATGTTAATGTTCCCTGGGGTTATTTCATCTAAATCCATCTTTAAGAAATCGCCAGAAATAATGTTGCCCTGCAATGAAGGAAAGTGCGTCTCAAGATAAGCTACAGATTCGGTATCCAACTCAATGACTTGCAGGTCCACTTTTTTGTCCTGAACGAGGTATTTGGTCAAAACCCCCATTCCCGGTCCAATTTCTAATATTTTAGGCTCCAGATCGGTAAGGCTGTCAACAATTCGTTTGGCAATACCTTCATCTGTCAAAAAATGTTGTCCCAGATGTTTTTTGGCTTTAACGTTTTTCATTGTATTTGAATGTTTTTTGTAATGAATTAAGTTTTAATTCGCAAGTCAAACACTATGTTAAGTAGAAACTTATCCATGTCAACCATTGGGTTTGTACGAAACAACGGATGTTTTAGTTGGTATATTTTTTATATGATGAATTCTGGTTTTTTTTACGTTAAACCTTATATATTTTCAACTAATGTTGCTGTGCTTTTGGACAAACAAATAATCTTTTATAAAATTGCACTCGCTTAAATCTGCGGCAAAGGTAAAATTTTAAATTTATATCTATTTATATTAGGGAGACCGAATTTTCAAATAAAAACGCATTGAAAACTAATATTGTTAATACCATAAAATTTTTAATTTACTTATCTATCGGTGGGTTTTTAATGTGGTATGTGTATCGTAACTACGATATGCAGGAGATTAAACAGACCTTAAATGAAGGGATTAATTACTGGTGGTTGTTGTTATCTATGGTGGTTGGTTTGCTTAGCCATTTTAGTCGTACTATCCGATGGCAAATGTTAATAGAGCCTATTGAAAAGAAAACGCACATAGTAAATACTTTTTTTGCAGTAATGGTTGGCTATTTTGCTAACTTGTTAATTCCCAGGATGGGGGAGATATCCCGATGCGGTGTTTTAAGCCGTTATGAAAAGATTTCGGTGACTCGTTTAATAGGTACTGTAGTTGTTGAACGGCTAATTGATGTTATTATGCTGTTTATTTGTTTGTTGTTGGTATTGGCATTGCAGTTTAATGTGGTTGCGGATTTTTTATCGAAGAATACCGACCTCTCAAAAATCACAAATATCTTCACCTCAGTATGGACCTATTTTACACTGGGAGCTATTGTTTTTATCTTAACAGTATTTAAAAAATACTATGCTAAAACAGCACCTTATATGAAAATGAAGTCGGTATGGGCTAAGTTTTCAGAGGGTTTTATGGCTGTGAAAAATATTAGAAATAAGGGAATGTTTATCTTCCATACCATATTTATCTGGGTGATGTATTTCTTAATGATTTATGTTTGCTTTTTTGGTTTCTCTTTTACTTCTCACCTTTCTCCTTTGGCAGGATTATCCGCTTTTGTGCTGGGGAGCCTGGGGATGGTGGCTCCGGTGCAAGGAGGTATGGGACCCTGGCATTTTATGGTAATCTCTACGCTGCAAATGTATGGTGTTTCGCAAAATGAAGGAGCTGCTTTTGCTTTAATTGTGTGGAGCGCCATCAACTCAATGATTGTTCTTACCGGGATTATATCCCTTATTTTACTGCCCATTATTAACAGAAACAGAGCTTAATGCATTTACTTAAGGGCAGGAAGCAGATTATTGGAGTGCTTATTCTGATATGCTCTTATGTTTATATTTTTTATCGTCTTTTGCAGATTGATTTGCCAACTGTGCTTAGTGAAATAAATATTGATTCTTCTTTTGGAATTTTAATGTTTATTCAATTATTATTGGTCATGCTTAATGTTTATGCCGAAGCACTAAAATGGAGGGTTTTGTTGGTGCCTTCTTATTCGGTAAAGATTTGGCTGTCTGTAAAAATGGTGTTGGCCGGTTTTTCATCGGGTATATTTACTCCTGCTAAACTGGGCGAGCCGTTGGGGCGTATTCTTTTTTTACCTAAAGATATAAAAGCCCGTGCTGCTCTTTTAAATTATTTTGGAGGATTTGTTCAAACCCTTGTTATCTTTACTTTTGGTTTCATTTTTATTTGGGTTTATGGTTTGCTTGTTAACTCACAATTTCAGCATCTATTTACTTATGGGCTACTGTTAATGTTAATAGGTGGTGGCTGCTTGTTAATGTTTTGGTGGTTCAGAGGGTATTTAAAAAAAATAGTACAATATTTTAAGTGGAAAAATAGTGTACAAGAAATGCTCTTAAGTATCAAAGAGCTTCCTAGGGTAATAGTTTTCAAAGTTGTAGGATTAAGTGTGCTGCGTTATTGTATTTATGCGGGTCAGTTAATCGCCTTTCTGTTTTTTTTTAATTTATCATCTTTTAGTTCTAGCCTTTTTTTGTTGGTGCCTGTTTACTTTTTATGTATCTCTCTGGTTCCATCTTTTTTATTGGCCGATTTGGGTGTTCGCAATTCTGTAGCCCTGTTGTTGTTTGTTCCTGTGTGTTTTAACGAGGCTGGAGTGATGTTGGCGGTAAGTGTTTTGTGGATAATTAACCAGGCCTTGCCGGCTATGGTTGGAGCTTATTTGGTAATGCGCTTATCTAAAAAATAATGTAATTGAATCTCTATTAATATCTACCATAAGCAAAGTTTTACTCAATATTATTTTTAATTAAGTAAAACTCATTATCTTTAGTACGTTTTTTCCATCTATTCACTTAAAACTAACTCAACCCAATGGAAAAATATATTTTAGATCTTGTTCGAGAAAATAATAGGGTTATAATCCCAAACTTTGGTGCTTTTATTATATCCAAAGAACCTGATATTAGTATCCTTTTTAATAATTTTTTAAGTTTTAATGATGGTTTGTTAGCCAATTATGTGGCCAACCAAAAGGGAATAGATACCATTGTTGCTACCGATCAGGTTTTTGATTATGTAGATAACCTAAAAAAAGAATTGGAAGAAAAAGGTGTTTATACAATTGATCATCTTGGCATATTTAAAAAAGACGATAATGGTATTCTGAGATTTCAGCAGGCCGATGATTTTGATATGGGTATCGTGGTGGGTGAAAAAGAAGAGAGGAATATTGAAAAAGAAGCTGATATCGCTGATGATACAACAGAATCTAAGTTATTGGATATTGAGGAGGGATCTCATATAGAGGAGGTGCCTGAAGAGGAGAAAAATGAATTATCTGATGCTAAAGAGGATGTAATAGAGCCAGAAAGTAAAGATAGTTCTCTTTTGACTATTGATAAGGATGAAGTAAAGGATGAAGATGTGGAAAAAGAAAAGGAGAATATAAAGGAAGAAGAGCCCGTTGTTGTAGCTCCTGTAACAGTTCCTCCGCCAATCATTACACAAAAAGATGAAAATCCTGGCGTTTCAAAAGAAAAGGTAAATAAGCCCCTTTCCTCTCCTGGTTACTCAGGAACAAAGGAGGTTAAAAATAGCCGGGAGAAAAAAAAGAAAGGGTTTGTTTTTCCCGTTATTATAATCGCTGTTGTGCTCATTGGTGTACTTGCTTATTTTTTATTGTTTTTCAAGCCTAAAAAAGCGAATGAGAAGAAAATAGTAAGTGTAGAATTACCTGCTCAGAAAAAAGAAGCAGTAAAAGATAGTACTGTAACTCTTGTAAGTAAGCCTGTGGAGAAACCTGTAGAGGTAAAGAAAGTGTCTCAGCCGGTTTCTGCAGTGGGTAAGAATGAATATCATATTATCGTTGGAAGTTTTAAGCTCGAAAAAAACGCTGTTAATATGGTAGATAAGCTTAAGAAAGAAGGTTTTGGTGAGGCTCAAATCATTCCTAAAGGATCCCTGTTTCTGGTTAGTGCTGAGTCGGATCCTGTATATAGAAAAATAGAAGCCAGACAACAGTATGTTCTGGAAAATAATCGAATGGAAAGCTGGGTGTATAAGGTTAAATAAGAGGTTTGTAGTGTGCAGTTTGTGGCCTAAAGAATCCTGTGTTTTTTTTACAGCAGACTGTATGGGTGTTTTATTGGCTTCTTTTATCTCTCGTTTTTATGCTCGGATGTTTTGTAGGCATTTTATTCTTTATTGTTTTTGGATTTTATATCTGGCTGATATTATCGTATAGCAAAGGTTGGGATCAAATGCCATTTGTGAATGGCAGTAAAAGTGCTTGTGTGAAATTGAGCTGTGTTATTCCATTCAGGAATGAGGAAGAAACCCTGGCTTTACTTATTAAAGGACTCAAGCAGCAGAATCTAACTTTTGATCATTTTGAGGTGTTGTTGATTGATGATCAAAGTACCGATGACTCAAAAAAAATACTACTTGGACTGATTGCCGGTTTGTCCAATTTCTTTTTGTTAGAAAATGAAGGGTCTGGTAAAAAAGATGCTATTGCCAGTGGCATTAAACAGGCTAAACATCCTTTTGTTGTTACTACTGATGCTGATTGTTATCACCCTGAAAATTGGCTGTCGAGTATAAGTTCCTTCCTAAGTTATAACGAGGTAGATTTGTTAATAGCACCTGTTCAGCTGTCGATGCTAAAAGGCTGGTTTAATCGTTTTCAGGCTGTGGATTTTATGAGTCTGGTTATGTCGGGTGCAGGAGCCTGTGGTATCGGTAGGCCCATTATGTGCAATGCAGCTAATTTGGTGTACAAAAAGGAGTTGTATCAGAGAGCCCGTAAAGAGATGTCTGAAAAATATGCATCGGGAGACGATATTTTTTTATTGCAATATGCTGTGAAAGAGAATGCTGTAGTTCGTTTTTTAAAATGCAAGGAAGCTATTGTGACTACCTTTCCATTAAAGAATATCAGTCAGTTCTTTAATCAACGGGTAAGGTGGGCCTCTAAAAGTAAAGGGTATACCGATATGTATACCTTATGGGTGGCGTGGATTGTTTTTATTACAAACCTTATTCTTGTTATTTCTCCTTTGTTAATGTTTTTATACCCCGCTGCTGCATTTGTTGCTTTAATGGGTGGGGTGTTAAAGGCCGTTTTTGACTTTCGATTATTGCGCAGGGGCTCAGCGTTTTTTAATGTGCCTCTTTCGTTGCGTGATTTTCTGGTGATTCAGTTTATTTATCCATTATACATATTTGCTACGGTGGTTTATGCCACAGTAGGTGTTTCTTACTGGAAAGGAAGACGGATTTAATTGACACCAGATTTTCTGACTATGGGAAATAGCTTAAAATTCCGCGGGTTTAATTCTAATACTATTTTTTAATAAAGTGAGCACTTCGTATTATACCGATTGTTCAGTTAATGCCAGAATCTTATTCTGGCTAAGAACTTGAGATGGCTATTGACAAAGCTCAGGTGCGTCAGGCTTATAGCAGTATTTATATTGAGCGCGGGATTACACAGTGACTGTTTCCTGTTTTAGTGTTTTTGGGAGATTTATAGATGAAGGTCTCTGTTTGGTAATCATGCTTTGGTTTTGTCGGAAGCCAATATTTAGTTCTCTAAATAATGATCAGGGATAGTTTTGTTGTTTTTTGCCCCCAGTTCTCTGATTTTTTCTGCTCTTGCAATAAGGTTGCCTTTGCCTGTTTGTAATTTTAACATGGCCGAGGAATAATTGTTTTGTAGTTGATTAATATTGCTGCCAACCTTTTCGAGTTCAATAACAAAGCCTACTAATTTATCGTACAATGCACCTCCCTGTCGTGCTATTTCCTGGGCATTTTTTGTTTGGTTCTCCTGACGCCATATGGAACCAATAGTTTTTAAGGTTGCTAATAAGGTAGAGGGACTTACCGGCACAATTTTTTTATCCCAAGCAAAAGCAAACAATTCATTGTCGTTTTCAATGGCCACTGCAAAAGAAGCTTCTACAGGAATAAACATTAATACAAAATCCGGACAGTTGAGTTTTTGAGCGGACATGTAATTTTTTTCAAATAAGGTTTTAATATGTTCTCTGAGTCTTTCTTTATGCCTCTTTAGTGCACCTTCTTTTTGCAACTGACTTTCGGCATTTACATATTCTTCATAGGCATACAAGGATAATTTTGAGTCGATGATTAAATGCCTGTTTTGAGGTAAATCGATGATCACATCTGGCCGTATGGTTTCGCCATTGCTGTTTGTATCTACCACTTCTCTTCTGTATTCTCTGCCTTTTGTTAATCCAGAGTGTTCCAAAACCCTTTCCAGTATCACTTCTCCCCAATTTCCTAGTTTCTTGACATCTCCTTTTAAAGCGCGGGTAAGATTTCCTGTCTCCTCACTAATTCGGTGATTTAAGTCAAAAAGTCTTTTTACTTCAGATTGCAGGCTTAGTTTATCTCTTACCTCCTTGTCGTAGGTATCTTCTACCTTTTTTTCAAACTGGGCAATCTGTTCTTTAAAGGGGGACAAGATATCGGCCAGTTTTTGAGAGTTCTCCTCGTTGATCGCTTTAGAACGTGTAACCAATACTCTGTTGGCAATATCTTCAAATTCCTTGGTTAGTCTCTCGTGTAAATTTTGAATCTCTTCCTCTTTCTTTTGATTGCTCTTAATTAAATGCGTATTTTCGTTATCTACAGCAGCTATATGCATTTGGGCTTCTGTAAATTGGTTACGTAGGGTATGTAAGTCGTTTTGTAAGTTGTTGATTTGTAGTTTTAACTGTTTGTTTTCTGCTTCCGGTTCCTGTTTGTTCTGTTGTTCAAGTAATAGCTTTTTTCCATAATGCATGTTAAGGATGAGCCAGGTGATGGTTACTCCACAAATAAAAGCGATACTGATGTGTGTGATGTCCATAATTGTTTTTTGCGGTAAAATAAATATATCAGATGTAAATTCGGTTAAATTATCTAATTTTGTGATAAATATTAAACCTTTATGTCATTCATTTAGGGAGTTAAAATTTAATAGTAGAATATTAACTGAAAAAAGTAAGTATTCTACAATAGAATGAGAAATTTATCGTTTATGCTTAGAAGCTTAAACTTATTTATATTGACCTCTTTCTTCAATTGCTAATACAATAATCTAATTTGATATGTGTATATCTGTCTTATTTATCAATTGGATAAAAGAAGATGGGTATGATTTAAAAATATACTTGGAACCGTTTTAGGAGTAAGTGAGGTAGGCTGCAGTTTCGGTGTTTAATGCCTGGAATATTAATGATGTTGAAAAAATTAGTTTTTCTTTGGGTAGTTTATATGTTATGTGTTGCCGGGCTAAAGGCGCAGGGTGGCGAGTCGTCTGTGGTGCCTGCTTTGCAAGGCGATAGCATTGATCAAAAAAATACCTTTTACCCTCCTGTGGATCAGAAGAGTAATAATCCATTCCTGAGTCCTGATCAGAAAAATCAAATAGAACTTAATCAGGCCGAGAATATCACCTATACGGCGAATTACGATCCTGTTACCGGACAAGTTGTAGTGTATGGTAAAATTGGTGATCGGAATATTCTGTTGCCTTATACCATGACTTTAGATGAATATCTGGACGAGGACATCCGTTCTTCCTTATTGGCTTATTGGAAAGAAAGGGCCAGCGGTGAAGTGGGGGAGGATAAGTTCAATATCTTTAATCCTGTTTCGGGTTCCGCCGGAGGGATTGAAAATATTTTGGGAAGTAATCTGATCAGCATCAAAGCGCAAGGGTTAACCACCTTGAAAATAGGTGTAAGTCATACTACTATTGATAACCCATCATTAACCGAAGAGGAAAGAAATACAACAACCTTCGAGTTTGAAGAATCTATTCAGATGAATGTGGAGGGTAAGATTGGAGATAAGGTAAATCTGGGTATAAACTATAATACCGATGCCACCTTTGATTCGGAAAATGAGGTGAGTCTGAGCTATAAGGGTGAGGAGGATGATATTATTCAATCTATCGAGGCCGGTGATGTGAGTATGGATTTGGATGGATCTTTAATTACCGGGAGTGAAAGTCTTTTTGGTGTAAAAACAGATTTGAAATTCGGGAAACTTGATGTGTCGGCTGTAATCTCGCAACAGCAAAGTACCAGTACCGAAATAGAGTTGGATGACGGGGCACAAACCACTGAATTTGAGATTGAGGCCTTGGACTATGATGCAAACAGACATTTCTTTTTATCTAACTATTTTAGAGATTTGTTTGAAGATGCAGCAGAGGACTATCCTATGAATTCGAAAATTGAGATTCAGAGTATAGAGGTTTGGGTGACTAATTCATCAGGCGATTATACCGATACACGCGATATCGTTGCCTTTATGGATTTGGGTGAATCAGGAGATAATGTATATAATTCGAGTCTTTGGGCAGGAACAACAAGCACTCCGGCCAAAAATAATGCCAACAATTTGTACAGTGAGATGACTAGTACCTATGCGGCAATTCGAGATATAGATGATGTTACTTCTACTCTCAAAACATTGTCAGGCAGTGGGTTTGAAGATGCCCAGGATTATGAAAAAGTGCAGGATGCCCGTTTATTATCATCTTCGGAGTATACGGTTAATGAGGAGTTGGGTTTTATTTCCTTGAATACTGCCCTGGATAATGATGAAGTGCTGGCTGTAGCTGTAGAATATGACTATAGCGGTACAACTTATTATATTGGTGAGTTTTCCAGCGACCTGGATTCGCCAAGTGCCTTAATATTAAAAATGCTGAAAAGTTCCAATTCAACACCCGATGTTGAACCAACCTGGGATTTGATGATGAAAAATATCTATTCACTGGGAGGATATCAGATCGATGAGGATGATTTTGAGTTAAATGTAGCCTATGAAGATGATGATGCAGGAACCGAGATTAATTATTTTCCCGATGCCAGTGGTATTGAAGGCGATCTTCTGCTAGAAGTCATGGGCTTGGATAAATTAAACTCCAATTTGAGTGCAACACCTAACGGAGAATTTGACTTTTTAGAGGATCAAACTATTTATGCCGATAAAGGTAAAATTATCTTTCCCTATCTTGAACCTTTCGGTTCGCATTTATATGATTTGCTAGAGGGTTATCCCGATTTGCAGGAAAAATATGTATATCAATCGTTATATGATGAAACACAAACAGAGGCTGAAGAGGATGCTGATTTAAATAAATTTTTATTGACAGGTTCCTACAAGGCTAGTATTACCAGTGAAATTTATTTGAATGTAGCCAATTTGGTTGAAGGTTCAGTGGTGGTGAAATCGGGAGGTATTACACTTACCGAAAATGAGGACTATACCATTGACTATACCATGGGAATCCTGAAGATTATTGATGAGGGAGTTTTGAGTAGTGGAAATACGATTACGGTTTCGTTGGAGAGTGATAGTTATTTTAATACCACAACTAAAACGATGCTTGGTGTGGATATGGATTATCATGTTAATGATAAGCTAACCATTGGAGGTACCATTATGCATTATGATGAGAGCTCCTATACTGAGAAGGTAAATGTAGGTAATGAGCCGGCATCGAATGTTATGATGGGGTTAAATGCCAGTTATAATAGTGAGTCACAGTGGATTACCAACACCTTAAATAAATTACCGTTTTTAACTTTGACAGAGCCCTCTTCCGTTTCCTTAAAAGGAGAGTTTGCTTATCTGTTTGCAGGTACCAGTAATGATATTAATGGAGAGGCTTATATCGACGATTTTGAAAGCTCCGAAACAGATATCGATGTTAGTAGCTGGTCATCCTGGGAAATGGCCAGTGTGCCTCAGGGGCAGGAAGATATGTTTCCTGAAGCCGAATTATCAGATGATCTGGAATATGGTTTTAACCGTGCCAAACTGGCCTGGTATACCGTAGACCCACTGTTCTTTTATAATAATTCCTCTACTCCAGATAATATTAAAAATGATCCTGATGAGCAATCTAATCATTATTCCAGATTAGTGTATGAAGAAGAAATATGGCCTGAGATGGATTCCGAATATGGAACTTCAACCAATATATCGGTGCTTAACCTGGCTTATTATCCTACAGAAAGAGGACCTTATAATTTTGATACTGATGTTAATTCCGATGGCGAGTTGAATAATCCTGAGGATCGTTGGGCAGGTATCATGCGCGAAATGACAACCACTAATTTTGAATCAGCTAATATTGCGTATGTCGAGTTTTGGATGCTTGACCCATTTATTTATGATGATGGTACCAGCGAAGGAGGTGATTTGTATATTAACCTGGGTAGTATTTCTGAGGATATTCTGAATGATTCACGTAAGTTTTTTGAACAAGGAATACCTGGGCCTGATGAGGATTGGGATGTGGATACTACCAGCTGGGGTTTTGTACCTACTACCTCCACTACAGTAAATGCTTTTAGTAGCGATTCGGAAACGATACTGGCACAGGATGTGGGATTGGACGGTATGGATAGTGAGGATGAAGTTAGTTTCTTTACTGACTTTATGAGCGATGTGCAAGCCTTGTATGCCGCCGGTAATTTATCTGCAGATGCCTATGAGGCTTTGCAGGAAGACCCTGCCAGTGATGATTATCATTATTTTAGAGGTACAGATTATGATGAAGATGATTTGGGTATTCTGGATAGATATAAATTATATAATGGACCTGAAGGAAACTCTTGCCCTTCCGATTATTCGCCGGAGAGCTATTCCACGGCATCCACCACTATCCCCGAACAGGAAGATATTAATGAAGATAATACCCTAAGCGAAACAGAAAGTTATTATCAGTATAAGATTACTCTTGATCCGAATAATATGGAGGTGGGTAATGGGTATATATATGATTCTGTGGAAGCAGATGTGGATTTGGAAAATGGAGAGACTGAAACAGTGCATTGGTATCAGTTTCGTATCCCTATTTCTGCTCCAGATACTACGATTGGTAGTATAGATGATTTTAGTTCTATCAGGTTTATGCGTATGTTCTTACGTAATTTTAAACAGAGCACGGTTCTTCGTTTTGCTTCTCTTGATCTGGTGCGTAGTGACTGGACCATCTATTCCGATAGCTTAGCCGAAGATGATGAGGTGGTTAACTATACAGGAGATGTTAGCTTCGACCTGGGTACTGTGAATATAGAAGAAAATAGCGACCGATCACCCATTAATTATGTTTTGCCTCCGGGCGTTTCACGTTCCATTGATGGATCCAGTTCAACTTATACTGAGTTGAATGAGCAAGCCATTAGTTTAACCCTGAGTAATCTGGGTAAGAATGAAAGAAAGGCTGTGTATAAAAGTACAAGCTATGACCTGAGAGACTATGGACATATGGAGATGGAGGTACATGCTGAGGAAGATGTTGAAGGTACAATAGATGACAATATGATTAGAGCCTTCATTCGTTTAGGTTCGGATTATACCAATAATTATTACGAGTATGAGGTGCCACTCTCCATGACCGATCATGGAGCAACGGATGCCGATGAGGTATGGCCTTCGTCTAACCGCTTTGATTTTGATATGGATTTGCTTACCGAAACCAAAGTGCAGCGAGATGAAGCAGGTTATAGTACCAGTGAGGTGTACTCTGTTATGGACGGCAATAATTATGTAAGAGTAAAAGGTAGTCCTAATCTAGGGGATGTGGAAACAATCATGTTAGGGGTACGTAGCCTTGATGGTGATAATGAGGTGGATTTTGAGGTGTGGTTTAATGAGCTAAAAGTGAGCGACTTTAAGGAAGATGGAGGTTGGGCTGCCACTGCAAGTGTTGACGTTAAACTTTCTGATCTAGGTAATGTGGCAATGGCCTGGTCAAAATCAACAGCAGGTTATGGTAGTCTGGACGAGAGCCTTAGTGAACGAAACGATGAAGATTATGAACAGTTTGATATTGCCAGTAGTCTGGAGTTAGGTAAGTTTACCGGGGTAGATTCCCGTTGGTCTATCCCTTTTTACTTTAGTCTGTCTAATAGTAAAACCACCCCTAAGTATTATCCTTTGGATGAGGATTTATTGTTAGAAGATGTGTTGGATAGAGCCGAGACTGACGAAGAAAGAAAAGAAATATTGGATATCTCCGTTGAAACTTCAAAAAGCAAAAGTATTAATCTTACCAATGTGGGGATCTCACCTAAAAAAGGAAGAGAATCCAAGGTCTTTGATGTTTCCAATATTAAGCTATCCTATGCCTATAATGAATCGGAAGACCATGATATTGATACTGAATATGAAATTGAAAAAGAACATACTGCTAAGATAGATTACTCCTACAAGGGTAAGCCTAAAGCTATAGAACCTTTTAAAAATAGCAAGTTGCTTAAGGGTAAGGCCTTTAAAATTATTAAAGACTTTAATTTTTATCTATTCCCCAAAGAGGTAGGCTATAGCATGGAATTTTATCGTTATTATAACGAAAGTTTATTGCGCGATGTTAGTAATTCAGATTATGTGTTTGATGTTACTGTGGATAAAAGTTTTAGTTGGGATAGATACTTTACCTATAAACATGACCTAACTAAGTCATTGTCGTTTGATTTTAGTTCTACAACAAATTCTGAGATTGATGAGCCGGACGGTGTTGTGGATAGTGACGATAGAAGTAGTTATGAGACGTGGAAAGATTCGGTATTAACCAATATTCTGCATGGAGGACGTATTACAAATTATCAACATGAATTTAAGATGTCGTATACTATTCCGGTAAATAAGCTCCCTTATTTAGATTGGGTGAACTCTTCCTTTAGTTACAATGGAGGGTACACCTGGGAAGCTGAAGCAGATGGTACCGATGATGATACCACATGGGGTAATGAAATTACCAACTCCAATAGCTGGCAATATTCCGGACAGCTTAATTTTAATACCTTATATAATAAATCTAAATACCTGAAATCATTATCAAGTAAGTATAGTAGTAAAAGAAAGACAAAAAAGAGTTCTTCTAAAAAAACAGTCAGGTATAATAAGGATGGAATAGATCTGAAAAAGGGAACATCTTATATTATTAACCATAAGTTAAAAACCAAGGACGTCCGGGTAAGGATGTTCGATTCCAATGGACGTACAGTCAGAGGTGAGATTGTGCCAATCAATGAATCGAAGACAGAGTTTATTCCTTCAATGGATGCCGAAAATGCCAGAGTGATGGTTACTGGTACCGTGGAAGATAAGACTACAGTGTTGGGTACTCTATTAGATTATAGTTCTATGTTAGTTACCGGACTAAAAAATGTTTCTTTAAGCTATTCAGAGAGTAACAGCACCTATCTGCCGGGTTTTTTACCCGGAACAAAATTTCTGGGTAACACAACTTATGGAGGTGATTTAGCCCCGGGTTTTGGTTTTATTACAGGTCTGCAGGATCGTGATTTTGCACAAAAGGCTGGGGATAGAGGATGGTTAACTACTGATAGTATTAATGAAGAATATACCATGTCGCATTCCGATAGTTATTCTATTAAAACAACTTTAAAACCACTGCCGGGTCTGGAGATAAGCTTGAATGCTGCCCGATCGTATTCCCGAAATTTAAGTGAGTATTATTATCCCGATGAAACAGGAACCTTTGATGCTTCAAGTACACGTGTGAGTGGAAGTTTTAGCATGACCTATTTGACCATAGGAACGGCATTTAAAAGTTATTCGAAAAGTGGAAATTTTAAGTCGGAGGTTTATGATACCTTTCTGTCTAACAGAGAAATTATTGCAGACAGAGTATCCCAAAAACGGGAAGGTTTGATTGATGATGAAACAGGCGAAGTTTATGATATTAATGGTGTTGAAGAAGGTAATAGCGGCTATAGCCTGACTTCGCAAGATGTGATGGTGCCTGCCTTTCTGGCTGCTTATAGCGGCCAAAGTGCAAGTTCTATTTCTACCTCACTTTTCCCCTCTATTTATAGTATTTTTCCAAACTGGTCTATCTCATACAGTGGTTTGTCGAATTTTAAATTTATACAGCGCTATTTAAAAAGTATTAGCCTGTCGCATGCCTATAAATCCACCTATAGTACAGGATCATATGCTACCAGTTCGTATTACGAAGAAGCTGATAATGGCTTTAGCTGGATCAGAAACTCAGATGATGATTTTTATTCTAAGTATGGATTAACAACGGTAACCATCAGCGAATATTTTAGTCCTCTGATTTCTGCCAAGATGGTCTGGAATAATAAAATGACCAGCTCTGCAGAAATTAGCAAATCCAGAACCTTAAGTCTGGGTTTAACCAGTAATCAATTGGTGGAATATCACAAGGATGAGCTATCCTTTAGTGTGGGTTATACCTTTGATAGGATGGATCTTATTTTAGGTAAGAAAGGAGGTAAACAGAAGAATTTTTCCAGTGATCTGGATTTGTCAGCTAACTTTTCTTTTGCTGATCAAATTTATATAACACGGGATATTGAGGAAGGCGATAATGAGGTTACCTCAGGTTCACAATCTACCACCGTAGGATTTACTGCTAATTATGCTTTAAGTGATAAGTTTACTATGCAATTGTATTACGATAGGACTTATTATTCGCCATATGTATCCAGTTCCTATGCCACCACTACATCAAGTGTTGGGGTAAGCTTTAGTTTTGCTATTACCCAGCAGTAATATAATGTTGCTATTGCCAAGGGCGTTTAGAAGATGATGGTGAGCTTTTAATGGGCTAAATGCTACAAGCAGGATTGCCCTTAAACCTGCTGCATTAGAAAGTCCATTAGCCATCGATAATGCTTTAAATCAAGTCGCTTCCTTGCTTTATCCCAGCTTATCAGAACGATGCTCCCGAAAGCAATTGGGACAGGTTATGCCGCGTTTCTCTAAAGCCTTGTTTCATGGCATTTTAAATGTTCATGACGAAGTTCTGACGTATAATCCGGGATAAAGAAATGATATTAAGGCATCCTGTACATAAAGGCATTAATGCTCATGCCAGCTCCAACCGATGTCATCATAACATAATCGTTTCTTTGCAGTTGATGATTTTCAAGTTTGTTCTTTACTATCAAATCAAATAGTGTAGGTACCGTTGCCACAGAGCTATTTCCGAGTGTTTTAATGGTCATGGGCATTACCGTATAGTCAGCTTCTCTTTGTCCGTATAAACGATAAATTCTTTTTAATATAGCTTCGTCCATTTTGGCATTGGCCTGATGGATAAGTATTTTTTTAACATCACTTAGGTTAAGGTTATTTTTGTCTAAACAATCCTTGGCTACTAATGGAACATTGGTCAATGCATAGTTATATAGCTTTCTGCCCAGCATCTTTAGGTAAAGATGATCATGTTTAAGTTCGGGGTTATATGATTTTCCCAGATGTAATAAATCCAGATGTTCTTCGGTATCTGTTCTGGCTACATGTTTAAGAATGCCAACTGGTTGTTCGCTCTCAACTCCCTCCAATAATACTGCGCCTGCGCCGTCAGCAAATATCATAGAGTCCCTGTCGTGAGGATCCATCATACGGCTTAAGGTATCTGCTCCTATTACTAAGGCACTTTTAGCGTCGCCTGATTTGATGTAATAATTGGCCTGAACCATTGCCTGAGTCCATCCCGGACATCCAAAGGTAATATCGTAAGCAATGGTATTGGGATTTTTAATATTTAGTTTTTGTTTTACTCTGGATGCGAGTGTTGGCAGAATATCAGGGAAACGACTGCCGTATTTCACATCACCGAGGTTGTGTGCAACAATTATATAATCCAGATTTTCTCTGTTGTAATTGGCTGCTTTTAAGGCTTTTTCTGCAGCATAGGTAGCCATGTCAGAAGTGACCAGATTTTTACTGAGGCACCGTCTCTCACTAATGTCAGTAATTTGTTCAAATTTCTGAACAATTTCTTCCCCGGGTAATTCAATTTTTGAGCCATCATCGTTCAAGAACAACTGATTGGCAAAATCCATGTTTTTTACCACAGTTTCGGGTATATAGGAGCCCGTACCAGTGGCAACAGCATAAATTTCCATTGTTTTCTATTTTGCTAATGTAATCATACACAGCCTTTTGCTGGGAGTGTGTATGGTTGATATATGTAACTACTAATTCTACTATTTTTTATGATAATACTTCAACTCAAATCGTTGGCCATCCCATACTCCATAAGAGTAATAGTTTACCCAATCACCCAGATAAACAAACTCGCTGTTTTGGCCAATGGGTTGGTGCAAATCAATATGTCGGTGGCCAAAGACAAAATAATCAAAGTGTTCCTTTTTTAAAATATCCTTGGCGTAAAGCATTAACCATTCCTTATCTTCCCCTAAAAATTTAGATTCCTCAGCGCTTTCATTTTTAAGTCTGCTGTGAGCTGACCAGCGTCTGGCAAATGCTATGGCAAAATTAGGGTGCAATCGAGCAAAAAACCATTGTAAAGTTTTATTGGTAAATATTTTTTTCAGACGATTATAACTTTTGTCATAAGGGCCTAATCCGTCGCCATGTGCCAGATAAAACTTTTTACCATTTAAATCAACTGTAAAAGGCTTTCGGTGCACCTGAACACCAATTTCCGAGGGAAGATAATTGAAGACCCAAATATCATGGTTTCCTGTAAAAAAATGAACAGGAATGCCTGCATCGGTAAACTCTGCTATTTTGCCTAAAAAACGCGTAAAGCCGCGAGGAACTACATGGTGATATTCAAACCAAAAATCAAAAATATCACCCATTAAGTATAGCTGAGCAGTGGTAGGTTTGATGCTATCAAGCCAGCTTACAAAATTCTTTTCGTGTTCACGGTGATTTTTTATGGACGGAGCACCTAAGTGCACGTCTGATGCGAAATATATATTTTTTCCCTTTTCCTCCAATTTCATAGCTGCAATTTAACAACTGCTGTTTTTATTATGAAGGAGCAAATATATTAGTTTTTTGATGGAAATAGCAAAATAGGCTTATTTTGGACCAAAATAGCCATTCGGTCTGATCGTTCAGTGGGGGATAATTATTGTAAAGAGGATCCTTTTTTAAGGAGATAAAAAAAGCCTGGAAATAATCCAGGCTTTAATAGGCTATGCTTAGTTGTTATCTTTAGTTTAATAAATCATTGAGTTTTTCATCCAGTATTCTGCCAAATAAATCTTTGCCAATGATTTCACCTTCCTTGCTAATCAGGTAGTTAGCTGGTATTTTTTGAACATTATAGATTCGTGCCGGGTACGAGTCAGTAAAACGCAAGTCACTTACGTTAATCCATGGCAGATTATCTTGCTCAATAGCTCCTTCCCAAAGGATTTTACTTCTGTCTAATGAAACCTGATAGATTTCAAAACCTTTTGACTTGTAGGTATTGTATATTTTTATCAGGTTTTTATTTTCTTTTCTCGAGGGTTCATCCCAGGATGCCCAAAAAGATAAGAGTACTAATTTTCCTTTTAATGAAGAAAGTTTAATTTTCTTTCCATTTACATCTGCTTCTTCGATTTCCGGTATTGAGCTGGCTGCCTCGTTCATCATCTTCTCCTGAATCTGTTCTGCTTTTTTTTCTTTTCTGATGCTCAGAACAAAGTTTTTGAGTTGTTCTGTTCTCGGAGATTCAGGGTAGAATACGTTTAAGCTGGTAGCCACCGTGGAAAATAAACTTAAATCCATTTTCTCGTATGGGTTTAATATGAGGCTTCCATCATCGAAACGTTGAAAAACAGCGTAGTAACTGGCAAAAGAACGAGGATTAGCCATCACAAAATCACTGATAAATTCTTTTTGATTATCAATAGCTTCTTGTATGTTGTTTCTTATTTCTTTTACCTGTTCGGTGTTTTCCTTTGGGGTTTCGTTATACTCGTTTACTAAGCTATCAACAATGGCTTTTGTTTTATTCAGTTTAGTATTGAGTACTTTTACATAGGATGATCCTAAGGAGTTCTTTACCGTATAGCCATCTGATAAATTAAGGGCATCGCCAATTACCTCAATATGTTCTGTTGTATCGGCCAGTAAAGTGATGAAGTTCTTTTCTGAAAGTTTTAATAAGAAAAAAGTAGGATGTTCCAATCTGGGAAGAGAGAATTTAAAGCTTCCTTTTTCTTTAAGTATCACTGAATCAATAGTAACGGCATCACTTAGGTTAAGTTGCTGAAGGTATAAAACCTTGTCTTTGCCATTTTCAATCTTTCCTGTTACGTTTAATTTGTCCTTATTGGAACAAGCAGACATTAAAATAATAAGTCCTAAAAAAAGTATAATCCGGTTTGCGTTCATCGGTTTATCTATTATTGTTTTTTTGTGAATGAGCGTTCAAATATATCAATTATTTTTAAGATAGTTATCTATGGCATTATCAAGCTTGTTATCCCATAAATCTCTATGTACAATAGCACCTTTCGGAGTAATTAAAAAATTGCAGGGCAATGATCTGATTGCCAGTTCTTGCAGATCGGGAGAGTTAAGCTCCAGCGTATCGATAAGATGCCAGTATGGGAGGTTGTATTTCTTAATACTATTTATCCATATTTGTTTATCTGTTTGATAGGCAAGCATAACTGTTTTAAGTCCACTGTTTCCGTATCGGCGCATTAAATTTTTTATCTCGGGTATTTTTTGTTCGTTATATTCTTCTTCTGCTGTCCATAATATCAAATGTATTAATTTGCCATTGGTGTTTTCCAAATTTAATTCCTCATCCCAGTTTGTACGAGCTCTTAGCGCGGGTAATTGTCCTCCTTTGCTATATCTCTCTGTAGACCTGATGCTCGAGTAGGCTTGCATCAGATGTTGATCATATTCAGTAAACAGCTCTTTTAGTTCGGCATGGCTCATTAATTTTTCGGCATTATCTAAAAATAATTTCAAATCTTTTTCAACAGAAAATAAAGAATTATTACCACACTTCTGATTGAGCATTAAATAAGTTAATACCGGATTGTCAATGCCTTTTGTGATGTCTAAGCTTCTTTTGCGAAATTCTTTTATGATACGATCCTTTGCCTCATATATGCTATCATAAAGAGCGGCATTGAATATGGTATCTGTTGTTTTTTTAAACTGATTAGTGAGCCTGGTAATCTCCTGACTAAATAAAGTAGTATTTTTTTCAATTTCCCAGTAGGCATTTAAGAACTTTGAGTTCTTACTGATGCAGGTTTGGTTTGAATTTTTGGCGTCAAAGGAAAGCTGTATAAAATCGCCTGGCTGTAGAAATAGGTTAATTCTATCGCTATTTCCCAAATCTAGATAATAGAAACCGGGCGTGATTATGCTTTCCTGGTTCACAATAAATGTACCATCACTATGAACAGGAATAGTATCGATAAATTCAGTTTGTGTATTATTCAGATATAGGATTAGTTGCTGAGGGCCGCCGTTTAACATGTGACCATCAATAAGTGGTACTTTTTGTTCCTCTGGTGAAGTACATGAAACAATCGCTAATGCCAATACTATCAAACTGATAATCTTCATATGAGGTGGTTTTATTGGTGAAGATAGTTGTAATCTAACAAAACATTTTCTAAAAATTCCTGAGAAGCGATGTCAAGCTGTTCAATTTTTAATTTTTGCTGAATAGCTTGTCTCGTTTTACTTAAAAGAGGATCTTCATGAGGGGATGAAGTTAAATAGCCATTCTTCTTTATGGTATTTAAAACCTCTTTTATGGTTTGTGCATCAGAATCACTTAAGTGATAGACTTCCGGGTATTTAGGGTTATAGTTTTCGGGAACCTGTAAGTAGGTGGTTTCCTCCAATAAGTTATTGTTGGTAAGTTTTACCACTGTTGTCCCTGCAGCTATATCACCCAGGCGTTGTGATTTATTGCTAAGCAGGATCGACAATAGAGCTACAGTGCCTGATAATAAGCTGATATCAAGAAGTCTAAATATCCATCTTGTTAAACAGTTTCCCAGTGTGAGTTCAGAGCCATCTAGTTTTACAACTCTTGTTTTCAAAACCATTTTTCCCGGTGTTTGGCCGTTTACAAAGAGCTCAAAGAGTAAGCTGTAAAATAGTATGGGCAGGGTTAAAATAGTATGCCATAGGTTTAAATTATTGGTGCCACCTAGTATGATCAGCCAAATAATGATCCAGATTATCTGTATAAGCAGGTCAAAGGCGGTGGCTAAAATGCGGTCCCCAATACTTGCTGTTTTAAATTCCAGGTTAATATTTTGTGTTGTCTCAATATTAACATATTCCATATCTCTGATCCTTTATTGAATGGTAAATTTTAAAATAATGGATTCCAAATGTAACAAATTTACATTGATTAATTATATTTGACGGAAAGAAGTAAATAAACATATTGATTGACTTTTGTTTATAAGAACGTGATGAGTTCTGAATGATTTTGTTTGAATTTTGATGAAAGAGGTAGCATTTATAAACCGTAACAAGGAACGTTGGAAGAGTTTTGAAAAAAACATGAGCCATCCGGGTAAAACTAATCCTGATGAATTGGCAGACCAGTTTATAGAGCTTACCGATGATTTGGCCTATGCAAAAACCTTTTTCCCTCATTCTCCTACCATTAGGTATTTAAATTCTTTGGCATTAAAAACGCACCAGGAGGTTTATAAAAACAAGAAGGAAAAATCTAATAGATTTATAAGTTTTTGGTTAACAGAGTTACCTCTTGAGCTCTATGAAATTCGGCGGTATTTTGTTTATTCGACGTTGATTTTTGCCATTGCGGTTTTATTGGGGGCTGTATCGGCCTATAATGATGATGGTTTTTTACGATTGATACTGGGGGATACCTACGTAAATACTACCCTGGATAATATTGAAAAAGGAAATCCGATGGGTATTTATGCCTCAATGGGTGAGTTTGAAATGTTTTTTCGCATTACATCAAATAATATTATGGTTTCCTTTATGGTGTTTGTTTTTGGTGCGCTTACACCGTTAGGAGTTGGTTTTATTCTTTTGCGAAACGGGATTATGCTGGGTGCTTTTCAGACCTTCTTTTATATGAAAGATTTGTTTAGTGTATCCAGTCTGGCTATTTATATTCATGGGGCATTGGAAATACCCGGTATAGTGTTGGCCGGAGGTGCCGGATTAATATTAGGGAATAGTTTTCTGTTTCCAAAAACATTGCCCAGAGCAGTGTCTTTTGGCAGAGGGGTGCGTAAAGGATTAAAGATATTGGTGGGGTTGATACCCATATTTATGGTGGCTGGTTTTCTTGAAAGCTTTGTTACCCGTCATTATGATGTATTGCCTCTTGTATTAAATTTATTTATTATTACAGCTTCATTGGGCTTTATCATATGGTATTTTTTTATTTATCCGGTAGTTGTTTATAAAAAAGAAAAGAATGTTTGAAGAAAAGGTAGAATTAAAAAAGAAACGTGATTTTAGTGATGTTTTAAATGCATCTTTTGCTTTTATAAAGCAGGAATACAAAACACTATGGAAAGTATTGTTTCTTTATGCAGGAGTACCTGTGTTGATTAGTGCGGTTTTAGGTACTTTGTTTGTAGATAGTGCTTTAGGTGATTATTTTAAAGTGCTTACGAATCCTTCAATGTCATCCGGTGTTGAAACCAGTTTCCCAGGCCAATCGTTGCTTTATAATTTGATTGCTTTAATTGTTGATATATTCTTATCCGGTTTAACTTACTGTTATGTAGTTTTGTATGTGCAGAAAGGTTCGGGGAATTTTACACCTGCCGAGGTGTGGCATAAGTTTAGCGGTTTCTTTGGTTCTCTGCTGGGGTTTAGTATTGTTAATGGTCTGGTATATATGCTATCGTTGATAGCTCTAATTATTCCTTTCTTCTATGTTATGGTACCTGTTTCTTTTATTTTAATGATTAAGGTGGCCGAAGATAATGGATATTCAAAAACCTTTGAGCGATGTTTCTTTCTGGTGAAAAGTCACTGGTGGGAGTCTTTTGGGCTTCTGTTTATTGCCGGTATCATTGTTTTTATGATTAGTATGCTATTTAGCCTCCCAGCAAGTTCTTATAATATTGCTAAAGGATTATTAAACGAGCAATTTTCTGTAGATTCTATTCCCTTTGTTATAACCACTTTTATTTCAACAATAGGTGCTGCAATTATTCAGCCTATTCCTGCTATTGTAATTGGTTTTCAGTATTATAGTCTTGTTGAGCATAAAGAAAACACTTCACTTATGGATAAAATCAACAAGATTAACACTGATCAGGAAGATTAAAATGGGTAAGCGTTTTCTCCAAATATCTCTCTGTGCTGTGTTATGGTTGTTTTGCTTTTGTGTATTTTCAACAGGCACCGAAAGGAAAAAAACGGAGGCCTGGGATCGTTCTAAGGTAGAATACCGTCATCCTTCTGCTGAGAAGATGGAGGCTTATAAACATGAGAGTAGGTATATTTACGACCGTTTAGAAAAACCGGATAGTTGGTGGGATCAGGTGAAGCGGTGGATATGGAGTAAATTTGCAGACAGTGGCTTTAATCCGAAGGTACTGGTATATATTTTTATGGGTATTGCTGTTTGTGTCTTTCTTTTTGTGGTATTTATGCTGTTGGGTATTAGGCCATCAGGCCTATTTGTTTTTAAACGTAATGAGCAACTTACTCATTTAAATTTTAAACAGGGAGTAGAAGATATTTATGGTGAAGATCTGGAACAAATGCTGAATTCATGTATCCTCCATGGAGCCTATCGCGAAGCTATACGATTATTGTACTTGCTTTGTGTACGCCAACTCGATCAATTGAGTCGGATTGAATGGAAACCATGGAAAACCAACCGTGATTATTACTACGAGTTAAAAGGAACAAGGCATAAGGAAGAGTTTAAAAGGCTGGTGCTGAATTATGAGTACATATGGTACGGTCAGTTTCGTATTGACCAATCACGTTTTGAAATGATAAAAGATGAATTTGATCATTTTAAAAGGATGGTTGGTGGCGATAGGCAATTAAAGGGTGGAGATGAAGGGGAAAAGTAATAAATATCTGATTTTTGGAGTCTGTATCTGTTTGGTATTGTATCTGGCTATACTCATGCTTACGCCTGCACAGGTTAATTGGGAGCTGAGTTTTTCAAAGGAAGACGATATTCCTTTTGGAAATAAGATACTATTTGATGAGCTGAGTACTCTTTTTCCTGATGGAGAAATAGAAACCAGCTATTTACCTGTGTATAATTATTTTCAGGATATTCCCGATAAACCCTGCAATCTGATCATTATCAATAATGAGTTTGCGCCCGATACCTTTGATCGTGAAAAGCTTATGTTGTTGGCTTTTGAAGGAAGCAATATTTTTATCTCTTCTGGTGAGTTTTCTAATGAAATAAAAGATGAACTGGGGTTTCAAGTAGACGAAGAATTTGACCTCCATCCGGAAGTAAATGATTCAATCATACTTAAGCTGGTTAATCCTAATCTTACCAATCATTTTGGATATTGTTATAAAAAAGCCTTTAGCAGAATTAGTTTTGTTGATTATGATACATTAAATACCACTGTTTTAGGCATTAATGCACAGGCTAAAACCAATTTTATAAAAATGAAATTTGGGGAGGGTAATTTTTTTATTCATACTAACCCATTGGTTTTTACCAATTACAATTTATTACAGGGTAATAATTATGAGTATGCTTTTAAGTCCTTGTCTTACTTGCCTAAGAGTTCTGTTGTTTGGGATGAGTTTTATAAACAGAAACCTCGCCCGTCGGGCTCAGAGTTGCGCTACATACTATCGCAAAAGGGATTGCGTAATGCATGGTATATTACCTTATTTGGGGTATTGGCCTTTTTAATTTTTGGCGCTAAAAGAAAACAAAGGGTTATTCCGGTTTTTGAGGATCCTAAAAATACTACCCTCACTTTTATTGAAACTATAGGCCGTTTGTATTTTAAAAGAAAAAATCATCAGGATATTGCACAGAAAAAATTCAGGTATTTTCTGGAATTTCTTCGTACCCGTTATTATATCAATACCGATGAGTTGACTGAGGAAATGATGGAAGAGATATCAGAAAAGTGCCATGTGCCCCTAAAAAGTATCAGAAAGATATTTTCCCAGGTGTCACGTTTGAATTCTGATTTAAGTTTTACGGAAGAAGATCTGGAGCAGTTTAGTAAAAATATTGAGTTTGTATATCAACGTTGTAAGACAAATAAATAAAATATACCAGCATATATGGAAAATCAAGCACGTTTTGAAAGCCGATTAAATCTTGATGAGCTTAATAAGGCTGTTTATCAAATTAAAAATGAAATAAGTAAAGTTATTATAGGTCAGGAAAAGGTGATTGATCTGATGATGACTGCCCTATTGGCAAATGGTCATATCCTGCTCGAGGGGGTTCCTGGTATTGCCAAGACGATGTTGTCGAAACTGATGGCCAAAACCATTTCAACTGATTTTTCGCGTATTCAGTTTACGCCTGATTTAATGCCTTCGGATGTGTTAGGAACTACTATTTTTAACGCTGGAACCTCCAGCTTTGAATTTAAAAAGGGCCCTGTTTTTTCTAACCTGATTCTGATTGATGAGATTAACCGGGCGCCGGCTAAAACGCAATCAGCCCTTTTTGAGGTGATGGAAGAACGCCAGGTCACAATCGATGGGGAATGCAGAGTTATGTCAGCTCCTTTTGTGGTTTTTGCTACCCAAAATCCTGTTGAACATGAGGGTACTTATCGCTTGCCGGAAGCACAACTCGATAGGTTTTTATTTAAAATAGAGTTGGGTTATCCCTCGGTGGACGAGGAGGTAGCCATTTTGGAGAATGCACAGAAAAGAGAAAGTAAAAAAGAGCTGGATGAGGTTTCTGCTGTGGTAAAAGCCGAAGATATTATCTCTTATCAGAATCTTGTGAAAAAGGTAATCGTTGAACCTAATTTAATCAGATATATTGCTGAGGTAGTTAAAAAAACCAGAAAATCACATAGTTTGTTTTTAGGCGGTAGTCCTCGTGCTTCCCTTGCGGTGTTAAATTCAGCAAAGGCTTTTGCGGCCATTGAAGGACGTGATTTTGTAACTCCTGAAGATATTAAGTTTGTTTTTATTCCGGTATTAACTCACCGGGTTATTTTAACTCCCGAAAAGGAGATGGAAGGGGTAAAAACCAATACGGTCATTCAGCAAATTATTGACTCTGTTGAAATACCCCGTTAAAAAATATAACCCCTTAGGATAGTTGCTTTATGCGTAGATTCTGGAAATCACTTTTCTTAACTAATCGCTTTTTTATTGCCTTGGCTGTATTGGCAGGCTTGATGGTATTTGGTCAGTATTTTAATGCGCTGTTTATAGCTGCCCAAATTGCATTAATAGCTGTGTTGCTTTTATTGCTTACGGACTGGGTTTTGCTGTATCATAGAGGAAGTAGCCATAAAGTGAGAGCCTTTCGTTATTTGCCTGAGCGTTTTTCGAACGGTGATGTCAATAGCGTGCGGTTTCATGTGGAAAATAAATTCGATTTCAAGCTTAAAGTAACGGTGATTGATGAATTACCCGTTCAGTTTCAGAAAAGAGACTTTAATGAGCAGTTTTATTTGTCAGCTTATCACCAAAAAGATTGCAGCTATGAGGTGCGCCCTGTTAGAAGAGGGGAATATCATTTTGGGGGTTTAAATGTGCTGGTTCAATCTCCCCTTGCTTTGCTGTCAAGACGTTATGTTTTTAATCAGGATACTATGGTTAAAGTCTATCCCTCGTTTATCGCTATGCGTCAGTTTGAGTTAATGGCTATATCCAATCGTTTGACCGATGTGGGTGTGAAAAAAATTAGAAAGGTAGGCCATCAGATGGAATTTGACCAGATTAGAGACTATATTACCGGCGATGATTATAGAAGTATTAACTGGAAAGCTACTGCCCGTAAAGGGCATTTGATGATTAATCAGTTTCAGGATGAGAAATCACAGCAGGTTTTTAACCTGATTGATATGGGGCGTAATATGAAGATGCCCTTTGAGGGAATGACCTTATTGGATTATGCCATCAATACCAGCCTGGTGATCTCTAATATTGCGATGCTTAAATACGATAAGGCAGGTTTAATTTCCTTTAGTAATAAAATACATTCTATGATTCCTGCAGCCCGTAATGGTCGTCATTTGGAGTCTATTATGCAGGTGTTGTATAATCAGCAAAGTGGATTTAAGGAGCAAAACATAGAACTGTTATATGCTCAGATTAAAAGAAAAATACATCATAGGAGTTTGCTCCTGTTGTATACTAATTTTGAGAGTCTGAGTTCTGCGCGCAGACAAATTTCTTTTTTGCAGAATCTTGCCAAAAATCATATGCTTGTAGTCGTTTTCTTTGAAAATACTGAGGTCTCAAAAATAACACATGAAAGAGCTCATAGTATTGAAGATATCTATATTAAAACGATTGCAGAAAAATTTGTGTACGATAAAAAGTTAATTGTTAAGGAACTTCAACAACATGGAATACATGCTGTACTTAGCGCTCCGGGAGATCTTACGGTAAATACGGTAAATAAATATCTTGAAATAAAAGCAAAAGGGGCTTTGTAGATATAGGTTCATGTTTAATTGTTGAGATTTTAAATATATTTGTGAACTAATTAATTATAATATTTTATTTTTTATATATAACCAAGTAATATTTATTATTTATGGATCAGAATAAGGTCGACCTTTTTGTGTCAACGATGATTGAAAAGTTTCCACAAGAAAATGTGATGGCAATTCGCAAACAATTGGAAAAATTAGATGATGACAGATTTGCTTTCTTGCAAAGCTTAAATTTTAAAAACCCAACAACACTATTAATTGTATCCTTATTTGCCGGACCGTTAGGTATTGATAGGTTTATGTTAGGTCAAACCGGTATCGGTGTGGCTAAGTTGTTAACCTGTGGTGGGTTTGGTGTTTGGACTATAATTGATTGGTTTTTAATTATGGGTTTAACCAAAACTGAAAACTTAAAGATGTTTATGCAACATGCCCAATAATTATAAGCTAAAGTATCTTGTGATTATATGTGTTATGATCACAGGGTATTTTATTCTTTATTATTTTCCAGCATCCTTGTCTGAGTTTGTGGTGTGTCCCATTAAGAGGGTTTTTGGTATACCCTGTCCTTCGTGTGGTTCCACCAGGGCAACCATTCTGTTGTTGAAGGGGGAGTTTATGCAATCCCTACAGCTTAATCCTTTAGCAATACTCAGCAATAGTTTATTTTTGGTATCCATCATCTGGATGATGGCAGATTTAGTTACCAATAAAAAAACTTTTATTCCCTTTTTAAAAAAAGATGCAGGCTGGTTGGTGAAAATTATGATATTTGTTATAATGGCAGCTAACTGGGTCTGGAATATAGAAAAAGGCTTATGAGGTGGATTAGCCAATCGATATTATTTTTCGACATTAGCACATGCTAAATGCCAAAGTATTAACAAACAGTGTTAGGGAGTTAGCGAACTTAATGCTAAAGTCATTGCCCAACTGTAATCAGCAAAACGGCTTATCCTTTATTCTTTTTCCCCTGAAGATATGGTGAGGTAAACCGCTTGCGGTGGCATGGGGATCATTCTGTTTTACATGGGATCAACATCTGCCTGTACGATGGTTGCTTTAAAACCTGGATGTGATACCAGGGTGGTAATAGCATCCTGAACCAGAAGCTTTACCTTATTGAGTGATACGCCACTTTCTATTTTAAGCATTATTTTACGTAAGTACCAGTTTTGGATCTTACTGATTGGAGGAGCTTGTGGCCCTACTACTCGTTCATTGAAAATTCCACGTAAATATTCTCCCAAATAATCAGAAGCTTGATTTACTGAGTTTTGGTTTTTGTGTTTAACGGTTAAATGGATTAAACGATAATAAGGGGGGTATTTATAGGCTAACCTTTCTTCCATCTGAGTGTGAAAGTGCTGTTTAAAGTTGTTGTTAATTACATCCAGAACAACAGGATTGTCGGGGTTTGATGTTTGCAAAATGACCGTTCCTTGTTTGCCTTTTCTTCCGGCCCTTCCACTTACCTGGGCCATAAGCTGAAAGCTGCGTTCGTAGGCTCTGAAATCAGGATAATTGAGCATGCTGTCGGCATTTAGAATGCCTACTACGCTGACCTTGTCAAAATCCAGACCCTTTGAGATCATTTGCGTGCCAATTAGTAAGTCTACTTCTCCTCGCTCAAATTTACCAATGATAGTTTCGTGCGACCTTCGCGTGCGTGATGTATCCAAATCCATACGGGCAATGCGAGCATCAGGGAAAATGAATTTTATATCCTCTTCAATCTTTTCTGTTCCGAATCCCTTGGTTTGTAAGGCGGGTGAATTACAGGCTTTACATACCTTAGGCAAATGATAGGAATGGCCGCAATAATGGCATATCAGCTGATTAATATGTTTGTGGTAGGTCATGCTGACATCGCAGTAATCACATTTAGGAACCCATGTACACTGTCCACATTCCAAATATGGTGAAAATCCTCTTCGGTTCTGAAATAAGATCACCTGCTCCCCATTTTCTAAGGCCTTGTTAACGTGTTCAATCAGTGTGGGTGAAAAATGTGATTGCATGCGTTTACGACGATATTCCTCTTTCAAATTCACGGTTATGATTTGCGGCATTTGAATACCTTCGTAACGGTCAAAAAGTTCTACCAGTCCATACTTGTTTTTGGTTGCATTATAGTAACTCTCCAAAGATGGGGTAGCTGTTCCCATCAATACCTTGGCTCCGTGCATATTGGCCAAAACAATGGCTGCATCACGGGCATGATAGCGTGGGGATGGATCGAATTGTTTATAGGTGTTTTCATGTTCCTCATCAACAATGACTAAGCCTAAATTATCAAAGGGTAAAAAAACAGAGGAACGAACTCCTACCACAACCTGGTAGTTTTCATTGCTTAAAATATCATTCCAGACTTCTACGCGTTCAGCATCGCTGTATTTTGAATGGTAAATACCCAGTTTATTGCCAAATATTTTTTTTAGGCGTGAGGTGATTTGTGTCGTCAGTGCTATCTCTGGCAGCAGATATAATACCTTTTTGCCTTTGTCAATCTGCTCTTGTATTAGGTGAATGTATATCTCTGTCTTTCCACTGGAGGTTACTCCATGCAATAATACAGTATCTTTATCTTTAAACAGCTGTTGTATGCTGCTGAAAGCTTTTTGCTGTGATGTGTTAAGCGTATGGAGCTTGTTAACTGCTATGTTGGATCGGTCGAGTCTGGATATGGATTCGTCTTGCTCAATAAAAATACCCTTTTTTACCAGTTCCTGAATTTGTGCAGAGGAAGCATTGCACTTTTCAAGCAAGGTTTTTTTATCCACGGCTTTTGAGAAATGGTCTTTATGCGCACCTCCGATGAGGGTGAAAAAGGTCATGAATATTTCCAGCTGTTTCTTTGCTCTTGCTAATTCGGTAAAAGCATTCTGAATTTTTTGTTCTTTATAATATTCTTCCGCAAGTAGTATGACTTTTTTGGTTTTGGCTTTGTAACTATCTTTTAATTTCTCGCTCACAAAGAGTGCTTCCTTGTCTAATAAGGATTTTACTATGGGAAGTGAGTTTTTTAATTCTGTAATGTTATTTAAATCCTGTATGGTGGCTGTTTTCTTCTCTGCCAAATAATCTAATACCAGATTTTCTTTCGGTGTTAAAGTCTCATTTGCTTCCCATTGCTCATTATAAAGTATCTTGGTCTCACTTTCAAGTTTCAGTCCTGAAGGTAATGCGGCTTTATATACCTCGCCTAGGGTACACATATAGTATTGGGCAATCCAATTCCAAAAGTTCAGTTGTAGCTCATTTACCACCGGCTTTTTATCCAGAACAGATAGTATTTCCTTTGTTTCATAATCTTCCGGCTTACGATCATGGAGCGAATAGATAATGCCGGAGTATATTTTCTTTTTACCAAAGGGTACGATCACCCGGGAGCCAATATCTACAAGCGAAATCCAGTCTCCCGGAATTTCATAGGTAAATAGTCTGGGTAATGGAACGGGTAATATGATATCTGCAAAATATACTAAGTCCATATGTATGATAAATCATTAGCCCTCTACAGGCAGTGTTGTTTCCTTGTCGTTTTTAAAAATAAGGGAAGGTTTATAGGCATAGAACCCTCCGAAAATGGATACAAAAAGAGACATGGTGTAAAAGATAATACTTAATGCTACTGCATGATCCTGATTCAGCCCCAGGTATTGAGATCCGAACATAAAAGTAAATTCGCGTAAACCTAAGCCGCCCAGTGAAACAGGGATAGCCGACATAATGCTCGAGAGTAGAAACAGAAAAAGGTAATCATCCTGATGACCGCTAAGTTCTGTGCCCATTGACTGAAGTATAATGATCGCCGAAGTCATTTGTAACCCTTGTATCAGTATTGAAAGTAAAAATACCTTCCAGGCAGCAGGAGTAAGATGAGTACTGAATATTTTAAGATAAATATAGTATCCTAAGGCAATGAAAGGAATGAGGAAAATAAAATAATCTAAAAAAGGCGAGATCCATATTAATATGTTGTGAACCAGCTTAATGCCTTCTTCGGGGTTTTTAACCTGGCTTAAATCATACTCTACATAATAAACCAAAAAACAAATATATACCACAATCACCCCTAATCCACTTAAGCGGTCAGCAAAAATGGTTCCGATCAGTCTTTTTACCGAAGTTTTATAATATTTGTTAATCAAAAAAACCTTGTATCCATCACCACCTATTCCTCCAGGTAAAAACAAATTATAAAACATGCCCAGCCAATATAATTTCAGGTTGGTAATGGAATTTATTTTTACAGGTACATACTTGTAAAAAGTATTTAAACGGAAAGCACTAATGACCTGAGATATGGCATAGAACAATACCGACAGTAATAGCAACCACACATTAATGCCCACAATGGCCTTAAGAGTTTGTTGAAAATCTATTTTCGAAAAGACATAATATAGTGCCGCTGTCGACAATACAATTTTGGCTAATAGCTTGATCGCCTTTGCATGTTTTTTTAAGAATCGCAAAACTGTTGGATTAAAATTTAAAGGACAAATGTACCATTTTTTATAGCCAACTCTATACCCGACTTCCTGATTTTGTTTTTTGATTTGCAGTGAGGTTTACAAACATTGTGTTTGAAGGCATTGGTGAAGGTATTATTGTTTTACTTTAAAAGCATTTCTGCCAGTTCTTCTTCGTAAAAGAAATTGTCCTTATCAAATGCAGGTTGCAGATCGTCGATCCATTGGGCCTGAGGGTCATATTTGGCAAAGAAAGGCCGACCTACCCAATTGCTGTTTCTCCCTTGTATAAACTCCATTGTAATAATTTTTTCGCCCCTAATTTGGCTAAGCCCTACGATTCGTATTTTTCCGGGGGTACATGACATGCTGGGACCTCTGACAGTGCGTGCAATGCCACTAACCTGAGTATAGGCTTTTCTGAAAATCCGCCATGCCTCAACCAACGGAATGCCAAAATAATCATGCGATCCGGTATCGCGGGCTATAAACATGTAGTATGGAACCATACCTAATATGACTTGCTTCTTCCACATCTCAGCCCAGATATCGCCATGTGCATTAATGTGGTTTAATAGAGGGGATTGGGTTCTGATTATAGCTCCTGTATTCCTGATGCGTTGTATGGCTTTTCTGACAGCTGGCGTATTGAGCTCTGTGGGGTGGTTAAAGTGAGCCATAAAAGAAAGGTTTTTGCCGGCTCGAGTAATCTTTTCAAAGATAGCAATCATCTCATCAGCATCTTCATCTGTGAGGTAACGATAGGGCCAGAAGCTTAATGATTTGGATCCGATACGTATAGTTTGAAGATGGTTGATATTTGCCTCCAGTATTTTGGTTATATAAGTGTCAAATATGCGAGCTTTCATTACCATAGGATCACCTCCGGTGAATAATATATCGGTAATTTCGTTATGCTGTTGCAGGTATGCTATAAGTAACTCAGAATCCTTCATGGAGAATTTTATCTCTTTCATGTTGGTGAACTGTGGCCACCTGAAACAAAATGTGCAATAAGCATGACAGGTTTGACCTTGTGAAGGAAAAAATAACATGGTTTCATTGTACTTATGCTGTAATCCTGATAATTTTTGTCCGTTCAGTTCCGGTACGTTGTATTCCATCTGACCGGCAGGATGTGGATTTAGATTTTTGCGTATGCGATTGGCTTCTTTGCGAATTATTTCTTTATTACTTCCTGATTTTAAAAGTCTCGACATGTGATCGAAGTCCTTGTGAGGAAGCATTCCTTTCTGAGGGAAGTTCAATGTAAACATGGGATCGTTGTGAAAATCATTCCAGTCGATCAATTCATTTACTACATAATTGTTTGTTTTAAAAGGGAGAATATGCCCCACCACCTCTATATTCACGATATCCTGTTCCGATAGTTTGTTAATTTGCGGAATGTTTTTGAAATTGTGCAATGTGTAGGTGTGGTACTTCATCTTTTACCTCCCTGTTTTTAACGTTTCTTACATAGCTTTGATAAATTATTAAGCTACATCCAATATAGCGCAACAAATAAGATTCCTTCTAATAGAAAGAGATCTTGCAGTATTCGGTATTGGATGGTGTTATCCCAATATAAAAATCATGGTATATGTTATAATATACGAATAATTGGACACTTTTACAAGAGATAAAAATGAAGCCTTATGTTTGTTTAAGAGTTTAATAAAGATAGAATATATTTGTTGGCAACCTAACTAAAGTGCAATAGATTACCTGATTAGCTCATTTCGATTGGTATCTAATTTTAAAAAGATAAATAACAAAGTAGTGAAACCCCACAGCGAAGATCCTCCATAACTAAAGAAAGGTAAGGGGATTCCAATGACAGGAGCCAGACCAATAGTCATACCTATGTTAATGGTAAAGTGGAAAAAGAATATAGAGGCAACACAGTAGCCATAAATGCGGCTAAAGGCAGAGTGCTGTTTCTCGGCTAGTATGATTAAGCGCAGCATTAAAAATAGAAACAGCGCCACGACCACAGAGGTTCCTATGTAGCCCCACTCTTCTCCAACGGTACAAAAAATAAAATCGGTACTTTGTTCCGGCACAAAGTCAAATTTGGTTTGTGTGCCCTGAAGATATCCTTTCCCATGTAAACCCCCTGATCCAATGGCTATTTTAGACTGATTTACATTGTAACCAGCACCCAAAGGGTCATCTTTAAAACCAAGCAATACATTTATTCTGTTTCGTTGGTAGTCTGATAGTACCTTTTCTACAAAATAATCTGTGGAGAAGGTAAATGCTATTGCACCCCACATAAATAATAGAATGGGTAATATGGGTTTTATCCTCTTGCTAAAGCCTTTTATACTCAGGTAAACAGTAATAACAATTACGCCTGTTATAGCTGATAGTTCCCAATGGTAGGTCTTATTGATTATATATAAAATCAAAAGTGTCATCGCAAATCCGCCTATGCCAGTTAATAATGCGGTGCCTGTTAGGTTTTTATTTGTCTTAAGAAAAATAAAGATAAATGTAGCGGTAACAATTAATGCTAAAATAATAACATTGGCATAAATTAAGGTAAGTATCGATACGCTGGCTCCAATAAGTGCCAGAATAAGTACATTTCCCGATAAGCCTTCGCGGTAGAAAGGAAGAACCAGTATGAAAAATACAAGTGCAGATCCCGTATCATTTTGCAATAAAATACAAACTACAGGCAGTAGCCAGATTACCATAGCGCGAAGTACATGGATTCGTTTCTTAAATGAAAAGTCATACCGGCTTATTAATCTGGATAGTGTTAATGCGGTGGCAACTTTTGCTAATTCCACAGGCTGAAACCTAAGTGGCCCTATTTCAAACCATGATTTAGCTCCATTAATTTCTTTACCCAAAAATATGACTGAGAATAATAATAAGATGGATGTTCCATATAAAAAATAGGAGAATGCAACATAAAACTTACTGTCAGTCATAAAAATAACCCAAATAATCAATATCGATGCAGCTATCCACAATAATTGTTTGGAGTATTCTTTGTCGGGATCGAAAAATACAGGATTGTCTGGATTGTAATTGGCAGCATAAATATTAAACCAACCAAAAATAACCATTGCCAGATACGTAGCTATGGTGATCCAGTCTATATTTTTTAGGTAACTATTATTTTGAGCCATGAATTAAATCTCCTTCTAACATTCTTTTTTCAAGCCATTGGCGTGATGGGTCAATGGTTCCTTTTAAATATTTTTCCACCATAAGACTAGCTATGGGTGCAGCCCAGGTTGCACCAAAGCCTCCGTTTTCAACGTAAACAGCAATAGCTATTTTAGGGTTGTCTTTGGGAGCAAAAGCCACAAAAACAGAGTGGTCTTCGCCATGAGGGTTTTGTGCTGTTCCTGTTTTACCACAGATATTGATGTCTGGTATTTGAGCTATGCGGGCTGTGCTTCCTTCTTTACCCCAAATTGCCATTTCCATTCCATTTAGTATAGGGGTAAAATGCGTGGTGTCAATTCCTGTTTTGTGTAATGTAGAGAATCTGGATGGAATAGTATCGTTTTCAATGGTTTTTATAATATGAGGTGTATAAAATTTGCCTTTGTTGGCTATTGTTGCTGTCATGTTTGCCATTTGAATAGGGGTGGTGAGCAGCTCTCCTTGGCCAATGGCCAAGGAAATTACCGTTAGTGAAGACCAGCTTTTGTTGTAAATCTTGTCGTAGGTTTTACTGTTTGGAACAAAACCTCTTATTTCGTTGTCAAAATCAACACCTAATCTATATCCAAAACCAAAACGTACCAGGTAGTCTTTCCATAAATCAAATCCCTCCTGAACGGTATTGTTTCTGGGGTTATCTAAAATGTTTCTGAAAACATGGCAATAGTATGCATTACAGGAGCTGGCTATTGAATGTGTTAAATCCAGCGGACTGGTGTGGTGATGGCATCCCAGATGAAAGCTTCCAACAGAATAACCCATGTGGCATTCAAATTTTGATTGTGGCGTAATGACGCCTTCCTGCAGCCCAATGAGGGCATTTAGAGGTTTAAAGGTCGATCCCGGCGGATACCAGGCCATAATGGGACGGTTGAATAAAGTTTTAAGGGTGTCGGTGCTTAATTTCGAAAAATTACCTGCTCTTTTTTTACCAACAAATAACGAGGGATCGTAGGTAGGGCTTGAAACCATTGAGAGTATCTGACCTGTTCCAGGTTCAATGGCTACAATGGCCCCAATCTTGTTGGCCATTAATTCTTCTCCGTATTTTTGCAGATCAATATCTATGGTGAGTGAGATGTCTTTTCCTGCCTCTGCAGGTATATCAAATTCTCCATCCCTAAAAGCTCCCTTGGCTCTGCCATGTACGTCTACCAGTACATAGGTATGTCCTTTCTTCCCGCGTAGCGATTCCTCATAGGTAGATTCAATTCCGTTAATCCCGTGGTAGTCTCCGGTGATGTAGTAGTCATCTCTTTTAATGTCCTGAGAGTTTACTTCGCCAATATACCCCAGGATATGTGCTGCATAAGGATATTCATATTTACGTAAGGTTCTTCTTTGAACAAAAAAACCATCAAATTTATAGAGTTTCTCTTGTAAATAGCCATACTGTTCTGCCGAAAGTTGCTTGTAGAAAATAGACGGTTTGATGGCTGATATCTTTCTGTTCTGTAGCTTGTTCCTCATGTCACTAAATAAGGTTCTAAGCTCAGGGATTGTAATATTTAGTGCGGAACAGAATGAAACGGTATCCATTTCTTTTAGTTCTCGCGGTATAACCATTAAGTCGTAATTAGCCTGGTTGGAAACAATTAATTTACCATTTCTGTCATAAACCAATCCTCGTGCCGGGTAATTAATGATTTCTCTTCGGGTATTACTTTCTGCCGAAAATTTATACGAGGGGTCATATACCTGCAGGATAAACAGCTTAATGAAAAACAGCAGTCCTACAGCGATAAAAAATAGCGCAACAACTAATGTACGTCGGTTAATGTTTTCCACTTAATCCCTGTTTTATATTCTTTGTCGTTTTTGATAATTAAATAGTAGAGTAACTCCCATAATGATTAATGTAAATATGGAACTAAATATCGATTTTGCCATGATGCCTAATAAGTTGTTCATCGAAAAAGACTCAACGATAAAGTAAAAGATATGATGAATAAATACTAAAATAGCTGCATATTTAAAAAACCAAGGAAATCCGTAATAGGCAGGCAGTGGTAATGTGCCGGGTTCGTAACCATCGCGGGGAGAGATCCGCTTGAGGATATAGGGTCGTATAAATGCCAGTAACAGAACAGCGGACATATGCATGCCCGGTGTGTTAGAGAACATATCAACGCTCAATCCCAATAGGGCGGCAAGTAACAGGAGCAACCACCCCGGTGTTTCAAAGGGTAAGGTGAGTATAAATAATACATATAAGTAGGGGTTGAGATATCCCGATAATTCTATTTTGTTCAGTATGATAACCTGCAGAAATACAAAAAAGAAAAAATTAAATATATAACGTGGAATAAGACTGATCATTGTATGCTTTCCTCCTCTAGCTTTAATTGTTCTTTTTGAAATACGTTTTCAACCACTTCAACATAACCTATGTTTGCAAAATCAACACTTAATTTTACTTTAATTCTAAAAAAACTCTCCCCCTCAGGATGAAGGATCTCATTCACGGTTCCAATCAAAATTCCCTCAGGAAAGGTTGATGAGTAACCGCTTGTTACTACTTGCTCTCCCAGTTTTACTTCAGCATGTTCAGGTATTTCATCCAAAATAACATAATGAGGGGACTTGTTGTCCCAGCTAATGGAACCAAAAAAGCCTGTGTCCTTTAGCTTAGCAGATACTTTTAAGCGAGGATTGAGTAAGGATAGGGCTGTGCTGTAATGATCGGTACATTTAATGACAATTCCTATTACTCCCCTGTTTGAGAGAATACCCATGTCGGTTTTGATACCGTCTTTTTTTCCTTTGTCTAAGGTGATATAGTTAAAGTGCTTGCGAATTGTGTTGTTCACTACTCTGCAAGAACGGTATTTGTATTGCTTGTCTGTGGTGCTGTCTCCAACAAGTGTAAAATAGTCTTTAGCCTGTGTGTAGGAATTAGGCATCCGGCTTCTTAAAAAAGCATTCTCATCGGCTAGTTCTTTATTTACCTTATTCAGAGAAAAGTATTGCTCAATATTGTTAATGGAAGAATATATGCCTCCCGAAAATTGAGATGATGAGCTTAAATAGATAGCTCGTTGATCTTGATTATACGAAACAATTAAAATAAAGGCGATGATTTCAAGGATGATAAAAAGAAAGCCAAAGTGATGCCTTATTAAAAACTGTATAAAATTGCTCATTCAGTTGTGCTGTTTGTTGCGGTTTTAGTCAGATTAATTGTTTTTGGCAGGATTATTTATCTCGCCAGATAACTTATACTTTATGAATGCGCGTAAAGTTAGTTTTTTACTCTTTAATTTTTTGTAAGAAAGCTGATTTTTGAAAGAAAATATTGATTTGAACCAACAGGCATGTGTTTTGGGTAAAAAATAAACTGGAAAAATTGTTTTTTTATTTCTGTTCCCTATGTGAAGAATAATGATTAAACAAAAAACGCAAGCATCTTATTGTTAGATACTTGCGTTTGTTTTTTGGGTGAAAGACCGGTTTAGGAGGTCTTATTTTTTTGCTTTGTATCCTTTTGCTCTAGCTGGAACCAGCTTATAAGTGTGCGCTATAATAAATATTA
>JBFHEL010000004.1:0-36485 GCA_041584155.1 Saccharicrinis sp.
CAGGTCTATTGATGAGGTAGCTGAAAAGGTAGGGAATGGTGGAGGTATTTTTGTGCCAGCTCATGTCGATCGACTAAGGAATAGCGTGACCAGTCAGCTTGGTTTTATGCCACCTGATTTGCAGGTGACTGCTTTGGAAATTAGTCGTGTGGCAAAGCTAAAGCAGTTGTTTGAAGAATATAAATGGTTGAAAAATTATCGGCTAATTACCAATTCTGATGCCCATGTACCGGAAGATATTGGAGCCGGGTACTCAATCTTACTAATGGAGGATTTGAGTTTTACGGAAGTTAAAATGGCTCTTTCTCATCAGAAGGGTCGAAAGATAGTTAGGACGAGTATAAAACTATAAATCTATGCGTGATATATCGATGCATATTCTTGATATAGTAGGTAATTCGGTGCGGGCAAAGGCTTCTTTGATTGAGGTATCGTTAATTGAAAAAACTCAGGAAGATATCCTTTTGCTTAATGTTAAAGATAATGGTTGTGGAATGGATGCCCAAACAATGAAAAATGCATTGGATCCTTTTTTTACCTCCCGAAAAACCAGAAAAGTAGGTCTGGGTATTCCTCTGTTGCTGCAGAATGCTCAACTAACAGGTGGTCAGTTGTCCATTGACTCGGAAATTGGTTTAGGTACCGTATTGAAAGCTGTTTTTGTTAGGTCTCATATCGACAGACCTCCTTTGGGTGACTTGGCTGGAACAATTAGTTTGATGGTTTCGGGTAATCCTAACGTAGAATTTATTTATCGGCATATGTTGGATAATGAGGAATATGTTTTTGATAGTAAAGAAGTGAAACAGGTATTAGATGGGGTAGCAATAACCGAACCTGGTGTAGTGAAGTTTATTAAACAAATGGTTGAAGAAAATTTAGTGGATATTGGAGTAGAAGTGTAAGTTAAAAGTATTTTAAAGGCTTAATATTAAGGCTTTTAAATTAAAAAATATTATTTACAAACTATAATAGAGAGCAACATGGCAAAAGTAAAAACCTTAGACGATCTTAAAAGGCTGCGTGAAAATCTTCAGCAGAAGATAATTCTGCGAGAGAAGAGCGATTGTCCTGAAAGAATAGTTCAGATCAAGGTTTCAATGGCAACCTGTGGTATAGCTTCGGGTGCTAAAGAAACTATGAATTATTTGATTGAGGAGTTGGATAACAGAGGTATTGATGCGGTTGTAACCCAAACAGGATGTATGGGCTATTGTCATTCGGAACCAACTATCGAAGTGCATCTTCCGGGAAATGATCCGGTTGTTTATGGGAATGTAGATGTTAAAAAAGCCGGGGAAATCATTACTAAGCATATTATTGGGGGTGAACTATTGGATGGTATAATACCTACTAATTATACTACTCCCGAAGAAGATAAACTAAAGTAAGAAACTATGGCCAAGTATAAGAATCATATATTAGTTTGTGGAGGTACGGGATGCCGTGCTTCTCAAGGTTTGCTGCTTGTTGAAAGTCTTAAACAAGCTGTTGCCGATAATAGCATGGAAGATGAGGTTCAGGTGGTAAGCACGGGGTGTTTTGGCTTTTGTGAAAAAGGTCCTATTGTTAAAATTGTTCCTGATAACACTTTTTATGTGCAGGTTACACCGGATGATGCTGGTGAAATTATTTCAGAGCATTGTGTTAAAGGGCGTAAGGTAGAACGTTTGTTATTTACCGATCCGGAAACACATAAACATATATCCGATTCAAAGCATATGGATTTTTACAAAAAGCAAATTCGTATTGCCTTGCGTAACTGTGGGTTTATTAACCCGGAGAATATTGATGAGTATATAGCGCGGGATGGATATGCAGCGCTGGGTAAGGTGTTAACAGAAATGACCCCCAAAGAAGCTATTCAAATAATTAAAGATTCCGGCCTTAGAGGGCGTGGAGGCGGAGGCTTTCCTACAGGATTAAAATGGGAAATTACTCATAACGTTGAGGGTGATGAAAAGTATGTGGTTTGTAATGCTGATGAAGGGGATCCGGGTGCTTTTATGGATCGTTCTATTTTGGAAGGAGATCCTCACTCGGTGTTGGAAGCAATGGCTATTTGCGGCTATTGTATTGGAGGGTATAATGGTTTAGTTTATATCCGTGCCGAGTATCCTTTGGCTATTGAACGATTAAAGATAGCTATTGAACAGGCCAGAGAACTGGGTGTTTTAGGTAGAAATATTTTTGGAACAGATTTTCACTTCGATGTCGAAATTCGATATGGTGCCGGAGCTTTTGTGTGTGGTGAAGAAACCTCCTTAATTCATTCCATGGAAGGCTTGCGTGGAGAGCCTACCGTTAAACCTCCTTTTCCCTCGGTTAGTGGTTATAAGGGAAAGCCAACAAATGTGAATAACGTAGAAACATTTGCTAATATTCCTGTAATTATCAACAATGGTGCTGCCTGGTTTTCTTCTATTGGAACCGGGAAAAGTAAAGGGACAAAAGTATTTGCGCTGGCAGGTAAAATTAATAATGTGGGACTTATTGAGGTGCCCATGGGTATTACTCTGCGTGAAGTAATTTTTGATATCGGAGGAGGAATAAAAGATGGTAAGAAATTTAAATCGGTTCAAACAGGAGGGCCTTCGGGAGGCTGTTTAACTGAAAAACATATGGATATTCCTATTGATTATGATAATCTACTGGCCTGTGGATCTATGATGGGCTCTGGTGGAATGATTGTAATGGATGAAGATGATTGTATGGTTTCTGTGGCTAAGTTCTATCTTGATTTTACTGTTGAAGAGTCCTGTGGAAAGTGTGCTCCATGTAGAATTGGTAATAAGCGATTGTACGAAATGTTGGATAAAATTACCAAAGGACAAGCTACACAAGAAGATTTAGCAACCCTTCGTAATCTGGCTAATGTGATTAAGGATACTTCGCTTTGTGGATTAGGTCAAACTTCACCAAACCCTGTACTTTCAACTATGGATAACTTCCCCGAAGAATATATGGCTCATGTTAAGGATGGGAAGTGTCCGGCTGGTCAATGTAAAGATCTGATGGAGTATATTATTGATCCTGAGCTTTGTGTGGGGTGTACCTTGTGTTCTCGTGTTTGTCCTGTTGATGCCATTTCTGGAGATAAAAAGATGCCTCATGTTATTGATCCCACGGTTTGTATTAAATGTGGCGCTTGTATGGAGAAATGTAAGTTTAATGCAATCAGCATACAGTAACCCTAAAAAGAACGTAAACAATGGATATTGTAAAATTAAATATCGATAACAAAACAGTAGTTGTTGAAAAGGGGACTACAATTTTGGATGCAGCTAAGTCCGTAGGTTTTGATATACCTACATTATGCCATATGAAACTGCATGATGTGGGCTATGAAAATAACCCCGGTGGTTGCCGTATTTGTGTTGTGGAAGTAGAAGGTAGACGAAATCTGGCCCCGGCCTGTAAAACAGAGTGTGCCGAGGGAATGACTATTCACACACATTCGTTAAGGGTAGTCAATGCCCGCCGTACAGTTATGGAGTTAATTCTTTCCGATCATCCGGCAGAGTGTTTAACTTGTGTAAAGAATGGTAAGTGTGAATTGCAAACGCTGGCGCAAAAATTAGGTATCCGCGAAATCCCTTTTGAAGGAGAACAGTCGCACTATAAAAAGGATTTGTCTCCTGCTATTATTCGCGATATGGATAAGTGCATTATGTGTCGCCGATGTGAAATGGTTTGTAATCAGGTACAAACGGTAGGTTGTCTGTCGGCTATTAATCGTGGTTTTGAATCGGTTGTGGCTCCTGCCTTTGAAATGGATTTAGAGAAATCGACCTGTACCTATTGTGGACAATGTGTTGCCGTTTGCCCTACCGGGGCGCTCTCGGAAGTGGATAATACACGTAAGGTAATTGCAGCACTGGTCGATCCGGCTAAAACAGTAATTGTACAAACAGCTCCTGCCGTGCGAGCTGCTTTGGGAGAAGAATTTGGCCTGGAACCTGGTACGCTGGTAACGGGTAAAATGGTTTCGGCTCTTAAAAAAATAGGTTTCCATAAGGTCTTTGATACCGATTTTGCCGCCGATCTTACTATTATGGAGGAAGGAACAGAGTTGTTAGATCGTTTGCAAAAACATCTGGAAGGTGATAAAAATGTAAAATTGCCTATTCTAACATCCTGTTGTCCGGGTTGGGTTAATTTCTTCGAAAGTAACTTTCCTGATATGCTCGATGTTCCTTCCACAGCTAAGTCACCTCAACAAATGTTTGGCGCCATAGCAAAAACATATCTGGCCAACCAAATGAAGGTGAAAAGAGAGGATTTAATTGTGGTCTCGGTAATGCCTTGTTTAGCTAAGAAATATGAATCTAGTCGACCTGAGTTTTCTGTCGACGGAGATCCGGATGTAAATATCTCCATCACAACACGTGAGCTGGCTCAGATGATTAAAGGAGCTAATATTAACTTCCATGAGTTGACAGATGAGGAATTTGACAATCCTATGGGAGAATCAACGGGGGCTGGAGTTATATTTGCCAATACAGGTGGAGTAATTGAAGCAGCTGTCCGTACAGCCTATGAATTGCATACAAATAAAAAACTTGAGAGAGTGGAGTTTAATGAGTTACGGGGGTTTGAGGGTATTCGTTCCGCTGAGGTTGACTTTGATGGTCTTCCTATTAAAATAGGTATTGCACATGGTTTAGGACATGCCCGTAAACTATTGGAAGATGTGCAAGCCGGTAAATCATCATTTCATGCAATTGAGATAATGGCTTGTCCTGGTGGCTGTATAGGTGGAGCAGGACAGCCTTATCATCATGGCGATTCGGCTATCCTTAAGAAAAGAGCGGAAGCGATATATCGTGAAGATGAAGGAAAAGAGATAAGAAAGTCTCATGAAAATCCATTTATTATTAAGCTTTACGATGAGTTTTTAGGTAAACCCTGTGGTGAATTATCTCATAAATTGCTTCATACACACTATTTTGATAAGAAAAGAAAAACGGAAATTAATAACGACTAACCATGGCAGATATAAAATTAGCTGATAGCAAAGTTCAGGAATTAAAGAATGTTTGTGAGAAGTTCGATTACGATAAAGGTGAGTTAATAAATGTGCTTCATGCAGCTCAGGAAATATTTGGTTATTTACCGGCAGAAGTACAGGAGATTGTGGCCGATCAATTAAAGGTGAATATTGCACATGTTTATGGTGTGGTTACTTTCTATTCGTTCTTTACTATGACTCCTAAAGGGGAGCATCCTGTTTCTGTTTGTATGGGTACGGCATGTTATGTGCGTGGTGCTCAAAAGGTATTGGATGAATTTAAACGCTTATTGGATGTGAAAGTTGGGGAGACAACTCCTGATGGTAAATTTTCAATAAGTAGCCTGCGTTGTGTGGGTGCCTGTGGTTTGGCTCCTGTTGTAACTGTTGGAAATAAAGTATATGGACGAGTGGCTCCGGAGGATGTTAAGGATATTCTGGCTGAGTATAAATAATATAAGGTAAAGAATCAAAAGCACAAAGTTAAATGGATAAAGAAAGCCCGTTCTGCAATTATAGAACGGGCTTTTAGTAACTCTGTTTAATTGTGATACAGTAGTATTGAATGATAACTTATAAAATAGGACCTGCCTTTTCCAGTAATTTCCCTTTTTCGTTATCGGTGTACTTTTTAAAATTGTCAATGAATTTCTGAGCTAAACTACTGGCTTTTATTTCCCATTCTTCTGCAGAGGCATAGGTGTCTCTTGGATCCATGATTTTAGGGTCGCAATCGTGTAAGAAAGTTGGAATTGAAAGATTGAATATTGGTATTGTTTTTCTATCAGCCTTTTCGATAGAGCCATCTAAAATTGCATCGATAATTGCTCTGGTATCCTTAATCGAGATCCTTTTTCCTGAACCATTCCAGCCAGTATTCACAAGATATGCTTTGGTGTGGTGGTGTTGCATTTTTTTAATTAACTCATTGCCATACTGGGTGGGGTGTAAAGATAAAAATGCTTCGCCAAAACAGGCTGAAAAAGTTGGTATTGGCTCGATAACTCCAACTTCGGTTCCGGCAAGTTTGGCTGTAAATCCCGATAGGAAATGATATTGCGTTTGTTCCGGACTAAGGATAGATACGGGAGGCATTACTCCAAATGCATCAGCGGTTAAAAATATAACCTTATTGGCGTGACCTGCCTTGGATATTGGCTTCACTATGTTCTTGATATGGTAAATAGGGTAAGAGACTCTGGTATTTTCGGTCACTGAATTATCATCAAAATCCACCGATCCATCTTTTAATACAGTTACATTTTCAAGTAAAGCATTGCGCTTAATGGCATGGTAAATGTCAGGTTCGCTTTCTTTATCCAGATGAATGGTCTTAGCGTAGCAGCCACCCTCAAAGTTAAATACTCCTTCATCATCCCAGCCATGTTCATCATCTCCAATCAGCTTTCTTTTGGGGTCGGTCGATAATGTTGTTTTACCTGTTCCTGATAAACCAAAGAAAATAGCAACATCATTCTTTAAACCCATGTTTGCAGAACAGTGCATTGCTGCAATACCTTTAAGCGGAAGGAAGTAATTCATCATGGCAAAGATTCCTTTTTTCATCTCACCACCGTACCAGGTGCCTCCTATGAGTTGCATTTTTTCGGTGAGATTAAATACGGTAAACACATCAGAATGTAATCCTTGTTTTTCCCAGTTTTTGTTAAGCATTTTTGAGGCATTTAATACAACAAAATCAGGTTTTCCATACGCTTCTAATTCATCCTGTTCGGGCCTGATAAACATATTGGTGACAAAATGTGCCTGCCAGGCTACTTCTGTTACAAAACGTACTTTTAACTGTGAGTTTTTATTGGCTCCACAAAAAGTATCAACTACATATAGTTTTTTGTTTGATAAATGTTGACACGTATCTTGTTTTAATTGCTCCCATGTTTCTGTTGAAAGAGGTTTGTTGTCATTGGGGGCATGAGCTGAAGTCCACCAAATAGTATCTTTGGTAATATCATCGTACACAATGTATTTGTCTTTGGGCGAACGTCCGGTAAATTTACCCGTCATTACATTTACTGCGCCGCTTTGAGTAAGTTGTCCTTTTTCATAGCCTGTTAAATCAGGGCTCATTTCGGCTAAATATAAATCTTCGTAGGATGGATTATAAATTAAATCCATTGTGTTGTAAATTCCATATTGCTTAAGATCGATTGTTGAATTTAGTATCTCCATATTTAATAAATTTTTAAGTGTAGTTATTAAAATGCTGATAATTAACAGATATGGTTACTTGTAGAAGTGTGTGTTAAGAGACTAATAAAATAGTAATTATTTTTTTTAAAAAGAAAATCTTGACGCTTTTGTTTTTAAAATACTTATTATTTTGATCATAAGCTATTGCTGTTCTTCTGTTTTGTAGCCATATAGCTATGACTATTAGGGCAATGGTTGATTGATTTTTATGATTATTTGAAGAAGCTCATAATAAAAACGGAAATGATAAATTGAAAATAGAATATGTCAATGGAAAAATTTAGAGTTGGATTAAAAAAAACAATGTTTGAGGCAGAGTTAAATGGAAAAATAGACTTAAGATTTATCCTAATTAAGTATTTTAACAGAGATACATTATATTTAAAAATATAGGCAATACAGAAGTTAAAATTACAAAGGGCGTTAGTCGTGTTTTGTGGACTCGGTTTTCGCATTAACTTTGGAGCAGTTTAAATATTTATTATCTGTTTATATGGATCAATACCTGAATATATTAAAGCAGTACTGGGGTTTTGATGGCTTTAGGGCTATGCAGGATCAAATAATATATTCCATTGGCAAAGGAAAGGATACGCTTGGACTGATGCCTACAGGAGGAGGTAAGTCTATTACCTTTCAGGTGCCGGCATTGGTAAAAGATGGGGTTTGTTTGGTGGTGACACCTTTGGTGGCTTTGATGAAAGATCAGGTGGCTAATCTCCGAAAACGAAATATAAAGGCGGTTGCTGTTTTTTCGGGTTTATCACGTGAGGAGATTAGTATAGCTTATGATAACTGTATATTTGGCGGATATAAATTTTTGTATCTATCCCCTGAGCGATTATCAACACCATTGTTTATTGAAAAGCTGGCCTACTTCAAGGTGAGTATGATTGTGGTGGATGAAGCTCATTGTATTAGTCAGTGGGGCTATGATTTCCGTCCTTCGTATTTTAAAATTGCAGCACTGCGAAAAGAATTACCCGGGGTTCCGGTATTGGCTTTAACGGCTACTGCTACTCCTAAAACTGTGGATGATATACAGGAACGATTACTTTTTGAGGAAAAAAATGTAGTGCAAAAAAGCTTTGTTCGCGACAATCTGTCTTATATAGTCAGGCAAACGGATGATAAACTCAATCAGCTGGTTAAAATAGTACAGTCGGTTAATGGGTGCAGTGTTGTTTTTGTGCGAAATCGTAAGAAAACGAAGGAGTATACCTTATGGCTTCGTGAGCATGGAATTTCTGCCCATAACTACCATGCGGGTTTAACCCGCGAGTCTAAAGATTTACGACAAAAGGAGTGGATGGAGGATAAGGTACAGGTAATTGTTTGTACCAATGCTTTTGGGATGGGTATAGATAAACCGGATGTTCGACTGGTGGTTCATATGGATGCTCCGGATTCTATAGAGGCTTATTTTCAGGAGGCAGGAAGAGCAGGGCGCGATGGAAAAAAAGCCTATGCCGTTATGCTTTGGTCGGGTGCCGATAAAACACGTTTAAAAAAGAATGTGACGGTTTCGTTTCCTGATAAGGAAGTCATCTTTAGAGTATATGATGCACTGGGAAACTTTTTTCAACTGGCTTCGGGGCATGGGGAAAATTTGGTTTTTGATTTTGATATGGTGGCTTTTTGCACCGCTTATCATTTTAATTTACTTACCGTTTTTAATAGCCTAAAGATTTTACAACGAGCTGGTTATATTGAGTATGAGGAAGAAAGTAACTCGCCTTCCCGAGTTCACTTTATCGCTCAAAAAACCGATTTATACAGGTTTCAGGTTGAAAATGAAAAGTTTGATGGCTTTATAAAATTGTTATTAAGGTCATATACTGGTTTTTTTACCGAATATGTGGTGATTAATGAAGAATTGTTGGCAAAAAGGGCCAATGCTAGTGTTCAACTGGTATATCAATACCTTAATAAACTTAATCATCTCAAAATTATTCATTATATCCCTAAAAAATGTACTCCTCTAATTAGATATTGTTTACCCAGAGAGGAAGTACGATATATGAAGTTATCGAATGAGGTATATCGCGACAGAAAAAAAGACCTGGAATATCGTGTGGGTTCTATGATTGACTATTGTGAACAATCGCATTTGTGTCGGAGCAAATTTTTATTGAATTATTTTGGGCAAAAAGAGACTGTAGATTGCGGTGTGTGTGATGTGTGTATCGATAAAAAGAAAAAAGGTTTATCTAATGTAAAGGCCAATGAAATAGAGCAGAGATTAAGAGAATATCTGAATGCGCCCCTTTCTATACCCGAACTGGAAGAAAGACTCAGGATGCCGGAGAAAGAGTGGTTGCCAGTTTTTAACTGGTTGGCCGACAATGAAATAATTTATCAGAATGATGAGGGAAAATGGCAAGGCAAGGAATAGGATACTAAAAATAGGTTGCTTCAGGCTTATGTTATAAGAATAGGAAAATGTGAGGAGAGTGGTCATTTTATTGCTAATGCACTGTGAACTTAATCATTAAATTAATAATTTTCATTCCCTCATTAAATTTAGTACTTTTGCACACTAATTTTAATGTGCTATTCGTATAAGGTATTTATGGAAGAAGAATTTAATCATATAGTATATTCAAAAAATGTACTTGAATTTGTAACAGTTGCAAATGAATACTGTAACCAGCTTGAAAATGCATATGATTTAACTACAAAACAGTTGTTGGTAGTAACAGTGCGAATACTCCCATTGTTATATATTAAGGCCGTGGTTTTACCTAAGCCAGAATATTTGTTGGAGGAAAATATTGAAAAAGCAATTCAAGAAGAAGACTATGTGAGGATTCAGCATGCATTGCTAACAAAATTAGGTCAATACGATGATTTTCTTGAAGTATTTGTGCCGGATAATGAGCAGGAGCAAGGTGAAGTCGCAAATAGTATTGCTGAGAATCTTACCGATATCTATCAGGACGTAAAGAATTTTTTGTTTTCTTACAGAATTGGGGTGACTGAGATAATGAATGATGCGTTAGTGGATTTAATTGATTCATTTGAGCTATACTGGGGTCAAAAATTAGTGAATGTTTTAAGAGCTTGTCATTACGTATTATACAGTGGAAAAGATTTAGAGGATGATGTAATAGAAAGCGCCGAAAATGAGATGCCAAAAAAAGATAATGATTGGTTTAATCGTTTTCAGGACCAGTGGAATGATGAGGATAACTGATTAAAAGAAGAAGTTTTGGTAAAAAACACGATAAGTAACGAGTCTTTAAATGACTTACCTTTACAGCAATATAGCGGTGAAATTGTGCTGGTAGAAGATGCACAAGGTATGATTCAATTCTTTAAAGAAATAGAAGGAGAAACATTATTAGGGTTTGATACAGAAACCCGTCCTTCATTTAAGAAAGGACTTATGCATCAGATTGCTCTATTGCAACTTACTACAGGAAAATCAACTTATCTAATACGGTTAAATAAAACAGGTCTGACCAAAGAGCTTCAGCAACTATTTTCCAATGCTGCTATACTCAAGGTTGGGGTAGGTATAAGGGATGATATCAGAGGGTTACAGCGTTTGGTTTCCTTTAAACCAGAAGGGTTTGTTGAATTACAAACCATGGCCACTGAGAAAGGCTTAAAAGATTTCTCATTAAAAAAACTGGCAGGTATTTTATTGCATTTCAGAGTTTCCAAACGTCAACGTCTGTCAAATTGGGAAGCTGAAACTTTATCACCAGCACAAATGGTGTATGCCGCTACTGATTCCTGGGTGGCGCGTGAGATATTTAAAAGGCTAACTACCCTTGATGCAAGTAAGGTCATCGATGTAGAAGCCCAAAGCCAGGAAAACTAGGATTTGTTCATTATTCAAAAAATAATCACTATTTATGTCATATATAAAAGTAGTTCTTAAATCAGGGAAAGATCAATCGTTGCGGAGATTTCATCCCTGGGTTTTTAGTGGTGCCATAAAAAAAATATATGGGGAACCTGCCGAAGGAGATATTGTCTCGGTGTATGATAATAAGGATGAGTTCCTGGGCCTTGGGCATTACCAAATAGGATCTATCTCAATTCGTATTGTTTCTTTTGTAGAGCTTGAAATCAACCATCAGTTTTGGGAAGATAAAATTAAACAAGCCTATCAATTGCGTAAGGTTCAGGGGTTAATTTCTGATTCTCAAACAAATGCATATCGACTTGTTCATGCCGAAGGAGATAGTATGCCCGGGTTGATTATTGATATGTATGGGGATACTGCCGTAGTTCAGATGCACTCAATAGGTATGTTTTTAATTAAAGACGATATTGATGAAATCCTTAAAAAAATATTTGGCGATGAACTTAAAGCCATCTATAATAAGTCGGAAAGTACAATACCCTATAAAGCGAAAGTAGAACCGGAAAATGGCTATACTTTTGGCCATTCAGAAACAAGAATTGCCTTGGAGAACGGTTTGAAATTTAGGGTTGATTGGGAAAAGGGACAGAAAACAGGTTTTTTTGTCGATCAACGGGATAATCGCTCTTTACTAGAGCAGTATAGTAAAGGGAGATCGGTATTAAATATGTTTTGCTATACCGGAGGATTTTCTTTTTATGCGATGCGTGGCGGTGCAGAACTGGTACACTCTGTGGATAGCTCAGAACGTGCTATAGAACTGACAAAAGAAAATGTGGAGTTAAATTTTCCAGGAGATAAACGCCATGATGCTTTTGCTGTCGATGCTTTTAAGTATCTGGACGATATTAAAGATAAATACGATCTAATTATTCTTGACCCTCCTGCTTTTGCCAAGCATCACAATGTTTTGAATAATGCTTTACAGGGATATAAGAAGTTAAATGCCAAGGCTTTTGAACAAATTAAACCCGGAGGTATATTGTTTACCTTTTCATGCTCTCAGGTTGTGAGTAAAGATGCTTTTCGTAAAGCAGTATTTTCAGCTGCAGCTAAGTCGGGCAGAAATGTCAGGATCTTAAATCAAATGACTCAGCCTGCTGATCATCCGGTAAATATTTATCATCCTGAAGGAGAGTATCTTAAGGGCTTGGTTTTGTATGTGGAGTAGTAGTGGCTGATGATAAGATAATTGATTATTAATGATAATGAGAAGAGATAAAAGGTACTGTCTATTAAGGTTTGTTTAATAGTCAATTATCTAAAAAATACTGTATGAAATTTAAAGAATTCAATTTTACCCCGGAAGTGATGGATGGCCTGGATGCCATGCGTTTTGAGGAAGCTACGCCGGTTCAGTCTCAGACTATCCCTATTATACGTAAAGGTGATGATTTAATAGCTTGTGCGCAGACTGGAACTGGAAAAACAGCGGCCTATCTGCTTCCTGTACTTGATCAGTTGGTAAATAATAATCAGGATGGTTGTACTGCTGTTATCCTGGTGCCCACAAGAGAATTGGCCTTGCAGATTGATCAGCAGATTGAAGGTTTTAGTTATTTTTTGTCAGTAACCTCACTGGCTGTTTTTGGAGGGAATGATAAAAATCTTTGGGATCAGCAAAAACAAGCCTTAACTCAAGGGGCTGATATCATTGTGGCTACTCCCGGACGTATGATTCAACATTTAACAATGGGATATGTCGACTTTAAATCTGTGAAGCATTTTATTCTGGATGAGGCTGATAGGATGTTAGATATGGGTTTTCATGAAGATATTATGCAGATTGAAAGCTTTTTGCCTAAGGAAAATCGTCAGAATCTTTTGTTTTCAGCAACTATGCCTCCCAAAATTAGAGAGCTGGCAAAGAAATTACTAAATAATCCGCAGGAAATTAATATCGCTATCTCAAAGCCGGCAGAAGGAATTCTTCAGGCTGCTTATGTGGTTCATGATTATCAGAAAACAGATTTAATAGTTGACCTATTAAAAGATAAGGATCTGCCAAGTATTATCATCTTTGTTTCTCGTAAGGCTATGGTGAATGAGATTGTAAGAGCCTTAAATAGAAATAATTTTAATGCCAGAGCCATTCATTCTGACCTTGAACAAAATGAACGTATTGAGGTGCTTCGTGAGTTTAAAAACAGAAATATACAGATTTTAGTAGCCACTGATATTGTTGCACGAGGTATTGATATTGAGAAAATAGATTTGGTGATTAATTTTGATGTTCCCAATGATGCGGAAGATTATGTACATCGTATTGGTAGGACAGCAAGAGCTAAAACACAAGGGGTAGGTATTACTTTTATCAATGAAGAGGATCAGGTTGATTTCTATAAAATTGAACAATTAATTGAAACTACAATCTACAAAATTCCTCTTCCTCCTCATTATGACGAAGCTCCTGAATATAATCCTGAAGCAAAAATGAGAAGAGGAGGGAATAAATTTAGAAAGAAACCTAATAAAGGTAAACGTCCGCCCAGAAAGAAAAACAATCAGAAGGAAAGCTGATACCTCATTGAATTTAAAAAATCCTCCTGAACAATTCTTTTTAGCCATCAAACACACTAAGTTGTATGGTGGCTTGGTTTTTCTTAGTAGCAATTCTTGTTATTATACTGCCTGAGGATGGTTGAATTGTGATGAAAATAATAGGCTATAAACCAGAAGCGCAGAGCCGGGGTGATTAAAATGCTTTTGTCGAACAAGGCGTTGAATTTTATAATGGTTATTAATATGCCACAGGTAAAAAAAAATTAGAGGTAAAATTACGTCCAATTCTCATACATTAAAACCAACAAGTAAAGGCTATAAATTACTTTTAACTTTCAACTTATTATAACTAATTGTTAAGAAGTAAAATTACTCATGTCAGATCAAATCAATCAAATTATAGCAACAGAGTTACAGTTGCAGTTGAGTCATGTTAATAATACCATCCAATTAATTAAAGAGGGGGCAACCGTTCCTTTTATAAGTCGCTACCGAAAAGAGATGACAGGTAGTATGGATGAAGTAAACGTAGCATTGGTAAAGGAGCGCTACGAAAAATTGTGCGAAATAGAGAAACGTAAAGAAAGTATTCTTAAATCGATGAGTGAGCAGGAGGTTTTAACTCCTGAGTTGAAGGCGAGGATTGAGAATTGTTATCAAGCTGCCGAGCTGGAGGATATTTATCTTCCTTATAAACCTAAGCGAAAGACTAGGGCTGTAAAAGCAAAAGAAAAAGGTCTGGAGCCACTGGCTAAAATGTTGATGAAACAGTATGAGCGTGATGTGGAAGGGAAAGCAGCTCAGTTTGTTGGTGAGGAAGTAGCTGATGCTGAGGAAGCGCTGCAAGGTGCCCGTGATATTATTGCTGAATGGATTAATGAGAATAGCGTTGCCCGCGATATAGTGCGCTCTGTTTTTGATCGGGGAGCCATTCTTTCTTCAAGTCTGGTAAAGGGTAAAGAAGAAGAAGGAATAAAATACAAAGATTACTTTGATTTTAGTGAGCCCTTAAAAAAATGTCCCAGTCATCGTTTGTTAGCCATCAGAAGAGGAGAGAAGGAAGGAATTCTAAAAGTTTCAATTGCTCCTGATGATGAGGAAATTTTACATCGTTTGGGCAGGTATTTTGTTAAAGGAAATAATGAATCTGCTGATCAGGTGGTTTTGGCCTTAAAAGATTCAAGTAAACGTTTATTAAAACCTTCAATTGAAACAGAATTTGCTAATCTTTCTAAGGAAAAAGCAGATGCAGAGGCTATTAAGGTGTTTGCCAATAATCTGCGTCAATTGTTATTGTCTTCTCCTTTGGGACAAAAACGGGTATTGGCTATTGATCCGGGCTTTCGTACAGGATGTAAGGTGGTTTGTTTAGATGCTCAGGGAAATTTATTGCATAACGAGAATATATATCCTCATCCCCCCCAAAGAGATACCAAGCAGGCTGCAAAAAAAATAAGCTCATTGGTAGATGCTTATAAAATTGAAGCAGTAGCCATTGGTAATGGTACTGCCTCGCGTGAAACGGAGACTTTTATTCGAAATTTAAAATATAGCAGAGAAATTCAGGTGTTTGTGGTCAGTGAAGATGGAGCATCGGTTTATTCGGCCAGTAAAGTGGCGCGTGATGAGTTTCCTGAGTACGATGTAACTGTGCGTGGTGCAGTATCAATAGGACGTAGGTTAATAGATCCATTGGCTGAGTTGGTGAAGATTGATCCTAAATCCATAGGGGTTGGCCAATATCAGCATGATGTAGACCAAGGTAATCTGAAATCATCGTTGGATCAGGTGGTTGAATCCTGTGTCAATAAGGTAGGGGTCGATTTAAATACTTCAAGTATGCATTTGCTGACTTATGTATCCGGCTTAGGACCTCAGCTGGCTAAAAATATTGTTGAGTACCGCAAAGAAAACGGTCCTTTTGTTTCCAGAAATGACCTGAAAAAGGTCCCTCGTCTGGGTGCCAAAGCTTATGAGCAAGCTGCTGCTTTTTTACGTATAAGTAACGCAGCGAATCCATTGGATAATTCGGCTGTTCACCCGGAGTCTTATTCTATAGTAGAGAAAATGGCCAAGGATCAGGGGTCCACCCTGAAGGATCTGATGACAGATTCAGATGCCAGAAAGGGAATAAAACTTAATAATTATATTACCGATAAGGTTGGACTGCCTACATTAAAGGATATTGTAAGTGAGTTAGAGAAACCGGCTCGTGACCCGCGTCAGCTTATTAAAGTTTTTGAATTTGATAAAAATATCTATTCAATCGAAGATTTAATAGAAGGAATGATTTTGCCAGGTATTGTTACAAATATTACCAATTTTGGCGCTTTTGTAGATGTTGGCGTTAAACAGGATGGGCTGGTGCATATCTCGCAGTTGGCCAATAAGTTTATTAGCGATCCCAATGAAATAGTTACCTTACATCAACATGTAAAAGTAAAGGTTGTGGAGGTGGATAGGAGTCGTAAACGTATTCAGCTTTCGATGAAGGATGTGGATTAGTCATAAAAAATAAAAATAGGAGGAGCCGTTCTTTAATTTATAAGGAACGGCTCCTTATTTTTATGTAGGTTTGCCTAAAGCTAAAATATTTATATATATTTGTTTTTATACAAAAAAAACTGAAAAAAATAGGGGTTTATGGATAAGATTAATGAAATTTTAATACTCATTGATTCATATATAGGTAGTAGTGACTGGTTTGTTTATCTTTTATTGGGAGTGGGCTTGTTTTTTACTATTTACCTTGGTTTTCCTCAGTTCAGATATTTTAGATATGCTATTAAAATAATAAGAGGTAAGTTTGATCGGCAGGGAGATGTAGGGGATACTTCACATTTTCAGGCGTTAACCACAGCGCTTTCAGGTACCGTAGGAACAGGGAATATTGCCGGGGTAGCCTATGCCGTATATTTGGGGGGACCCGCAGCCTTATTCTGGATGTTGGTCACTGCTTTAATTGGGATGACAAGTAAGTTTGTTGAAGTAACACTCTCGCATAAGTACCGTGAAATAGCAGAGGATGGAACGATATCTGGTGGTCCAATGTACTTTATGAAAAAAAGATTAGATATCAGGCTATCTTCGGGTAAGGTGATAAAAACAGGTACCGTTATGGCTGCTATTTTTGCTATAGCAACCATATTTTCATCATTTGGAACAGGTAGCCTGCCTCAAATAAATAGTATCTCCAATTCCATCAATGCTACCTTTCATATTCCTCATGTTGCTACTGGTTTGGTGTTGTCGGTTTTGTTAGCATTTGTAATACTGGGAGGTATTAATCGGATTGCAAAGGTAACTTCGCGATTGGTTCCAGCTATGGCGGTTATTTATTTTATTGGAGCCTTTGCTGTTATCCTCTATAATTATGAAAATATTCTTCCTTCAGTGGTTAGTGTTTTTGCTGATATTTTTACGGGTTCAGCTGCTACAGGAGGTTTCTTGGGAGCTTCTATTGCTTTTGCTTTTAACCGGGGGGTAAACCGAGGCTTGTTTTCCAATGAAGCAGGACAGGGATCTGCACCTATTGCTCACTCTGCGGCTCGCGCTCATGAACCTGTTTCTGAAGGGTTAGTGGCTTTGTTGGAGCCTTTTATTGACACAATTATTATTTGTTCTATTACCGGGTTAACGCTACTATCCAGTGGTGTATGGACCGAAAAATATACAAATACCTTTCAGCATGCTAATCTCGAAATTGTAGATGGGGTATATTCAGACAATAATGAACAGGATAAAGCCCTTTTGTATGCGCATTTAAATAGTAAAAAGAAGTTGCCTCTTTTTACCGGAGAACTAAATGTGGAGCAAGGGAAAATACAAAATAACGTATCCTTGATTCATTCCAGATCTGTAGCCGAGAGTGTACTTGTTTACACGAATGATCAGCTCTATACAGGTAAAGTAAGCGTGCAGAAAGGATTCATTAAAAATAAAAATAAATACCGACTTCAGGGAAAATCACTAATACATAGTGCTCCATTAACTACCATAGCATTTACTAAAAGTTGGTTTGGTGATTTTGGAAAGTATATTGTATCAATAGGTTTGTTATTATTTGCTTTTTCAACCGCTATTTCCTGGTCCTATTACGGTAGTCGTGCCGTTATCTATTTGTTTGGTATAAAAGGGGTAAAATATTACAGGGTGGTATATGTACTTGGTTTTTTTATTGCCTCTTTTACTGATACTGAGATTATATGGACTTTGTCAGGTATTACTATTGCATTAATGACTATTCCTAATTTGGTTGGTATCTTCATACTACATCGGGAAATGAAAAAAGAAGTAGGTTATTTTTGGAAAGAATATGCCAATAGATTCCCCGGTGAAAAACTTCCTATGTTTACTAAAAAGTAGTTTTAATTTACCTGTTCACTAGCATAATAAAGAGTGCATTGTTATAGCTAATAATAATTATATGCTGTCAATTACTATTTTTTTAGCTGCAGAATAGAGTACATAATTATATAAATAAAAATTTTCAGTAGATTAAAAATAAGGTATCTTTATTGCTTCTGATGTCTTTTTTTTATTCAAAGTTAATAGGTATGAATTTATTTATGCTATGTATGCATAGGTTTTATATAATTATAGTATTTGTATTATTTGTTGGCTCACCTGTATGTTTCTCTCAAAGCGCAGAGAATAAAGTAGATGTGGACAAACTCTTCTCTGTTCTGGATTTTAAAAGTGCCTATTATCCCGAAGAGGCTAAAATGGATCTGGATTCCTTATTAAAGCATACCTCAGAAGTTCAGTTTGATGCATATGCCGGATATGTTGATTATATGAAAGCTCAATTTCTTTTTTTAGATATGGATCTGGATTCTTCTTTGGTTTATTTAGAAAAAGCAATTTCCATTTTTACTATTGCGGAGAATAAAAATTGGCTCTGTAAAAGTCAATTTTTACTTGGTCAGATAGCCGAAACTACAGGTCTGTATGAACAAGCTAAGATAAATTATTATGAATCCATAGCCTTAAATAATAATGATAATGATTATTTAGGATTAGCTTACGTGGGTCTTGCCAGATGTAAACAAATATTAGAAGAAACATTTAGTGAAGAATTAGCCCTGGGAGTACGGATTTTAAAATCTTCTGATAGAAAAGAGGTTAGTTTGTATGGTGATTTTATGAATCAGTTGTTTGATCTAAAAAATCCTACTGTTCCTGCTAAATTATCTAAGATAGCTCAGGAGTATTTCGATCTTGGTTTGTATGAACGTTCTGCGGGAGTATATAAGGTTATAGGAAGTAGTTATTATGCCCGTATGGAAATTGATTCGGCACATGTGTATTGTGATAAGGCTATCGAATTATGCGAACAAAAAAGTGTTGGCGATTTTATTTTGCCTGCGTTGTATCAGTTTAAAGGAGTATTATATTTTCAACAGGAATTATACAACGTTGCCGAAGTATATCTGGCCCGATCAGTGGAGCTTTACAAAAGTCATAACCAAAATAACAGATTGTTATACACCTATAATTATCTGCATCAAATTAATAAGGCTAAAAAGAACTTTTCAAAGGCCTATGATGATTTAAAAGAATATCAGGACTTACTTAACGAAACTACCTCTTATGAAAAAATAAGAATGGCAAAGGTGTTGGAAATAAATAATAAGGTTGATGTGATGAAAAGTCAGCTAGTACAGCTAAAAATAGAGAAAAAGGCCAGTGAATTTATGCTCTATCTTGTTTTGGTTGTTACTATAGTGATATTAACCGGGGTTAGTGTTTTCTTTTATCTGTATCAGAAAAATAAAAGAAAGAAAATGGAAGAGTTGAATAAGGAATTTCAAAATATGTTAATTGGAATTGGAGAAAAACAGCTCCTTGAACATCGTTTAAACCAAAAAGTACCAAGAGAGGTAATAGTAGGAAGCAATAGTAAAAGTAGTGCGCCCGCTGATTTACTGGGGGAGAATGATAATGTTGATGATTTTGATACCTGTTATACCGAAACCATTAGTTTATTTACTACATCATTTCCTCAATTAACCAGAACCGAAGTACGTTATGCGGTTATGATATGTCTCAGATTACCCATTGAAGTTATTGCTAAAGTTCAGAATGTGCAGCCTGCTTCCATCAGAAAAGCAAAGCAGCGTATTCGTGCCAAGTTAAATATAGAGGATAATTTAGAGGAATATTTACAGGAATTCAGAGAGAAAAAAATAGCCGATTTAGCAGGGTGAAGTAAAAATTAACGTTTTTCTTAAAGTTCTTAGTTTATATATTAATCATCTTGTATTTAAATTTATACATTTTACCCTAATGGTATAGTTTTTTGTTAAATAGTAAACCGTTGTCTCTTGCTCTAAATAGCTGTTCTGTAAGATTATGAGTTTTGTCACGTTTTTGTCACACGGCAAATTCGTTAAGGCTTGATATTCATGTAGATATTTGTGATAAACCATTTAAAAACGTTTATCATGAGTCTATTAAACACTATTACAAAAGTTGTTGCCATCTTTTTATTTTTAGTCATTTCGGCAGATGTATTTGCAAAAGAAGATCCCATTATTATCGGAAGATCGAATGTGGTAAAGGAAGATCCAATTATTATTGGCAGAGGTAATATTGTTAAGGAAGACCCTATTATCATTGGTAGGTATACAATAGCAAAGGAGGATCCCATAATCATCGGTCGTTCAGGCCTTGTTAAAGAAGATCCTATTATTATAGGCCGATATAAGGCTACAAAGGAAGATCCTATTATTATTGGAAGATAATTGATTGAAAAAATTATATCTGATTTTAAACAATTCTCTAACTGACCCATTTCATGAGTGATTTGGTCTGCATGAAACATGCAGACCATTTTTACTTTTGTGTTTAATTATCGTAATAATCTAATAAATCCTTTAGTTTTTGCGATGAAGATGCAAGCCCTCCTTCTCGGTTTCTTACTGTCCATAAATATTCATGCGTAATGATGATTAAGGCTAATTCTTCCTTGAGTTGTCGTTTGGTCTCCCCGGCTATATTTATAGTTGAAAAATCTCGGGCATTAAGTCTTGCTACTCCTAAATGAATACCATGTTTTGCCAAGGCAATAGCTTGTTTTATTTCGTTAACAACAATGGTGGAGTCGGCACATTCAGGTTTTGACCTGTTTATTGTCTGACTTGCCTGGTCTATTATTTTTTCGGCCTCTAATAAGGGGTCGATTTTTAGCATTTTGGTTTGGTAGTGTCCTTTCATAGTCCATTTGTAACGATGGAGCATTAAATGAAAGGCATTGGCATTTCCTTCAGGAATTTTACAGGCCAAATAGGCATTACCCAGCTCAAGTACTGCTTTTGCGGTATTTCCTGTTTTGTCGTTAAATACATAGTGGTTTAAAATTTTTTCTAAATGAGTGGTAGCATTGGCCTTGCTATTCCATGAGTATGCTGATCCAACTGCCATGGCAGGATAACAAACTGATAGAGGTTGCCAATGGCCATGATCTCCCCAGTTGGTATTTAGGTAACCCTTGGCTCCGTATAATTTTCCGTTAATAGCTGCTTTTTTCAAATTAATAAAGGCATCATGGTTTCTTCCAATAATAGAACGCCAGGTAGAAGTGCCCGGACAAACATAGAATTCGAGTCCGGCCTGTTTAAATTTGGGAAGATTCTCATCGAAAGGATAAGTACTTTCATACCCCCAAACCATTGCAGTCATGTTTTTGGGAATTGAAGGAATTAATTCCGGGTGATTAAGAATTATGTCACCCCAAAACTGAGCTTGTCTGCCATGTTTGTTGACTTCATTATTTAATTTTATCAGGTATTCCAGATATACGTTTCCTTTTCCTTTCTCTTTGCAATATTCTGCTGATAATCCGCAACCTAACTCAACTGTCTCGTCGCAACCGATGTTGAAATATTTGCTTGTAAAGTTAGGTAATAGTTCTGCGTAGAGTTCTTGCATTAATTGAACAGATCCGGGATTGATCGGATTTAAGCTGCTCAGGCTGCGTGTTCCCCAAATGGTTTTGCAGTCAGTAGGGCATTCTGCTAAATCAACATATCGGTCGTGTTGAAGCCAGTTTTCCATATGACCAAAGGAATTTTGATTGGGAACCAGATCAATAAACCGCGATTTGCAATAAATATCAAGCATCTTTATCTCTTCTGCAGTCATAGGGCTACTGTTTTGCCATACTACCTCGTGATTTTTATAGGCATAGGTGTGTTCTGTATATAGCTGGAATTCATTTATTTTCCAGCTGGCCAGTAAATCAATCATATGATATAGAGTTTCCATGGTAGGAACTTTGTCTCTGCTAATATCTAACATGTATCCCCGCCTCTCAAAATCGGGCCAGTCATGTATAGTCAAACAAGGTATTGGTTCCTTGCAGGTCATATGATAGCTGATAATCTGTTTTAAGGTCTGTTTGCCATAAAACAAGGCTGCTTCATCTTTTCCGATGAGGCTAATAGAGGTTGAGTCAATGGTTAATTGATATTCCTGATTATGTTGTAAAGTAGTATCTATGCTTAGGTTTAGCGTGTTGATAATTAATGGTGATGAGAAACTTTTGATACTGCCGTCAATATTCAAATCATAAAGTTTTTCAATAAGCCATGTAAAATCTTCCAAGGAGTATTGATTCCCATTGATCTGATTCAGAAAGCCTTTTTTTATATTTAGCTGTTGAGGTTTTGGAAAAAGAAAATCATTTACTTGTTCAGCTCTGCTTATGAGTGAAAGACAAAAAATCAGCGCAATAGTAATATGTCGTTTCATTGAATGTTTTTTTAATGTTTTAGAGAATTAATAAACCGTTTTCTCTGAGTTGATTAAAGGTGTGACCTTTGCAAAAAACAGAAAAGTCACCCAGTTTGTTCTGCCTATAGTCTTCTTCCATCTGACTATAGGTAATGGGCGAATCGGAACAGACTTGTGCTTTAGTAAGCATATTCATCAACCATTTTCCTGTATTTTCTTTTACATTTAAAATCAGGTTGTCATGCTTTAAAAAGATAGTTAACTCTGCAAATTCACTTGTTTTTCCTTTCTTCTTCCGTTTGTAAAAACGTATATGGGGAAGTTCGTGAATCCATAGTACTGATTGATTGGGGTGTGTGGCGTTGTTGTCTGTTTGTTCTAAAGAATTATAAATAAAGTCAGGAGCTATAGTTGTTAAAGGGACTTTAAAATCAAACCAGGTTTGCAAAGGCAAATCAAACCCAACATCATGCATAAAATTGTACAGTGATTTTTTTAAGCCATCGCTGAATAAATAATGCTCAGTACCTTGTTTATCAATGTGTTCCATGTCGTTATTGGCAAATGGATGAATGTTCTTATTTTTTGTTTGCACCTTAAACTTTTCAGGATTTTTCCCCACCGGACTATGCGCTGTCATTGCAAATTGGTGCCAAAAACCGGACTTAAGAACATTGTTTTCGAATAGTTGTCTTACAACTTCAAGTGAATCAATCGTTTCTTTTGCTGTTTGAGTTGGAAATCCATACATCAGATAGGCATGGGTCATAATCCCGGCGCAGGTAAAGTTATGGCAAACTTCAGCTACCTTTGAAACGCTCACTCCTTTGTTAATTAGTGACAAGATACGATCTGAGGCTACTTCTAAGCCGCCAGACACGGCTATACATCCCGATTCTTTCAGCAACATACATACATCAAAGGTAAATTGTTTTTCAAAACGAATATTGGTCCACCATGTTATGTTCAGTTTACGTTTAATTACTTCTTTGGCAAAAGAAATCATAAGGGCAGGAGGTGCTGCTTCATCAACAAAATGAAAACCTTTTTTGCCTGTCTGTATCATTACCTTTTCTACTTTGTTACACAGTATTTTAGCAGAAACAGGTTCGAATCTTTTGATGTAATCTAATGTGGTATCGCAAAAAGTACATCGGCCCCAATAGCATCCATGTGCCATGGTAAGTTTATTCCAGAAACCATCACTCCACAGGCGGTGCATGGGGTTAATAAGTTCAATGACTGACAGGTATTTGTTAGGATCTAAATTATCGTAGCTCGGAGCTATATCTACACGCAAAGAGAGATCAGGATCTTCAGAACCATCTATGTATTTAATGGTGTTCTCTTCGAGTAAGAAGGTGCGTTTTAAATTCTTTTTTTCACGGGTAGCATTGAGATATTCAATGATATTAAACAGCGGAGTCTCACCATCGTCAAGGGTAATGAAATCTGTAAATTCAAATAATCTGGAGTCTCTAATTGAACGTAGTTCTGTATTAGGGTAGCCTCCTCCCATACATATTTTAATTTCAGGGTAGTTTTTTCTGATATATTGGCCACACTTTAAGGCCGAAAATAAATTCCCGGGAAAGGGAATTGAAATAGCTACCAGAGTAGGTTGTGTGACTTCGATATGTTTTTTGAGCAATTTATTTTGTATCTCAATGATGAGTGATTCTTCGCCATGAAGCTCTTCATATATGGGGTCAAAAGAATAAGCAGAGGAGCTTAGTCTTTCTGCATAACGACTAAATCCAAAGTGCGGATCAATACATTCCACAATAAGATCAGAAATGTCTTCAAGGTATAAGGTACACAGGTATCTTGCTTTATCACGAATACCCATATTGCCAAAGGCCCAGTCTATGTCTTCAATGTGGTTGAAACGGGAAGCCTGAGGTAAAAAAGAACCATCGCAAATGATGTGAGCCAGCATGTCATCTTTCCCTTGTAAATAGGAAATAACATCATCCACCGTGTTTATGTAGTGCTTTTTGAGAGCAAGGATTCTTAGGCTATTTTCCGAAATATCGTTGAATGGTGTTTTCAGACTGCTAAAAATCAAGTTTAGTCCTTCTTTTGAAAAGATATGTAGCAAAACTTCTATTCCTAAATCAACCTGAGAGGAAGGAATAGCTTTGTATTCAAAAAATCCTTTTAAGTATCCAATGGCAGGATAAGGTGTGTTTAGTTGCGAAAAAGGTGGAGCAATTAATAATATTTTCTGATTCAATCTGTTTGTTTTAATGTTGAAACAACAAAAGTACGAACAAATTATATACAATCATTAAGATTGTATTTTTAGGTGCTTTGGAAAATCTAAATGATATGATAGAGTTTGGCGGAATATGGGCTAAGCTGCGTTAAGAAGGGTTTTGTTTGATGCTTCAATGTAAAAATATTAAATCTATAAATAAAGTTAAATTTTCTTTAAATTTTGCATGAAAAAATGAGATGTGAATTTTTTATTTACTTTTGTGGCTCCTATAACTGCATGATTTAATTCACAATAAGGTTTTTTTATTAACCTGCTTGTATCCTAAAACTATATATGGTTTGTATTTATTTTGATGATCGTAATAAGTTATCAAGATTGAAAATTGATTATTTAACGGATAATTTCGCATGTATTTTAATTTTCAGAATGTTGCAGATTAAAGCGTGTTTGCTTTTATACAGAGTTTCTTTGGGGAAAGAAATATTTAACATTCAAAAAAAAATGAAACATTTTAAAATGACCTTCGTTAAAAGTTGATAAAGACACTAAAATAAATTGTGAAAGCACTTTTTATTGTGACTAAAGAAATATTAAATGTGAGAATGAATTAGAACATACGTAAACTGATAAAGTAGTTTGTAATTGTTTTGGGGAAAACAGATTCAATAATATCAGTAGTGCGTGCGCTAAGTATTAGATGTAGAATAGAAGAATTAATATTTTCAATAACACAACAACACAACAACACAACACAACATGCAAAAATTTACTTTCTTGTCACTAATCCTAATCGGATTAGCGATCCAAACAGCTTCTGCACAAGGGGGAACATCGTGTAGTGAAGCTACAGTAGCACAAACAGGAACAAATTTGAGTGACAATGGAGCTGGAGATCAGTGGTTTGTATACACTGCAACCATGAATGGTAAAGTAACGGTTTCATCTGTTGGATTGACTTCTGTAAATACATTTGTAGAGATTTATGATGGCTGCGATGAGGAAGCTTTTTCTTTGAGTGATGACTTTAGTGATGAGCAATCTGAAGTTTCTTTTGAGGTAATAAGTGGGTTAAGCTACTATATTAATTGGCGAAATTTTTATACCAGCGAGGAATTTGAATGGGAGCTCCAGGAAACTGCTGTTACACAAGGTGAGTTTTGTAGTTATCCCTTGTCTTCTACTGCAGGTTATATTGTAAGTAATGTTCCTCAAAACAAGTATCGTTGGTTTGAGTTTACTGCCAGTCGCGATGGTAAAGTGACAGTAAAAGCTACAGGAGCAAATGCTGATGACTGTCATGTAGCTGTGTATGATGATTGTAGTTATACTTCTTCGGTTAATAATGATGTAAGCTGGAACCCATCGTCTGTAGCATTCGACGCAGAGGAAGACGAAACGTATATTATTAGCTGGCAGAATGGATCCGATGATAGTGAATTAGAATGGACTATTGAAGAAAGTAACTGGGAAGCAGGAGAGCGTTGTATTGACCCAATTGATATTACAGTTTCAGATGACAATGAGGTTGATCATGAATCGGCTACCAATAAATGGTATCGTTATATTGCCCTTCAGGATGGTGAAATAACAATATCAAGTGTTGGGCTTACAACAGAAGATACCTATCTTGAGGTGTATACTGGTTGTAGTGAAGAGCGTGCTAATTACAATGATGATTACAGTGATTTGCAATCTGAAATTACGCTAAGTGTAGAAGCTGGTAATGCCTACTTTATTAAATGGGACAAAATATTTACACCCGAGGCTTACACCTGGAGCTTGAAATCAGATGCTATAGCAACAGATATTACAGAAATATCAGAAAATGATTTAGTAGTTTATCCAAATCCAACTTCAGGAATTGTTAATGTTGACTTAACTAGTTTCGATTCCAATTCAGTTCAGGTTAGTATAGTAAATGTTTCAGGTGCAACTGTTAAATCTTTTGAGATGAATGCAGGCATTGTTAGTTCTTTTGATATGTCTGATTTAAGTGTTGGAGTTTATCATGTTGTTGTTAAAGATTCAACAACAAAAAAAGTAGTGAAATTATTGAAACAATAAACACATATTTATATTGAGTTTTGACTAGATAAGATATTTGTAAAAATACCACACGTTTTGAATGATGCACTTTGGAAAGCTAATCTGGCTTTCCAAAGTGCTTTTTTTGTATTTTTACCGCTCGTATTTCAAAACATAGTTTATGATTACCTTTGTAGTTTCTGTTTTCGTATTGATTCTGGGTTTTATTTTTTATGGTAGGTTTATTGAAAAATTCTTTGGGGCTGATAATAAAAAACTAACACCAGCTCTTGCTCAAACCGATGGTGTTGACTATATGCCTTTGCCCACGTGGAAAGTTTTTACTATTCAGTTTTTAAATATTGCCGGATTAGGACCTGTTTTTGGTGCTATAATGGGTGCTAAATATGGATCATGGGCATATGTTTGGATAGTTTTTGGTTGTATTTTCATGGGAGCAGTTCATGATTATTTTTCAGGAATGCTTTCGATTAGAAACGCAGGGGAAAGTATTCCTGAAATTGTAGGAAGGTATCTTGGAGGCGGTTTTCGCCAGGCATTGCGTGTTTTTACCCTTGTTTTGCTTGTGTTTGTAGGAGTGGCTTTTGTGTCTGGTCCTGCCGGATTGTTAGCCTTTCAAACCGGCGGTAATTTTGATGTCTGGGTTTATGTTATTTTTGGCTATTACTTGCTGGCAACTCTCTTGCCTATAAATAAAATTATTGGACGTATATACCCGTTTTTTGCCGTCGCTCTTATTTTAATGGCATTGGGAATAGCAGGTGCTATGATCTATAACTTTTATAATGGTAGTTTTTTGATGCACGAACTAAGCCTTGGTAGCTTGAAGAATTTCCACGATAATCCTTCGCAAAACATCTTGTTCCCAATGATGTTTGTTGTTATTTCTTGTGGTGCCATATCGGGTTTTCATTCCACTCAGGCTCCAATGATGGGTAGGTGTTTAAAAAAAGAAAGTCATGGTCGTTATGTTTTTTACGGTGCAATGATAGCAGAAGGAATAGTGGCTATTATCTGGGCTACCGCAGCCATGAATTTCTTTGGTAATGCTTCTGATCTTAATCAGGTGATGAGTCTGGAGAACCAAAAAGCAGCATGGGTAGTGGATTCTATCTCTCAGCATTGGTTAGGAAAATGGGGTGCTGTATTTGTGGTGGTTGGTGTTATTGTTCTTCCTATATCAACTGGAGATACGGCATTCCGAAGTGCACGATTAACTTTGGCAGATATGTTTTCATATGATCAGGCATCGGTTAAAAATAGATTGTTAATCAGTATCCCTTTATTTATTTTGGGTTTTGTGCTTAGCCAGTTAGAATTTGAAACTATCTGGAAGTTTTTGGGATTGTCGAATCAGGTTTTGGCAGTGGTAATGCTCTGGACAATTGCTATGTATTTAAAAAAAGCCAATAAAAACCACTGGTTAATTACCTTGCCTGCACTTTTTATGACAGCAGTATGTGCGAGTTATGTTTTTGTGGCTCCTCCACTTAATGGCGGAATGGGAATAGATATAAAGAGTGGTTATTTGATGGGGGCTATAGTTGCTTTAGGGTCGTTGTTTTTATTTTTAAAACAGGGGAACAGTTTAAGTAAACAGTAAGCTGCATTGCTGATATCAAAAAACCGAACACCCCTGTTATCAAATATTTATTATTGCCTAATCACAAGTTCATCTAAAGAAACTCTGACTTTTGGAGCATATTGATATTTGTCATCTTCTGATCTGAAACCAACACTGGCCATAACAATACTGTTTAGGTTCTGTTCCTTCAGTCCTAAAATTTCATCTACTTTTTCCGGATCAAAACCTTCCATTGGACATGCATCAATGCCCATTTGAGCGGCTGTAGATAATAAGAAACCAAGTCCAATATAGCATTGTTTTGAAGCCCAAATAAATAATTTTTCAGCAGGAGTACGGTTAATCTTGCCTTTCATCATAGCTTCGTATTCTTGTAAATCTTCAAACTTTAATCCTCTTTTATTGGCAATTCGTTGAATAAATTCATCAACATGCGTATTTGAGATGTTATTTTTAGCTACAAAAATGATTAAATGGGAGCCATCGGTTATTTGGGGTTGGTCAAAAGCTGCTGCTTTAAGCTTTTTTCGTAATTTTTTATTTTCAATAACAATTACTTTGAAATGCTGTAACCCGAATGATGTAGGCGTTAAATTTATAGCTTCAAGCAAAGTATTTAATTGCTCGGAATTTAATTTTTTATTGGGATTAAACAGTTTGGTTGCATATCGCCAGTGAAGTTGCTTGAGAATGTCCATAGTTATTGTCTGTTTTTTTAATTAATTACTTAGAATTATTATAACCACTAAATATCTGTTTTGTTTTGAAGTGTCGTAAAGTGTCAGTAGTTTAGATGTTTTTAATTCCTTCGCATTAAATTTAAACTAATTTATCGGTGTTTAATGTTGGTTCATCCTTTTTTTTTGCTTGTCACTGTAAATGAAAATTAACTTTAAGCATCAAATATTTCTTATAATTAGAAAGATTTTATAGTTATATTAAATTTTTTTCACAAATTTAAGCGACTTTTTATAAAGGCATTTAGCTCTTAGATAAACAAAGTGGTTTTTAGTGTTGTATGCGGTACTAAATCAGTGCTTTAGGGAGATTATTGATAAATAAGGAGTTTTATTAAAGTTTTAATATATAAAGAATTATGCAATCAAAACTTCAGGAATTAACAGATAAGCTTTATGCTGAAGGCGTTCAGAAAGCAAACGACGAAGCAGAGTCTATCTTAGAAAAGGCAAAGCAGGAAGCCAAAAAAATTGTTGAGGAGGCTAATAAACAAGCTTCTAGAGTTATAGAAGATGCGAAAGCAAAAGCAGAGGAAACACAAAGAAATGTAGAATCTGAAATTAAATTAGCTTCACAACAGGCTGTTTCATCATTACATCAGGAAATTTGTAATAGTATTACAGTTAAAGTGGCAGAGCCAAGCTTAAAAGAGGTGTTTAGTGATAAAAAATATGTGCAGTCGCTAATTGTAAAAGTAGTTGAAGGATGGGCTAAATCGGGAAATTTCGATATTAATGTTATTTTACCGGAAGCCGAGAAACAAGAAATGGATAAATTCTTAAAAAATAGTCTGGCTGCTGAAATGAATAAGGGCTTAAGTTTTGAATATGATTCTGCTGTTAAGGGCGGTTTTAAAGTTGGTCCTAAAGATGGAAGTTATCTTATTAGCTTTGCAGAATCTGATTTTCAGAATTTTTTCAAATCCTTTTTAAGGCCAAAAACCAATCAATTATTATTTGAAGACTAATAATTATGGTAAAAAATTATTATTGTCTGGTTGCCGGTTTACCTGATATTTTATTAGGTGATAAAAAAGTGTTGTACAATTCTTTGATTCTGCGTGATAGTTTAAGTGAAGAATTGGATAAGGAAGACTTTAAAATGGCACAAGCACTCTACTTGCCTTTTGATCATTATAATTTAATCAATATCCTTTATAATCAGAAAAACGAGTTTGATCCCAGAGGTGTATTTTCTCCAATGGAATTAGAAAAACTGACTGATAAGAAGAGTATTGAAAATATTGAAGAAGGATTATATCCATCTTATTTAGTAAGTTTTGTAAATGATTTCCTTTTTGCCGAAGAGGTGTTGTCTTCTGTTAAGGCTGAGGTAGTTTTGTTTATGAAATTTGTAGATTATTTGAAGTCTTTCTCTAATAAGTTTGTGAGTTCTTATGTTGATTACATAGTTAACATAAAAAATATATTTGCGGCTCTTACTGGGCGTAAATATGCTTTACCTTACGAAGATGAGCTAATAGGAGAAGGAGAAGTTGTGGAGGCTTTGTTAAAAAGTAGGTCACGAGATTTTGGTCTCGCAAACGATGTTGAATATATTGAGTCGCTGATTCAAATATATGAGGAAGAAAACCTGTTGGAGCGAGAACTTAAGATTGACCGTATGAAATGGGCTCACCTTGATGAGCTAACTTTTTTCAATTATTTTTCTATTGAAAGGGTGTTAGCCTTTATTTATAAATTGTTGATGGTTGAACGCTGGATTTCTCTGGATGAAGAACAGGGAAGACAGATGTTCCAGCAACTGGTGAGTGAATTGGAAGATAGTTATGAATTTCCTGAAGAATATAAATTAAGCCATGGAAAGAAAAAGTAAAACTACAGGTGTTGTAGCCGGTATTATTGCCAACCTTGTTATTGTTGAGGTTGATGGTCCTGTGGCCCAAAACGAAATTTGTTTTATTCAACATCCGGAATGTAACCTGATGGCTGAGGTAATAAAAATTTTGGGTAAAAATGTGTATGTGCAGGTATTTGAAAGTACCCGAGGGTTAAAGATTGGTACTAAAGTTAATTTTGAAGGTCACCTGTTAGAAGTGACACTTGGACCAGGTATCTTATCCCGTAACTACGACGGACTTCAAAATGATTTAGATAAAATGGAAGGTGTATTCTTAAAAAGAGGAGATTATACCGATCCATTGGATAGAGAAAAAAAATGGAGCTGGACACCTATTGCTAAACCAGGCGATCAGGTGATTGCTGGTAGTTGGTTGGGCGAAGTTCCTGAGAATGGAATGCCTCACCGTATTATGGTTCCTTTTAAATTGAAAGGGAAATATACTGTTAAGAGTGTTGTTTCTGCCGGAGAATATACCGTGGATGACATGGTTGCTGTGATAAGCGATGCCGAAGGAAATGATATTAAATTAACAATGGTGCAAAAATGGCCCGTTAAAGTGGCTATTAAGGCTTATAAGGAAAAACCACGTCCCTTTAAATTGCTCGAAACAGGTACGCGTACCATTGATACGCTCAATCCTATTGTAGAGGGAGGAACAGGTTTTATACCAGGACCCTTTGGAACCGGTAAAACAGTATTACAGCATGCCTTATCAAAATTTGCTGAGGCTGATATTGTGATTATGGCAGCTTGTGGTGAGCGTGCCAACGAGGTAGTGGAAGTATTTACTGAATTTCCTGAACTGGAAGACCCTCGTACCGGACGTAAGTTATTTGAACGAACTACCATTATTGCAAACACCTCAAATATGCCTGTGGCAGCTCGTGAGGCTTCTGTATATACTGCCATGACTCTTGGTGAATACTATCGTTCCATGGGTCTGAGAGTGTTACTAATGGCCGATTCTACTTCGCGTTGGGCTCAGGCACTTCGTGAGATGAGTAACCGACTAGAGGAATTGCCAGGACAGGATGCCTTCCCTATGGACTTAACAGCTATTATTTCCAGCTTCTACGCCCGTGCGGGTTATGTATATTTAAATAACGGAGAGTCGGGTTCTATTACTTTTATTGGTACCGTATCTCCGGCAGGGGGTAACCTGAAAGAGCCAGTAACAGAATCCACTCGTAAGGCAGCCCGCTGTTTCTATGGATTAAATCAAAGCAGAGCCGATAGTAAACGCTATCCTGCTATTGACCCAATAGATAGTTATTCTAAATATTTAGAATATCCCGAAATGATGGAGTATTTGAGTAAAAAAGTAGGAGAGGATTGGTTAGATAATGTACATAAAACCAAGACTTTACTTTTGCGTGGAAGAGAGGCCCAGGAGCAAATTAATATTTTGGGAGATGATGGTGTACCATTGGAATTTCATGAGCGTTTTTGGAACTCAGAATTAATTGATGCTGTGATTCTTCAGCAAGATTCTTTTGATAATATTGATGCTAACTGTCCTATGCATCGCCAAAAGTATATGTTGGAGAAAGTGCTGAATATCACAGATAAAAAATTCAATTTTGATACTTTTGATGATGTAAATACATTCTTTAAACGTTTAATAAATCAGCTGAAGCAGATGAATTATGCCGAGTGGGAATCAGAGAAATTTAGATCTTATGAAAGAGAATTGGGTGAAATGATGAAAGAACGCTTAAACTAATAAAATATAGATGCATGGAGACACAAGCATTCCAAAAAGTATATACTAAATTAACCAACCTTACTAAAGCAACGGTTACGCTAAAAGCTACTAACGTTGGATACGACGAAATGGCGATAGTAGATGGCCGTATGGCTCAGGTGGTTAAGGTTATGGGCGAAGATGTTATTCTTCAGGTTTTTGGAGGTACCGAAGGGGTCCCTACTAACTCTGAAGTGGTTTTTTTAGGCCGCCCTCCTCAATTAAAAGTGGGAGATCAACTCGCTGGCCGTTTTTTTAACGCTTTCGGAGATCCCATTGATGGCGGTCCTGAAGTAGAAGGTAAAGTGGTCGATACTGGTGGTCCTTCGGTTAATCCGGTTCGTAGGAAGCAACCGTCGCAATTGATTGCTACTGGTATTGCTGGTATTGACCTGAATAATTCTTTAGTAACTGGTCAAAAGATCCCTTTCTTTGCCGATCCAGATCAGCCCTATAACCAGGTAATGGCTAACGTGGCTTTGAGAGCCAAGGCTGATAAGATTATTCTGGGAGGTATGGGCTTGTCTAATGATGATTACCTGTATTTTAAAAATGTTTTTGATAATGCGGGTGCATTAGATCGTATTGTGAGCTTTGTGAATACCACAGAAGATGCTCCGGTAGAACGTTTGTTGATCCCTGATATGGCCCTTACAGCAGCTGAATATTTTGCAGTTGAGAAACAGCAAAAAGTATTGGTTCTTCTTACAGATATGACCTTATATGCCGATGCTCTTTCTATCGTGTCAAACCGTATGGACCAGATTCCTTCAAAGGATAGTATGCCGGGTTCATTATATTCCGATTTGGCTCGTATTTATGAAAAAGCAGTGCAATTTCCTCATGGAGGCTCTATAACAATTATTGCTGTAACTACCTTGAACGGTGGTGATATTACTCACGCTATTCCTGATAATACAGGATATATTACTGAGGGACAGCTGTTTTTACGCATGGATTCGGATGTAGGTAAGGTAATTGTTGACCCATTCCGAAGCTTATCGCGTTTAAAGCAGTTAGTAATCGGAAAGCAAACGCGTGAAGATCATCCTCAGGTGATGAATGCTGCTATTCGTTTGTATGCTGATGCTGCCAATGCCAAAACAAAACAGGAAAATGGTTTTGACCTGACTGATTATGATGAACGTACGCTTAAATTCGCTAAAGAATATTCAGAACAGATTTTAGCAGTGGATATTAATATTGATACAGTAAAAATGTTAGATATCACCTGGGATCTGTTTAAAGATAACTTTAACAGAGAAGAGGTGGTAGTTCGTCAGGAATTTGTAGATAAATACTGGAAACAGTAAAAACAATGCAGATCACCCTAATCAGTATTCAGTGAATAATTGGTTGTAAAAAATGCTAAGTAGTTGCCATAGCTTGTGATTACGACAAGTTTAGGAAGCTGAATACATAGATTGGATAAATGAACTAAATTAAAGATAAATAGATAGCTTAGATAAATAGATTTAGAAATCAAAATCTCTTATCTTCTATCTCAAATCTAATTAATATGGCCGTAAAGTTTCAATATAATAAAACCTCGCAGCAGCATTTAGATAAGCAGCTTAAAATTCGGGTGAAGGCTTTGCCTACACTTCAGAATAAGGAAGCCGCTTTGCGTATCGAGGTGAAAAGAGCAAAAAAGCAGGCTGAAGAGCTTGGGCACGAACTTGAAACCAAAATGGCTGATTTAGATAAAATATCTCGATTGTGGGGCGAATTCGATGCCAATATGATATCTGTTGAGGATGTGGTGTTGGAAAGCAAAAAGATTGCTGGAGTTCAAACCCCGGTTTTAATAGATGTTGTATTTAAAAAAGCGCCATTTGCACTTTTTAGTAAACCGGTGTGGTTTTTAGATGGGATAAATATAGTAGAGAACCTGGCTAAAATAGGTATCGAACGCGAAGTGTATCTGCGTAAAATGCAGCTGCTCGATGTGGCCCGTAAAAAAACAACACAAAAGGTAAACTTATACGAGAAGGTTCAGATTCCTGGTTATCAGGAGGCTATTCGAAAGATTAAGCGCTTTCTGGAAGATGAGGAGAACCTTTCTAAATCAGCACAGAAAATCGTGAAAAACCGTCAGGAAGCACAAAGAGAAATGGAGGTGGAATCATGATTGAATCCATGAAAAAAGTATCTCTGTTGGTTTATCATAAAGAATATGATTATATTCTTGATAAGCTGAGAGATCTTGGGGTATTGCATGTGGAGATGGGACAGAGTGAATTGAGCATGGAGAATTCGGCGAAAATGGCACGAATAAACCACCTGAAGAATCTTATCGGCGAAATGGAAGCTCGCAGAACAGCAGAGCTAGTGGAACCTAAAATTACCGATGGTGAAGAACTTATTAAGCTAATAGAAGATAAAAGCTTTGAGTCTAATAAACTTTATCAGGACATTCAGTCTCTTGAAAAAGAAAGAGATAGCTTATTGCCCTGGGGTAATTTTAATCCGGCCTCCATTCAAGGTATAAAAAATGCCGGATATCAACTTCAGTTTTTTATTTGTGAAGAAAAAAACTGGGATGAATCTTGGCAGGAGCTGGCTGATATTGAATTGGTAAACCAGGAAGATAGAGACCTGTATTTGATGAGTGTCTCTAAAGTAGAAAAGTTAACTCATCCTAATTTAGATGAAGTTAAACTGGAACATCCATATTCATTCTTCGAATCCAAAATTAATGAAAAGCAAAAAGAGTTAGATCTGATTGATGCTGAGTTGGATGAAATAAGCTTGTACGCTAATAAAGTATTACAACAAACCATTGATCAAATTGAAAGTGAAATAGATTATACCAAGGTTTTTCAGAGTGGTGAAAAAGTAGCTGAAGATAAACTGGTTGTTTTAACAGGATGGGTTCCTGCAAAGGAACAAGAGAATTTTACGAAGGAATTGGATAATGAATCCGTGGTATATACCCTGGATGCCCCAACTCCTGAAGATGCAATGCCTATTAAGTTAAAGAATAATAAGTTTTCCCGTTTATTTGAGGTCATAGGTGATTTATATACCTTGCCAAAACAAAATGAGCTGGATTTAACACCTTTCTTTGCTCCTTTTTACATGCTCTTCTTTGGATTTTGTCTCGGAGATGCAGGGTATGGTGTACTGATTATGTTAGGTACTCTTATCGGATTGACTAAAGCATCAGAAAAAGTAAAGATCTTACTTTGGTTAGGTTTCTTTTTAGGTCTTTCCACTACTATTATGGGTATTCTTGGAGGTACGGCCTTTGGTATTATGTTTGCTGAGATGGAGGCTACTTCCGGATGGATTAAGCAGTACCAAAGCTGGATTTTATCTACCGATAATTTAATGGTTTTATCCTTAATTCTTGGTTATATTCAGGTGGTTTTTGGTATGGTTTTAAAGGCTGTTAATCTTAATAAGGCTTATGGTTTTAAATATGCCATCTCTCAAATGGGTTGGATATTGATTATCGGAATAGGTCTGCCGGTATATGTGTTAGGAATGAAAGGGATGGTGGATGTTGAAATGGCAAATATGTTGGCTGCAGCAGTGATGATTGTGGGTGCTATTCCGGCATTGTTTTATAATTCTCCGGGTAAAAATCCATTGCTAAATTTTGGTTCTGGTTTATGGGAAACCTATGGTATGGCTTCCGGTCTGCTGGGAGATGTATTGTCTTATATCCGTTTGTTTGCTTTAGGCTTATCAAGTGCAATTTTGGGTAATGTTTTTAATATGTTAGCCTTTAATTTATCACCAGATATTCCTGTAGTGGGTATTTTAGTAACAATTATCATCCTTGCTTTCGGTCATAGTTTAAATTTCTTTATGGCCTTGTTAGGAAGCTTTGTTCACCCCTTACGTTTAACTTTTGTTGAGTTTTATAAGAATGCCGGTTTTGAAGGTGGCGGCGAAAAATATATGCCTTTTAAAAAGTAATTTGAGTTCAGAAAATAAATATAA
>JBFHEL010000005.1:0-32431 GCA_041584155.1 Saccharicrinis sp.
GTGTTAAAACCTCATCCTATTTTTATGGCATTTATTGCTGCCGCAATAAAAAAATAATCTTTAGAAGTAAAACAAAAACTTAAATACAAAATGGATAAAAATTCCGTTACAGGCATGGTTCTTATCGCCATCATTATTGGTGCTTTTATGTGGTGGAGCCAGCCCAGTGAAGAAGAAAAAGCTGCTCAACAACGCTATCAGGACTCAATGCAACAGGTTGAGCTGAATAAACAGTTGGAGACTATTTCCCTGCAAGAAAAAGAGAAAACAGAAAATGCTATCCCTATTCAGGATGGAACAATAGCCGATAGTATAATACAGGATCAACTAAGCAATAAATATGGTGTTTTTGCTGATGTGGTAAGTGGACAAAACCAGTTCTACACATTAGAAAACAATAAGGTTAAAATCACTTTATCAAACAAGGGAGCCAAAGTGTACGCTGTGGAGCTAAAGGATTTTAAAACCTTTGACGGTAAACCTTTGATTTTATTTGACGGGGATGAAAACGTATTCGGCTTCAACTTTTTTCACAACAACCGAATTTTAAATACCAACAACCTGTTTTATACTGTTGATAAATCAACAAAAAGCAGTTCTTCCTTAAACTTTAAGCTCACAGTTGGCGACAACCAATATATGGCTTTTAACTATAGCCTGCCTGCTGATTCTTATATGTTGGATTTTAATATCGAACAAAAGGGAATGGATGACCTGATTCAATCAAACCGAGGAGGTTTTGATCTGGACTGGGATGTAAATATTCTTCCTCAGGAAAAAGGCCGAAAAAATGAGATTCAATATTCAGGTACTTATTTTAAGTACGATCTGGACGAGGTGGATAATATCATAGGTAAATCTGCTGAAGAGACCTTTAGAACACCTGTTAAATGGGTAGCTTACAAAGATCAGTTCTTTTCTTCGATTTTGATTGCCAAGGAAAACTTTTCATCAGGATCCACTAGCCTAAAAATATATGACGAAGAAGAAAACTCTCCTATTCTAAGTACTAACAAAACAGAGTTGGTGATACCTTACGAAGGAGGAAAACACAATATTAAATCATTTCAGTTCTTCTTTGGTCCTAACAAATTCAAGGTATTAAAGCAATACAAAGAACTTGATCTAAAGGAAATGATCAACTTAGGTTGGGGAATTTTCTCGTGGATTAACCGTTATGTTGTTATACCTATTTTCAACTGGCTCGAAGGTTCTATTGCCAGTTATGGGTTAATTATTCTTATTCTAACCTTACTCATTAAAATTGTACTCTTTCCTTTGACCTATAAATCATTTATGTCATCGGCAAAAATGAAGGTATTAAAACCCCAGATCGACGAAATCAACAAAAAGATTCCTGCCGAAAAATCAATGGAACGTCAGAAAGCGACAATGGCCCTTTATAGTAAAGCGGGGGTTAGTCCATTGGGTGGTTGTTTACCTATGTTACTGCAAATGCCCATATTATTTGCTATGTTTCGCTTTTTCCCGGCCTCCATAGAGCTGCGCCAGGAAAGCTTTCTATGGGCAACAGACTTATCAACCTATGATTCAATTCTGGATTTACCTTTTAACATACCTATGTATGGCGATCATGTCAGTTTATTCTGTTTACTGATGTCAATAACCAACATCTTTTATACCAAGATGAATCAGGAGATGACTCAGTCGACCAGCCAAATGCCAGGTATGAAAGGAATGATGTATATGATGCCGGTTATGTTCCTTGTATTTTTTAATAACTATGCATCTGGTTTAAGTTATTATTATTTTATATCTACATTAATCACCATTTTACAAACGGTATTGATCAGAAGATTTGTAGATGAAGAAGCTATTTTAGCCAAGCTAAATGCCAACCAAAAGAAACCTAAAAAGAAATCAGGTTTCCAGGCTAGATTAGAAGAAATGGCTAAACAACAACATAAAGCTAAAGCTCAAAAAAACAAGAAATAAAATAAACATAAGAATTACAACCCGGAACTTTTTATATGTTCCGGGTTTTTTATTTTATAGAGAACCAAATTATACCGCTTAAGTACTAAGCAATTTTAGTTCTTGGTTTTCCAAATCTGCTCTATGGACATTCCTTCCTTCAATTTTGGGATTAAATCCTTAAACGGATCAATGAAAGGATCGAATATTGATACTTCGGCAGGAGGCTGAGCAGGAACGATCACTTGTAAAGAGGCGGGTTTAATTTCAATTGTAGCCCTTTTTCCCAACATTACAGGCTCCCCATCAATATGAGCCATCATTTCCTTTTCATGCTCTATGATGACCTGTTTAGCCTTCACCACCTCATCATACTCATTAGTATCAATGGCCTTTTCCAAGAGGTTTAATATCAAGGTAGGCGCATTTATTATGGGAAAATCATGAATAATACTAACATCTATTAAACCATCATCTATTTTAGCCTGAGGTGCAATATGAATATTATTTCCATATTGTGAGGAGTTAGCAAAACTTACCAAAAAAGCTTTTCGAACATAGAGTTGATCATCGATTTTTAAATGATAGGTTTCAGGCTTATAATTAGCATATTCCATAGCAATGAGCTGAAGGTATCCAAGTGGTCCACGTAACTTTTTCCCTTCAAAATGGTGGCTAATGTGGGCATCAAACCCTATTCCGGCAACATTAACGCAGCAATACTGATTCACCTTCAACGAATCAATCTTCTCTATTTTACAATTATTCAGCACCTGAATAGCCTCCTTTACCCTTAACGGAATATGTAAAAAGCGTGCCAATCCATTACCTGAACCTGTAGGTATAATAGCAAGTGCGGTATCAGTCCCTATCAACTTTGATGCCACCTCGTTTACAGTACCATCTCCTCCCACAGCCACAACCACATCATACTTACCCACAGCCTCTCCTGCAAGTTCACGAGCATGTGCTTTATATTTAGTATAGCTAATATCTACCGACACCTGAGATTCATCCAATTCTGTTTCAATATATTTTTCAACTGTTTTTTGTTTACCGATGCCAGAAATAGGGTTAATCAGAAAAAGAACTTTATTTATCATAACGACAATCTTAAACAGGATGTATTTATCAGGGCTATAGAACCTTTATAAAAACTGCAAAATTAATTTACAAATAGTGTAACACAAAACTACAAAACAAAGTACAATACACTTTGTTTTTTACGCACATTATTTAGTAAAAAGGCCCATATTAAAAAAAACAAGGAAATAAATGGACTATTCAATTTCAACCTCAAAGATGACAATCCAGGTATGAATCAATATTTCATAATAGGCGGGTGGTTACCAACAGCTAAACAAAAAACAATTAAAGACAAGCTATAAACATAAGACACTCCATTACAATGAATAAAATTTTAGAATTAGATGCGCAACTTTTACAACTTATAAACTATTTTCATTCTGATTTTTGGGACAATACATTCTGGATGATTTCCAGCACTTTAATTTGGATTCCTTTCTATGCTATTATTGTTTATACCATTATTAAAAGCCAAAAGGCTCAAAGTTGGCTAACTGTTTTATCCGTAATTATTTTGGTGGTTTTATGTGATCAAATTTCCACGGAAGTTTTTAAACATACCATTGAGCGTTTCAGACCAACCCACGATCCCTTACTCAAGGATTTCGTAAAAACAGTAAATGGCTACCGTGGAGGTAAATATGGTTTTGTATCCTCTCATGCCACAAACACCATGGGATTAGCTGTTTTTACTTCATTATTATTTCGCAATAAAATTTTTACATGGTTTTTAGTTGTATGGTCGCTAATAATTGCATATTCAAGAGTGTATTTAGGCGTTCATTATCCAGGTGATGTGTTAGGAGGAATGATTTTGGGCATTATTCTGGCCTATGGGGTATATAAGATATATCAGGTTCTTATTCCCAGATTTGTTCGCCTGACCTATTTCAATAAAAAAGGATTACGCCGTGGAATTTCAGAGCAATTTGAACCACATTTAGTGTTAAATATAGTTTTTGTGGGCATTCTAACTTTTATCCTTATTTTATTGAGTGCTCGTGTGATGATGGCATAAAAAAATTGATGAAAATAAGCCACTTTTAGTGTTAATTACTGATTAAAAAGCCAGTCAAAGAGTTAATTAATTTTAATTTTCAAATTAATTTTTTAACTTTAAGACACTTCAAATTTTTAAAACTAGAGGCTTATGAGCACTACAACAATCACTTTCAATCAACTGAGGAAATTAAAGGACAGCCTTCCAGATGGTAGTATGCGGACTATTGCTGAAGACTTAGAATTAAATGTTGAGACTGTTCGAAACTATTTTGGTGGTAAAAACTATGATAGGGGCAAGTGTGTAGGAATACATATTGAGCCAGGACCAGACGGCGGAATTGTTGAACTTGATGACTCAACTATTTTAGAATATGCCAAAGATATTTTGAATGGTAAAAAAAGTGTAAATGCATAATACTACTAACTAATCTATAAATTGCATAAAAAAGGAGCTTAAAAGCTCCTTTTTTTATGCAATAAAAATAGTTTTTCGGTGGTAAAAATCAACGAAACATCAATTATCAACAGAAAACCAAATCTCATTACAGCATATGCTAACAGTAAGTGCTTAAAGTAAACAATTTATAAAGTCCATTTATTTACTAAACTAAAAAACTGACATTTATAATTATTAATTTAATATTTATAGAACGCTATACTAGTGATCCATTTGTTTAATCATATTCATCTTTCTTTTGTTCCATCTTTAAATGACTTAGCAATTGAATGAGCAGCTAAAGGTGAAGTCAGGTATACAAACACTATAATAAGCACTGACTTTAGTGTAACATTCCAATCTCCGAAATAAAAAATAACACCTACTAACAAAAGTAATATACCCAGAGAAGTGGCTTTTGTTGCTGCATGTATTCTGCTATAAATATCTTTGAATCTTAACAGGCCTATGGCTGCAATTAAAATTAATAAAGCACCTAAAACGATTAATACAGAAATAAAAATATCATTCATTTTTTTGCATTTTTTTGTTTAAGAAACGTTGATATTGCAACCGTTCCGATAAAAGAAATAAGAGAGATCACAATTACAATATCTACATACATACTTTTATTTATTACTATACAATATATCAATATAAACCCCATAGTAATCGAAGCCATCAGATCCATTGCTGCAATTCGGTCGTACATAGTTGGTCCCTTTACAAGGCGAATAAATGCTAACAACATAGCTAATAACATAAATGCAAAGCCAGTTAAAACAGCTATATTTAAAACTCCGTCAGTCATATTTACGATATTAGTTTAATTATTTTATTCTGCATCTCTTCAATATCTGCAACTAATTCTCCATCGGCATTATTATATAAACAATGCACCAATATTTTTTTTCTATCCGGCGTAACATCAACACTTAATGTTCCTGGAGTCATAGATAAAAGATTACTAAAGAGCAATATACCAATATCTGAATCTACTTTTAATGATATCCAAACAAAACCCGGATTTGTATTAATTTTTGGAGTTAATATTTCATAAGCAATATAAATATTTGCTTGCATCAACTTTAAAAGATAATACACTAAAAAATATATGATCAAATATGTTTTCTTTATTATTTTCATATTTTTATAACTTTCTTCCAATGGTCATATAGCCTGTCCCGCGAAATTCGGGAGAACTCGCCAGAATTAATCATCCTTTTGTGTGCGAAACAATTCCCATGGCTCGTTTCATCTAATCTTATTTAATACAGCTTCAATATAAACGCTTGGTTCCATCAATTGGTTGGCTGCCGATAAGGTTAATTCGAAAAACGGAGCCGCCAAAAGCCCCAGTAAAATACTGGCTACCGCCAGCATAACAGACGGAAAAATATCACTAAAACTAATTTCGACAACAGTAGTTAAATTGGTTTTTTCAGGCTGTTTCTTCAAAAAAGCTTCATTCCAAATTTTTATCATTGAATAAAGCGTTAATACACTTGTTAAAACTGCTACTGCTGTGATAATGTAATGCTTATCTTCAATACCGGCCTTTATCAACATAAATTTGGCAAAAAAACCAGATAATGGAGGAATACCTGCCAAAGCAAAAGCCGGAATAATAAAAAGTATAGCCAGGAAAGGTCTTTCTTTAAAAAGACCACCAATATCTTTTAAGTAAAAACTACCTTTTAATTTACTAATAACCCCCACTACTAAAAACGTATTGGTTTTAGCTATCATATTATGTATGGTAAAAAAGATAGCTCCTGCAATTGCCAGAGGAGTATAAATGCCTAATCCCATAATCATATAGCCAATCTGACTGATGATATGGTACGATAAAATACGACGTGCATCATATTGAATTGAAGCAGCCATACCTCCAATAACCATAGTAAAACCAGCAGATATCAATAATAAATTATGCCAGAAATACGCATCCTGCACAAAAAACAATGTAAAAAAGCGAATTAAAGCATAAACACCAACCTTAGTCAACAAACCGGCAAAAAGCGATGTAACCGTAATATTTGCTGTATGGTACGAAGCTGGTAACCAAAAGAACAATGGAAAAATGGCTGTTTTTATTCCTAATGCGATAAAAAACAACATAGCAGAAGTATTCATAAAAAAAGACTGCTGATCTTCATTTAATATCCGGGCAAGATGCGCCATATTAAGGGTTCCTGTTTTACCATACAACAAACCCAAACCTGCTAAAAACAAAAGTGATGCAATAAGATTTAATGCCATGTATTTGATTCCACCCTCAAGCTGTTCTTTTTTTGCACCCATTGTTATAAGCACAAAAGAAGATAACATCATCACTTCCAACCAAACATATAAATTAAAAATATCTCCTGTTATAAAAGCACCATTTACCCCCATTGTTAGGGCAAAAAAGAAAATAAAGAATTTTGAAAACCTGGGTTTGTCACCAATAAAATGATAAGCGAAGATAGAAATAGCAAAAACAATAAATGCCGAGACTAACAACATGATACTACTTAAATAATCCATTACCAATGAAATACCATAAGGAGCTTTCCATCCGCCCATTTGCAATACAAGTACATCATATTGCTTTACCTGAACAAAAAGATATACCGCAACCACTAGTAATAGTGCGCTACCAGCAATACCAATCCATCTGGCAATAACAGTCGATCTTATAAATATTAAAATGATTATAAGCGTAAATGGCAGCAATATGGGTAGTGCAATCTCTGTCATCGTTTAGTTGTCTGTATTAGTTAATTGATCCAGGTCATCAATAGAAGTAACCTCAAAAAATTTATACTTTAAAGCCAAAGTAAAAATCACAATACCAAAGCCAATCACTATTGCGGTTAACACCAGAGCCTGTGGTAATGGGTCTGCCAATTTATCCAGCTCAGATTCAGCTCCATTTATAAAAGCAGGTTTTCCATGCACTATTCCCGCAGAAAGAAATACGAGAAGATTGGTAGCATTACTCAAAAAGATGATCCCAATGATAAACTTTAAAATGCTTCTTCTCAAAATCAAGTAAACACCGCCGGCATACAATAAACCTGTTAATGCTGATAATAGTATTTCCATTATTTCTTATTTGAAAGCGTGAATAAAAACATTAGCGTAACCCCCATCACTGTAAAAAAGACTCCAATGTCGAACAACAAAGGTGTACCTAATTTTATTTCTCCAATAACTGAGGTATTAATAGAAAACCAGATGCCTTTCATTAGAGGAGCTCCGGACAATAAGCTTGGTAAAAAACTTAATAATGCACATAGTAGTCCCCCTCCTATATAATATTCCGATCTAACCTTCAACTGTTTTTTTATTTGCTGAGTTGTAAATGCCAGACTATAATAAACAATATAAAGCGCAGCCAAAAGTCCTCCGATAAATCCTCCTCCAGGATAATTATGACCTCGAAATACGGCTATAAAAGCGATTAACAGAAATAAAAATTTCAAGTATTTCGCAGCTATTTGTAATATAATTGAGTTCATCTATTTGAGTTTTTTCGGTTCAACAATGAAAAAACGCCTAATGCAGCTATGGCAAGTACTGTAATTTCTCCAAGTGTATCCATCGCCCTAAAATCAACCAAAATTACATTGACCACATTTTTTCCATAGGCTTTCAATACGCTATTATCCACAAAATAGCCTGATATAGAGGAATTAAAATCCACACTAATTGCTTTCAGTGTTATGATGGTCATTATCACACCAAAACCTAACGCAATAATGGCATCCCGTATTTTTGTGGAACGATTGGATAACTTTAAAAATTTGGGTAATCTCCCTAATACCAACACAAACATTACTACCATCAGGGTTTCAATAATAATTTGTGTTATAGCTAAATCTACTGCACTGTAATAAAGATATATTAATGAAATACCATAGCCTGTTACCGCCATAGCCGTTAATGTGAAAATCACATTCCTTGAAAATACACTCAACAGAACCGACAATACAATTACAGCTACTAAGCCGGAAATATAAAACGGTCGAAAAGTAAAGATCGAATCAATTTCCCAACCCCTGGTGATGTACAACTGATATACCAATAGCAAGGATGTGTAAAGAATAATTGTAATAATATAAAAGCGATTGTACCCATGTTGAATAAAACGAGTATTCTTACCAGATAAAACAATAAACTTATCCAGGCCACCAAAAAATACTTTGGTAAAGCTAATTGTAAATACTCTATTATTTATTCTATGCAAAGCTTTAATTACCTTCTTATATTTATAGAGTATGATAAAAAACACAAACCCTAATAAAGCTGTAATCATACTAAGTAGTAATATATGATTAAACCCATGCCATAACTTTAATTTTACCTGTACGGTATCAATCTGTATAATGCTTATTGCAGGTTCTATTATTCGACTGAGTAAATCAGGAAATAATCCGAATCCTAAACTTAACAAAGCTAAAATACCCGGACTAAATAAAAGCATATTATAACTACTATTGAGTGGTCGTATATTGGTTCGTGATTTCCCCAGGAAAACTTTAAATAATAGCAAATATGAAACGGCAACCATAAAAACATTTGAAGTTACACCAAGCGTTGTCATAAGTATAGACATCAATGGCGAGTCAAACTTAGCTTCATAAATTAGCTCCTTACCAATAAAACCAAGCATAGGAGGTATACCTGCCATGGATAATAATGTTATCAAAGCAATAATAAAACCTAATGGGGTTTGTTTAATTAAACCACCCAGTTTCTCAATTAACCTTGTGCCTGTCTGCTTGGTAATATATCCGGCCAGCATAAATAAAGATGCTTTATAAAAGGCATGGACAAACAAAAAAACCAATGCTGCCTTTATCGATAGTTTAGTATCAATTCCGAATAATAAGACAAGAATACCCAAAGCACTAATAGTAGTGTATGCCAAAACTAATTTAATATCAACCTGGGTAATTGATAAATAAGCTCCTATAAGCATGGTTAGTGCTCCTGTTAAAGTAACAATATATGTCCACTCCGGCGTACCACCTAATACAGGATACAGACGTGCCAATAAAAACACCCCTGCTTTTACCATTGTTGCCGAATGAAGATAAGCACTCACTGGCGTAGGTGCCTGCATAGCACCAAGTAACCAAAAATGAAAGGGAAACTGAGCCGACTTGGTAAATATACCTACTAACACTAAAAATAAAGCAGGCAAATATCTGGAATCGTTTTTGATAACTTTAGCATTATCCAACCAATCGGCAAATGAATAGCTATCAACAATACTACCAATCAGAATAATGGCCACCAACAAACACAAACCTCCAAAGCCTGTCACAAATAAAGATTGAAAAGCTGCCTTCCGTGCTTTTTCATTCTCGTTAAAAAAACTGATTAACAGAAATGATAAAACACTTGTTAATTCCCAAAATATAAACAGTTGAATAAAATTAGAAGAGAGTACGAGTCCCAGCATTGAGCCACTGAAAAGAGTCAGGTAAAAGTAAAACTTTGTTGTTCCTGAGTAACTTTTCATATAGGTTTTAGCATATATAAATACCAAAAAACCGATGAAAGTTATCAGCAGCACAAAAACCAAACTTAAACCATCGAGGGTAAATTCCAAATTCAAATTAAGATATGGAATCCATTCAATAAATATGCTTTTAGCATTTCCTGTTTCAATGCTTGATAATTGACTTAGAAAGAATACAAAAAAAGCCAATTGTATAAAAGCAATCAAGAGAGAAGTATATCTTGATACGCTTTTAGGTATCAAAAACAAAGCAAAGGCCAACACCAAATATAAAATCAGGATTATAAGCATACTTTATTATTTAATATGTTATACCCAGTGCTAATTTAATAGTCAAAGTGGTATTATTTGTATTCACAATAAGTCGTTAGTTTTTAGTAATTAGGCATTAGATTTATTTAGCAAAATACTTAAAACAAATAACTTAACTACATTCTTAAAAAAAACCAAACACCTAAAAACCAAACTCTTACAGAATTCTAACAAACTATTGTATTCAAGTATTCCTAAATGAAACAACAAGATATTCAATTTATTGATTCATAATTTAACATTATTATTTTTTCAAAACAAGTATCATTAACCTTTACCCCATAAAAAAAGCTACCCTCTTACAAAGCTGCTCTATTTTCAAGTCTTATCAATTAAAAGACTTTATCTCTTTAGACTTTCTTTTTTATAACTTTCAGCTCTAAAAAATCAGCTCATCTTTTCTCTTCTGATAGTAACTTCCTCATCTCGTTTTAACGAATACTTTAATATGAAGAAACCTGTTACACCGGCAACAATCGATCCTATAAAAATACCTATTTTAGCCTGATTAAGTAACTCAGAAGAATAAGCCAGACTGGCAATAAAAATAGACATGGTAAATCCAATACCGCCTAACAAACCTAATCCGGCAAACGACAACCAAGATGAACCCTTAGGTTTAATAGCAAAACCCAGGCGTACAGCCAACCAGGAAAAGAAAGTAATACCAATCACTTTACCAAACACCAAACTAATAGCTATAGCCAAAGAAACCATTGTAAATACCTCTCCTCCATTTTCTCCACCACTTAAAAAAACGCCAGCATTAGCAAGTGCAAAAACAGGTAACACAAACAAACTTATAAAACCATGAAACTGATGCTCAACATATTGCAAAGGGCTTCGCACTTTTTTAATAGCATACTCCATATTATCAACAGCATGCAATTGTTCATCCGTTAACACTATTTCGTGGGTATTTTTAGGAATACTTTCAAAATTCTTTGCTCCTGCTTTTATCCGGGGCAAAAACTGATCGATATGAACTTTAGGCCGAGCAGGTATAGTAAAAGCAATAAGTACCCCTGCAATAGTAGCATGTAATCCCGACCCAGGGCCTTCAACACCCGATACCAGGAATAAATACCATATTATAAGACCCAGTATAGTATATATTTTTAAATCCTGTATATTCCGCAAATTAGCAACAACTAAAACGCCTAATAAGGCAAAAGCAATAATCAGGTAAGTCCACTGCAACTCTCCTCCATAAAATAATGCAATAACCAATACAGCCCCTAAGTCATCCACAATAGCCAGCGCAGTTAAAAACACTTTAAGACTCAAAGGAACTTTATTTCCTAACATCGCTAAAATACCTAACGAAAAGGCAATATCAGTAGCCATTGGAATTCCCCACCCATCCTGTGCTTCTCCTCCTAATCCAAACATTAAGAAAAAGATAATTGGCACTACCATACCACCAATAGCGGCAAAAATGGGTAGCGAAGCCTGTTTAAAGGAGCTCAACTCACCTGCCAGGAACTCTCTTTTTATTTCCAGCCCAACCACAAAAAAGAAAACGGCCATAAACCCATCATTAATCCAGTGGTGCCAGCTCATTTTAAGATGAAACATATTTACATCTATGGTAAGTTTTTCGTGCCAAAAGTGGTCAAAAGAATGATGGTCAACATTGGCCCAAATTACTGCGGCAAAAGTTGCGATCATCAATAGCGAGCTTCCACTCGTTACACCTCTAAAAAAGCGTTGGAAGAAAGAAACTTCCTTTAGATTATCAACATTTGTCATATATACGTATTTATAGTTTTCCTTCTGGTATACCAGGTACTATCCTCAACCTTTGATTTTATTAGATTTAAAAAATTCATTTACCTCCTTCAACTTTTCCGGGGTACCCATATCAAACCAATATTCATCCCAATCCTTCCATCCAAAAACTGATACTTGATCAGAAATATCGAGATAACCTTTCACGATAGAGAATTTTCGGACTTCCCCGAGCAAAGATAATAATTCCTGATTAACAATATGCACGCCTGAAAAAGCATAAGATGTCAGATTTTGCTCAGCCCGGGTAATCATCTTTTCTCCTTTCAATACATTCTCCCAACCAGACAATCGCATACTATCATCAAACAAAAAATATCGTGAGGTATCTCTCTTCTTAACCATCAAGGTAGCCATCCCTCCTTTTGCATTGTGATAATCAACCATATGCTTAAGATTAGCACCCGTTAACACATCTGCATTATACAAAATAATAGGTTTATCCTTTAAAAACAAAGTGGCTGCTTTTAACAAAGCGCCACCTGTTTCCAATAGCATTTCCCGTTCATCGGAAATCAACAGATCCACCCCCGTTAAGTTGAGACCATTAACAAACCTAATCACCTGATCGGCATGATGGTGGACATTAATCACAATACGTTTTACACCTACATTCAACAACTTTTCTATGGCATGCAAAAGCATTGGTTTTCCGTTAACTTCAACCAATGCTTTGGGTTTATTATTCGTTAAATGAGCTAAACGGGTACCTAAACCCGCAGCAAAAACTAAGGCATTCATTTGTTTAGGTTTAATTTACAAAAAAGCACAAAATTAAGAAATAAAACGAGAGCCATCATACGCAAGTGAGCGTTTTGGCTTATCTTTTCACAGGTTTACAAAGCTTTTTTTCTTTATTAGCCGTTAAATCACATTTTTTACACTTGTACTTATCATTCTCTTTTTGCTTGGGATCAACATCTCCTTTCTTCAGATCTTTACATTTTTTACTTCCCATAAATGTTATACTTTATCCTTTTTTATTTCCTGTTCAACATGCTTTATTTTCACTTCTACAGGATAATTTGAACGAATATATTCGGCTAAGCGTTCGGCACAATAAACCGACCGGTGTTGCCCACCTGTACAACCAAAACTGACCATTAAATGTTTAAAGTTACGCTCAATATATTTTTCAATGGATTGAGCAACCAAAGGAAAAACGCCATCGAGAAATTGTTTCATCTCAGGCTCCTTTTCAAAAAACTGAATCACAGCCTCATCCTTCCCCGTAACAAACTTATATTCAGGATATCTTCCAGGATTATGTATGGCACGACAATCAAAAACAAAACCTCCACCATTTCCGCTCATATCATAAGGAATTCCTCTTTTGTACGAAAAACTATTAACCGTAATGGTTAAGGCATTTATTTTTTTTAATTTTTCATTGAAGATTAAGGCTTCAAGCACTTTCTTCAACTCGGGTATTTTAAGAGGTAGAGGATGATTTTTTAATAAATAAGATATATTTTCAAGTGCAAAAGGAATACTTTTTAAAAAGTGTTCTTTCTTTTCATAGAAACCTCTGAAACCATAGGCTCCCATGGCCTGCATAATTCGTATATATACATACCCTGCAAAATGATCACGAAAAGAAGGTTCATTAACTTCAATATGCTTTTTTAGTTCCTGTATATAATATAAATAAAGCTCCTCTCTAACCTTAGGTGGTATATCGGCTTTTCCATCATAGAGTAATGAGGCCAGATCGTATTGAAGCGCCCCTTTACGTCCTCCCTGATAATCAATAAACCAAGGTTCACCTTGTTTGACCATTACATTTCTTGATTGAAAATCGCGATACAGAAAATAGTGATGGTCAGCTTCCAACAAAAATTTAATCAAACGATTAAAATCATCCTCCAAAGCCTGTTCATCAAAAGGAATTTGGGCTAACTTTAAAAAATAATATTTAAAATAGTGCAAATCCCATAGCATCGATTGTTTATCAAAGGCCTTACGCGGATAGCACAAATCAAAATTAAGTCCTTGCGTACCCTTTAGCTGGAATTGCACAAGCTGTTTAATCGTCTTCTTATAGAAATCAATTAAGATAGCAGAGAAACCCTCTTCCGCCCTAACCTCCTGCAAAAAATCAAACAAGGTGGTATGTCCTAGATCTTCTAACAAATAAATATCCTGTTCAATATTCTTAGCATAAATCTGAGGAACCTTAAGATCTTGTTTATGGAAATGTTCAGAAAAACCCAGAAAAGCTTCATTTTCCTTTCTGTCCGAGTTAAAGGCTCCTAATGCGGACTTACTGCCTCCACTCAAACGGATATATTCTCTATACGAACCTGAAGGGGGAAGCAGAGTCATCGATTCTACTTTCTCTCCCGACCATTGGGTAAACATTTTCATTAACAGTTGTTGTATCTCAAGTTTCATTCTTTTTCTTTTTATCTATTAAGTTACCAAAACTAATCAAATATCAGTTTAAACACATTACGATTTTATTCCTCTCATGAAAAAATATTCAGAAAAAATGTCCATACCCATCAACAGAATAAACAATAGCTTTGAATCCTAATTTTTACTTAATACTTAAAAAAATAAAAAACAATGCTTTATATCCTTCTGCAACAAGCCAAGCAATATAACAGTACCTAATTACTACCGAGGTAAAACAAAAAAAGCCGGATAAAGAAATTATCCGGCTTTTTTTGTTTTTATTATTTCAATAAACGTATTCCATCATCTTCAATTGCAATAATTTTTTGCTTATACAAAGCCCCAACAGCTTTTTTGAAATTCTTTTTGCTAATTCCCAAACGACGTGTGACTTCATCGGCGGGACTTTTATCGGTCATATCAATAAAACCGTTTGCTTTTTCAAGTCTTTTCAGAAGTGTTTGTGCTATACCATCTACTTTTGCGTAACCCGGTTTTTCAAGTACCAGGTCAATTTTCTCATCCTCACGTACTTTCTTAATATAGCCCTTCATTTTATCTCCTTTTCTAAGATTTCGATAGACTTCATTATCATAAAGAATACCGGTATGAGCTCCATTAATAATTGCCTTATAACCCAATTCTGATTGATGAAAAATCATCAAATCCACTTCCTGCCCTTCTTCATAATCGGGAGGGAGATTATCTAAGAACTTCTCTATTTTAGTAGATGCAACTATTCTTTTACTTTCATCATCGAGATAAACGTAAACCACATAATTCTTACCTTTCTCAATATTCACTTTCTGTTCCCGGAAAGGAACCAGCAAATCCTTAGGTAAGCCCCAATCCATAAAGGCACCCACCTTACTAACCTCTATGGCTTTTAAGCAGGCAAATTCTCCGATAATTGCTTCAGGCATTTCAGTAGTAGCAATCAGGCGATCTTCCGAATCGAGGTAAATAAAAACCTCCAACTCATCATCTACGCTACAATTAACCGGCACATAACGACGGGGCAACAAAATCTCACCCAACTCATCCCCGTCGAGATATAAACCAAAATCCAAATCCTTTACTACTTTTAATACGTTATATTTCCCAATTTCTGCCATTACTAATTTATTTATGTATGCAAAGATAGGTATTAAGTTGAAAGTACCCTAGAAGCTTAAGGCTATCGGTTAAATACTTTTAACTTACTACTGATTCACAGATATAAGTTGGTGAAAAATCACGCTCCTGAATCATTTTTTCAGCTTGTTTGGGGATGGTACTTCCCGAAAGAACAAGGACAGTATCTATTCCGAATTGATGCCCGCCAATAATATCCGTATCTAACGTATCTCCCACCATTAAAACATCTCGTTTATCTATCTTTTTCCTTTGACCAACAATACCCAATGCGTACTCAAAAATACTCACATCAGGCTTTCCAAACCTAAAAAACTGACGATCAGCTACAGCCTCAAACATATTGGCAATACTTCCAATAGCCACAGCCGATTCGCCATCACTAACCGGATAAATCAGGTCAGGATTAGCTACTATAACAGGCACTTCTGTTCCTCTAATGGCATTGAGTGTTTTATTTATACCGAACTGGAACTCATAACCTCCATCGTCAAAAAGCATGATGGCTTCTATCTTTGGATAATCTGCTGCCTTTAATTCATCAATCCTTACGGGAATTAAATCGGCCAACCTGATGAAATATTCAGATGACTCTCTTCCTAAATAAGCCACCAAAGAACCCTTACTTATATTTTCTTTTAAAAAATCAGTACTCATCATAGCCGAGGACACCATATTATCGGCCTTTATAAGTTCTATACCGGCATCGTGATATGCTTTAGCCAACAATTCAGGAGAACGGGATGCATCATTGGTAATAATATAAAAATCAATACCTTTTTCCTTCAGAAAATTTAACATCTCCTTTACTCCATCAATCAAACCATTGTGAGTTTTTAAAACCCCATAGGCATCAAAAAAGATCACTTTATAATTTACTGCAACTTCCTTAAATTCCTGTATCTCCATTCGTTCCATCCATTTTATTAAATATCAGCGTATCTGTTTTATTTTCCAGAATAAGCTGCAGGCCCTCCAATCTATAATTGAACATTTTGCCCGAAACAATATTAAAAAATTCTTTCTCCACATGATCATAAACACATGCCATTTTAGTACTTAAAAAAGGTTGAAAAATTATTTTATGCCTACCAAAATATATGCCAGCAGTAAAATTATTACATCCTACAAAACCGGATACCTTTTCCTGATCTAATTGTAAATCGATAAATGGCTCTTTCTTAAATGTATAATCACTGAGCATTTCACCATTAATGGATGTTAACATCCAGCTGTCATGCAAAAGTAAATCACCATAATACTCACCCCATCCCGAATAGGTTACAAATTCCTTATCCTTTTTGGTTTTCACACCCACATAGACCAAATAAGGTTTTAAATTTGGAGCCATCTTTACCTGACCTTCATTGTTCTGAATTCTTATCTTCAATTCTACACCATCTCCTTTTACTGTATAGTTTACCTCAGGCATTTCCTCTCCTTGTCCCATTTGTAATATTGGGATAAAAGCCTCCTGATCCATTTCGGGAATAGTTAAGCTAACGCTTTTATCAAAATCTATTTCCAATGTCCACAGAGGGTCCTGCCCCATAGCAAAAAAATCTACTCCTCGCATTTGCATTTCGTTATATACATACTTATTTAAAACAGTGGTATGCTCCATTTCATTTTCTGCTGGTTGTTTTAGCATATGACAAGATACCAAAGTCCCCAAAACCAGTACCGTAATAAATATTCGCTTCATCATTAGTCCTTTAAAAAACAATAATCCAAGATAAAAACATTCCTTAACACTAATAAGATCAGTAATAATAAGGTCAGTTCATTTATAATACTTATTTTTGCCCCCGTTTCTATACAAACGGCAATAAAAGAAAAATATTAATAAATGATTACAGTATCTAATTTAAGAATTCAATTTGGAAAAAGGACTCTTTTTCAGGATGTAAATTTGAAATTCATACAAGGCAACTGCTATGGTATTATTGGAGCCAACGGAGCGGGCAAATCTACTTTTTTAAGAATTTTAAGTGGGGAACTTGACTCAACCGGCGGAACAATAACCTTTGGTCCCGAAGAACGTCTTTCTGTTCTAAAGCAAGATCACCACGAGTTTGATGAATTTTCAGTTTTAGATACTGTAATGATGGGGCACACGCTGCTTTGGGAGGTTATGCAGGAAAAAAATACCTTGTATGCCAAACCTGATTTCTCTGATGAAGACGGGGTGAGAGTATCTGAGCTAGAGGAAAAATTTGCTGAAATGGATGGCTGGAACGCAGAGAGCGATGCAGCTAACCTACTCAGTGGGTTAGGAATTAAAGAAGACATGCACTATGCACAAATGGGAACCCTAAGCGGTAAACAAAAGGTAAAAATATTATTAGCTCGTGCCCTCTTTGGAAAACCTGATAACCTTTTACTCGATGAGCCAACCAACGATCTTGATTTAGATTCTGTTAGCTGGCTTGAGAATTACCTGTCTAACTTTGAGAACACAGTTTTAGTGGTATCACATGACCGTCACTTTCTGGATGCCATTTGTACACATACTGTAGATATTGACTTTGGCAAAGTCCAGATGTTCTCCGGAAACTACAGCTTCTGGTACGAATCAAGTCAATTAGCTCTTCGCCAGCAACAACAACAAAATAAAAAAGCAGAAGAAAAGAAAAAGGAACTGCAGGAGTTTATCTCTCGTTTTAGCGCTAACGTGGCTAAAAGTAAACAAACCACCAGTCGTAAAAAGATGCTCGAGAAATTGAATGTCGAAGACATTCAACCCTCTACCCGTAAATATCCGGCTATTATTTTTACACCAGAAAGAGATCCGGGTAATACCATACTCGAAGTACGTAACCTAAGCGCATCTAAAGAAGGAGAAATTTTATTTAAAGATGTTTCTTTCAACGTTGAAAAAGATGATAAGATTGTTTTCTTATCCAGAGATCCTCGAGCAATGACAGCTCTTTTTGAAATCATCAATGGGCATGCAGAGCCTGATACCGGAGAATACAGATGGGGTCAAACGATCACCACCGCCTATCTGCCTGTTGAAAACTCAACATTCTTTAATAATGAATTAAATATTGCAGACTGGCTTAGCCAATTCTCTGATGACACCACTGAAATGTTTATCCGCGGTTATCTGGGTAAAATGCTATTCTCGGGTGAGGAAATATTTAAAAAATGTAAGGTGCTTTCCGGAGGTGAAAAAATGAGATGTATGATTTCACGCATGATGTTAAAGAATGCCAACACATTAATTCTGGACACACCAACTAACCACCTTGATCTGGAATCTATTCAGGCATTTAACGAAAAACTGGCTCAATTCAAAGGTATTGTTCTTTTCTCCAGTCATGACCACGAATTTATCCAAACGGTAAGTAATCGTATAATTGAATTAACTCCTAATGGCATTATTGATAAGCAGACTGAATATGACGATTATATTTCAGACGAAACATTAATTGCCAAAAGAAACAGTATGTATGCCTAACACACAAAAGTAAATACATACCACTAAAACCTAAAAAAGCCGGCCAATTAAGCCGGCTTTTTTAGGTTTTAGATTTTTTTTTAAAAGCACCTCCTCTTTTTTAATCCTTCTACTTGATTTCTGAAGTAAAATTTACAATTACATAACAAAAACAAACCTTTCTCGTTAACATTAACGAAAAAATAAATAATCCCCACCCTATCCCCTACCTTATTTTTTTTAACACTTAGTCTGCTTTTAAATGATATTTTTTTTCATAACCCTATCTAAACACACCCCAACAACAATACAAACAACAACTTACAAGCTAAAAAGGCTAAAATCCGCCTCCCTTTTCCCGCTCAGTTAAATGTTAAAAAATTTGGTGAATTAAAAATGTTGTGTACCTTCGTGTTCGTTAACGGAGAACAACGACTTATTAGAAATATGCAATCAAAATATTTTATAAACGAGCATTTTATATTACAAAATAAAACAGCGCAGGAAATCTACCATAAATACGCAGAGGATAAGGCGATTTTGGATTTTCATTGCCATCTTGACCCCAGGATTATTGCTAACGACCAGAATTTTGATAATCTGGGAGATATGTGGCTTGGAGGAGACCATTATAAATGGAGAGCTATGCGCATCAACGGTGTAGAGGAAAAATTTTGCACCGGCAATGCCAGCGACAAAGAAAAATTTATGAAATGGGCAGCAACAGTTCCTTACACCGTTGCCAATCCGCTATACCATTGGACACACCTTGAATTGGCCAGGTATTTTGATATTTACGATTTATTTTCTGCAAAAAATGCAGATAAAATATACAATCAAACAAAGGAGATGCTTAGCACACCAGCATATAGCACCCGTAATTTGATGAAAAAGATGAATGTGGAGATGGTAGGAACAACAGATGATCCTGCGGACTCATTGGAATATCACATTCAATTAAAAAACGAAGGCTTTGATATTAAGGTACTTCCTTCCTTCAGAGCTGACAACGTTCTTCAAACCAACAACACATCAGGTTTTAAAGCTTACATTGAAAAATTAGGAAAAGCAGCAGATGTTTCCATAGCTACTTATGCTAATTTAATTGAGGCACTGGATAAACGTCATGCGTTTTTTCATGATGCAGGTTGTCGTGTTTCAGACAGTGGACCTGAGCGATTCTTCTTCGCCTCGTATACCGATCATGAGATAGACATCATCTTTAAGAAGTTACTAAACAACCAGTCCATAGACGATACTGAAAAAGAAAAATACTGTACTGCTATTATGGTTGAATTAAGTAGAATGCACCATAAAAGAGGATGGGTACAACAATTTCATGTAGGCGCATTGCGTAATAACAATAGCCGCATGTTTAATTTAATAGGTGCGGATACAGGCTTTGATTCTATTAACGATCCAAGACCAGCCCTTAAAATGTCTCAGTTTCTGAATGCACTGGACAGCACTGATCAATTAACAAAAACAATTTTGTATAACTTAAATCCCGCCGACAACGAGCAAATGCTTACCATGTGTGGTAATTTCAGCGATGGAACCACCGCAGGTAAAGTAAGCTATGGTGCTGCCTGGTGGTTTTTAGATCAGAAAACAGGAATGGAAAAACACCTGCAAGACTTTTCTGTATTGAGTTTACTGAGTCGTTTTGTGGGCATGGTAACTGATTCACGTAGTTTCCTTTCATATCCCCGTCATGAGTACTTCAGGAGAATTGCCTGTAATTATATTGGAGATCAGGTGGAAAAAGGTCTGATTCCAAATGATGAAGAAATATTAAAGACAGTGGTTGAAGGATTATCATATCATAATGCTAAATCCTATTTCAATTTTTAATTAAACAAAACGATGGCTAAAAAAGTAGTAACATTTGGAGAGATCATGCTCCGTTTTGTAACGCCTCAATATCAACGCTTTTTGCAAGCAACAGAATATAAAGCCTCCTATGGTGGGGCCGAAGCTAACGTAGCTGTTTCATTAGCTAACTTTGGTGTTGACGTTTCATTTGTAACCCGTATACCTCAAAACGATATAGCCAAAGCCTGTAAAATGGAATTGCAAAAATATTCTGTTGGGATTGATCATATTGTTTATGGAGGTGATCGTCTAGGTACTTACTACCTCGAAACAGGAGCCGTGGCCCGTACCAGTAAGGTAATATACGACAGGGCCCATTCTGCTTTTTCGCAAATTAAACCGGGAATGGTTAACTGGGAGGAAGTGCTAAAGGATGCTGATTTCTTTCATTGGACAGGTATTACACCGGCTATTTCTCAGGGGGCTGCAAACGCTTGTTTAGAAGCCATACAGGTAGCTAATCGCATGGGTCTTACCGTTTCTACCGACCTGAATTACCGTCAGGATCTTTGGAATTATGGTAAAAAAGCAATTGAGGTAATGCCTGAATTAATTGCAGGTTGCGATATTGTATTAGGGAACGAAGAAGATATTTTTAATATCCTAGGGATCAGCCCTGAGGGACTAAAAATTAGTCAGAACCCCGAAGAGACAGAAATTCATATCAGCGTAGCCAGGCAGATTATGGCAAAATACGCAAGGGTAAAGAAAGTAATTATCACATTAAAAGATGTGATCAATGCCAATCAAACAACCTGGTCTGGTGTTCTTTACGATGGAAAAACATTATTTCGTGCGCCATCTTATAAAATCACCCATATTGTAGATCATGTTGGAGACAGCGATTCTTTTATGGGTGGATTAATTTATGGTTTTTTGGCTTATCCCGGAGATGATCAAAGTGCTTTAAATTTTGCAACAGCAGCTTCCTGTTTAAAACACACTATCCACGGAGACTATAACCTGGTTACCGTTAAAGAGGTTGAGAAATTGATGGGTGGTGATGCATCAGGAAGAGTAGCCAGATAAGGACAGAGATATAAAACGGATTCAAAAACACTTGTATTACGATTATGCTACATCCAAATAATTACATGTGTCGTAAATAAGTTTTTGAAGATTTAGAAATTGGACCGGGTAGTTAACGAATTATTTTCAGGTCCTAAGCATACATTTGTATAGTTGTAATAAACATTTGTTTTTGACCGTTTTTTATAAGATATTAATTTTTTAAGATGATAGATTGTTAAAATAATTGATTGGTGAGGTTTTCACGGGCACAAAAAAACTTTTTCATCAACACCTCTGGATTATATTTGAAACAATCTATCATCATTTTTAACCTATTTATTAAATTCAAAAAAAATGGCTAAATATTCTAGAGTAGAAGTATTTCAGGCAATGAAAGAAACAGGCGTAGTTCCTGTATTTTTCGATAAAGACATCGAAGTATGTAAAGCAGTAGTAAAATCATGCTACGATGGTGGTATCCGCGTTTTCGAATTTGTTAACAGAGGCGATTATGCACATGAGGTTTTTGGTGAGCTTAACAAATATGCACTGGAGAACTTACCTGGCATGATTTTAGGAGCCGGATCTATCGTTGAAGAAGCTACTACTGCCCTATATATCCAATTGGGTGCCAACTTTATCGTTTCTCCCCTATTAAACGAAAACATGGCTAAAATCTGTAACCGCAGAAAAATTATGTGGTCTCCAGGCTGTGGTACCATTTCTGAAATCAATAAAGCACAGGAATTAGGGTCGGAAGTAGTTAAAGTATTCCCTGCCTCTGAAGTAGGTGGACCATCATTTGTAAAAGCAGTGAAGGCTCCTATGCCCTGGACCGACATTATGCCAACTGGAGGTGTAGATACCTCAAAAGAAAACCTGCAAAAATGGTTTGATGCCGGCGTAACTTGCGTAGGTATGGGATCAAAACTTTTCCCTAAAGAGGTAATGGCTGCTAAAGACTGGAACGCCCTGACCAGTGTAGTAAAAGACCTAATGGCTAATATAGCAGCCGTAAGAAAATAAATCAATTCCTGTTGGTAGGAAAAACAAGTATCAAGATTTCTTAATGCCTTACTTAAATGGAGTATTAGAAAATACTTGATACTTGATGTTTAAATAAAAACTATAAAACTTCAGATAGACAGATACAATTAATAGGACCATTTTCCTGTTCATTTATCTCTATATCTTTTATCTATAAAATTTATGATGCCCTTACATTTAAAAGATAAGGTGGCCGTTATCACTGGTGGTGGCGGTGTACTTTGTTCTACAATGGCTAAAAGTCTTGCATCTCAAGGTGTAAAAACAGCCATTCTCGATTTAAACCTCGAAGCTGCCCAAAAAGTAGCGCAGGAAATTAACGAAACCTACCATATTCAATCCATTGGACTCTCTGCCAATGTATTAGACAAGGCTTCCTTAGAAAATGCGAGAACTGCAATTCATGAAAGCCTTGGCACTGTTGATTATCTGGTTAACGGAGCCGGCGGAAATGCGGCCTCAGCCACTACTAAAGTAGAATTTATCACCGAAGAGAGCTTAGATAATTTGGAAGACACATTCTTCGGACTTCAGATGGAAGGATTTGATAAGGTCTTTGCTCTAAACTTCCAGGGTACCTTGTTGCCGTCTATGGTTTTTGCCAAGGATATGCTCACTAAAAAAGAGGGTTCAATTATCAATATATCTTCCATGAACTCATACAGCCCACTTACTAAAATCCCTGCCTATTCAGCGGCTAAAGCTGCAATCAACAACTTCACTCAATGGTTGGCGGTTCATTTTGCCAAAACAGGCATCCGTGTAAATGCAATTGCTCCAGGATTTTTATTGACTAATCAGAATCGTTTCTTACTAATTGATCAGGAAACCGGAGAAGCTACTCCCCGAGGCGAAAAAATTATCCGTAATACGCCTATGGAACGCTATGGTGAACCGGAGGAGTTAACAGGAACGATGCTATATCTGCTTTCTGACTGGGCCAACTTTGTTACCGGAATTGTTATTCCTGTTGATGGAGGATTTAGTGCCTATAGCGGAGTATAATCAGCTATTTTATTCACTCATTAACTAACAAAACTTTCTCAATGCGCATTAATTTAGCCTAGAGAAATAACCATACCTCAACTAAGCAATGACTATTAACTAAGAAAACAACATAAAAACTATAAATATGGCAATGGAACAAACTTGGCGCTGGTATGGCCCAACAGATCCGGTAACCCTGGCTGACATTCGACAGGCCGGAGCAACAGGAATAGTAACTGCTTTACACGAAGTGCCCATCGGTGAAGTATGGACTGAAGAAGCAATTGCTGAAAGAAAAAGACATATAGAAATAGACGATTCTGTAACACCCCCAAAACCAAGAGGTTTAAATTGGAGTGTGATTGAAAGTATTCCTGTACATGAGGATATTAAACAAGGAAAACCAGATCGTGATAAATGGATTGAAAAATATAAGGAGAGCATCAGAAATGTAGGAAAAGTGGGCATACCTGTTTTAACCTACAATTGGATGCCCGTTGTTGACTGGACACGCACAAACCTTGAACTGGAACTGGCTGATGGTGCTAAAGCTCTTGAATTTAACATGAGCGAATATATTGCCTTCGACTTATATATGTTGGAGCGTAATGGTGCAGAAAAAGACTATACTCCCGAACAAATTGAAGCGGCTAAAAAGAAATTTGAATCTATGGACGCTGAAAGAAGGTATATTCTGGAGAAAAATATAATTGCCGGATTACCCGGTGGACAAGAAGGATATACCATTAAGGAGTTTAAAAGACGTTTGGCTGAATATGATGGAATTGATTCAAATCAATACCGTAAAAATTTAAAATATTTTCTGGAACAGATTGTTCCTGTGGCTATTGAATCTGGTGTTCGCCTGGCTATTCACCCCGATGATCCTCCGGTTTCATTATTTGGTTTACCTCGTGTGGTAAGTACAGAAACCGATTTACAATATATCGTAAATATTATAGACAGTATTTACAATGGATTATGTGTATGCACCGGTTCATTGGGCGTACGTGCCGATAATGACCTGCCAGGAATCATTACCCGCTTGGGTAGTAAAATTAATTTCCTGCACCTTAGAAGTACACAACGCGATGCTGATGGCAGCTTCCACGAAGCAAGTCATCTGCAAGGCAACGTAGATATGTACAATGTGATTGTTGCTGTACTTAAAGAACAGAAAAAAAGAACGGCAGCTAATCGTCGTGATGACCAGATTCCTATGCGTGCCGACCATGGTCATACTATTCTGGATGACCTGAGAAAGAAAACCAACCCTGGTTATTCGGCATTAGGTCTACTGCGTGGACAGGCTGAATTAAGAGGACTGGAAATGGGTATTGAAAAAAGTGGAGTAATTTATAAATAATGATATAGTATATCATTTGTGAAGATAAATAGCGAGCAATTAAAGCTCTTTCCCACAGGACAAGCTTTGCTCGCTATACTTTACCTATTTATTATATTCCGCGTCCTTATTTCATCTGAACTTCTATCTTAAAACGAAACTCTTGAAGTCAAAGAAAATCAATATTAAAAATTCTACAACATGTCAATCCTTTTAAAACAAAACTGCAAATATGCCTTACTTGTACCCACGAGTATGGGCATTCGTATTACTCCTGAAAACGGACAACCCGTGCATGCCAGCGACACCTTTAAAATGCAGGCTACCAGTGCGGAGACCAATGTTGCAAGTATATCTTCCTATTTAGGATTACCGGTTAAAGTATTAACCTCATTTGTTAAAGGCAGTCCGATAGCTCAGTTTATCAAAAGCAACCTAAAAGCACGACATATGGATTATGAGGGTCCTGAAGTTGAGCAAGGTGATCCATGGGGGTACCGTCATCAAATTAATATTGCTGACAGTGGCTATGGTTCAAGAGGACCTCGCGTATGGAACGACAGGGCCGGAGAAGTTGGACGGACATTGAATGTAAAGGATTTTGACCTCGAACGCATTTTTAAGGAAGAGGGTGTTCAGATAGTGCATCTATCAGGCCTTGTGGGAGCTTTATCCCCTGATTCAAGCCAGTTTTGTTTAGCCATTGCACGCACCGCCAAGAAATATGGTACACGTATTTCCTTCGACCTCAACTACCGGGCTTCTTTCTGGGAGAACAGGGAAAATGAACTGCGTGAGATTTTTACGGAAATCGCATCCGTATCCGATATACTGATTGGTAATGAAGAGGATTTTCAATTATGCCTGGGTATTCAAGGGCCCGAGGCAGGCGGAAAAGGCATAGAAGATAAGATAGATGGCTTTAAGGGTATGATTAAAACCGTAAAAGAAAGCTTTCCTAATGCTTCGGTTTTTGCCACTACGCTACGTGAGGTTGTCAGCGTAAATGAACATTTATGGGGAGCTATATTGTTGGCAGATAATCAGTGGGAAGTAATTAAACCCCGGGCAATACAGGTTTTGGATAGAATAGGTGGCGGAGATGGTTTTGTTGGTGGTTTATTATATGCTATTATCAAAGGATGGGAAACAAAGCAATGGCCTAAATTTGGCTGGGCATCCGGTGCTATGGCTACCACCTTTCTGACTGATTATGCACAACCTGCAGATGAAGAAATGATATGGAGTATTTGGGAAGGTAATGCCCGTGTAAAAAGATAACTTATTAATCATCAAAACAATCAAGGTATGATCTATTTTGAAAGAGGTGCAGCTGATGATATAATAAGTAATGAAGACCTGAAGGAAGGATTAAATATTGCCTTACAGAAAATTGGAGACAGAAAGAAAATATTAATCGTACCTCCTGATTTTACCCGTTTCCATTCAAAAGCCGGAGAAATAAGCAGCTGGATATACAAGTGTATAGGCGATAAAATAAGTGATGTTTTGCCCGCACTGGGGACACATACTGCAATGACGGAGCAGGAAATAAATACTATGTTTCCTGACATTCCCCATCATCTTTTCAGAGTTCACAACTGGAGAAATGATGTGGTAACATTAGGGGCTGTGCCAGCAGATAAAGTTTCTGAACTAAGCTACGGAGCCGTTAACTTTAATTGGCCTGTACAAATCAATAAATTATTGTGGGAAGGAAATCATGATCTTATCCTTTCCATTGGCCAGGTGGTACCTCACGAAGTAATTGGAATGGCCAACTATAACAAAAATATTCTTGTGGGAACAGGTGGCTCTGAAGGAATAAACAAAAGTCATTTTGTGGGAGCTGTTCATGGCATGGAAAAAGTAATGGGCCGTGCAGAAAATCCAGTACGTCAATTGCTAAATTATGCCTCCGAACAATTTCTGAATCATTTGCCTATTGTTTATGTACAAACGGTAATCAGCCGCGATGAAGAAACAAACCAACTGGTAATGCGAGGACTCTACATTGGAGATGATATCGCTGTTTTTAACAAGGCCGCTCAATTATCGCTGCAGGTAAATTTTACCATGTTGGATAAGCCTATTTCTAAAGCAGTAGTTTACCTTGATCCTTCGGAATTTAAAAGTACCTGGCTGGGCAATAAAAGCATATACCGCACACGTATGGCAATGGCCGACCATGGGGAACTTATTATTCTGGCTCCCGGACTAAAGGAGTTTGGTGAAGATAAGGAGATTGATCGCTTAATCAGAAGATATGGCTACAGAGGTACAACACATACCTTAAAGATGGTTAAAGAAAACCCTGAGTTGGAAGATAATCTGGGGGCAGCAGCTCACCTGATACATGGTAGTTCCGAAGGACGATTTAACATTACCTATTGTCCGGGAATCCTCACCAAAAAAGAAATTGAATCCGTTAATTTTAACTATGCTCCCCTGTCAGCAATGCTTGACAAATACAGCCCTGAAAAATTAAAAGAAGGTTATAATACGATGCCCGATGGCGAAGAAATCTATTTTATTGCCAATCCGGCTATAGGATTATGGGCATATAAAGAAAGATTTAAGGATTAATATCAAATGGTAACATTTAGAATTCTAACAAATTCTTAGAAATACCCGAGGCAAATAGTATATTTGTAAAAATACAAACGTTTGCACAATTTTTAAACATCTATTACAATGCAAAAAACTATAAAAATATCTACGATTATTATTTCTTGCTTCCTGCTTTTTTTAGGTTGTAGTCAGGAAAGAAAAAAAACCACTTTAAAGTTGGCACACGGGCTAGACCCCACACACCCTGTTCATTTAGCCATGAAATTTATGGCCACCAGACTTGAAGAAGTATCCGAGGGTAAAATGAGCCTTGAAATTTACCCCAGTGGACAATTGGGAGGAGAACAGCAATGTGTTGAATTATTGCAAATTGGGAGCCTTGCCATAACAAAGGTTTCTGCCGCTGTATTGGAAAGTTTCACCGATAATTATCAAGTATTGGGTCTCCCCTATATTTTCAGATCAAAGGAGCATACTTTTAAAGTACTGGATGGAGAGATAGGAAAAGAATTTTTGAACTCCACCGAGCAGTTTAATCTAAAAGGTCTTTGCTTTTACGATGCTGGTTCAAGAAGTTTTTATACCATCAATAAATCCATTAACGGGCCCGATGATTTAGATGGGATGAAAATAAGGGTAATGAAAAGCCAGACTGCCATGAATATGGTCAAATCCATGGGAGGCTCACCTACTCCTATTTCATGGGGTGAACTTTATACGGCTTTACAAAGTGGCGTTGTTGACGGGGCGGAAAATAATCCACCAAGTTTTTACACCTCTCGCCATTATGAGGTATGTAAAAACTACTCCATTAATGAGCACACCACCGTTCCTGATGTTGTAATTATCAGCACGGTAGTATGGAATAAGCTAACAGCGCAGGAAAAGCAATGGCTGCAAGAAGCTGCCGATGCCTCTGTTGAGCAAGAGAGAAAGTTATGGGCTGAGGCAGAGAAAAAAGCCCTGGAAGAAGTAACGAAAGCTGGTGTTACCATCACTTATCCTGATAAAGAACCTTTTGCCCAGAAGGTGAAGAGTATTTTTGAAGACTATAAAGATCAACCAGAGATTTATGATCTTATTCAAAGAATTCAGAATACAAAATAACTATCAGTTAATAGCTTTTAGCTCAAAAAACATTCACTATGAAAATTAAACAAACAATAGATAAATTTCTCGAAAAAACATTAATCACCATCATGAGTATTTTGGTTATTGATGTTTTATGGCAGGTAGCCAGTCGCTATCTTCTTTCTTCGCCCAGTTCATTTACTGATGAATTAGCAGGATTCCTTTTAATATGGGTAGGTATCCTGGGTGCCGCCTATGTGGCCGGTCAGCGTCAGCATCTGGCAATCGATCTTCTTATTCAACGATCATCCGTTGCCAATAAAAATAAACTATATCTGCTTATTAATATTTGCATTGCCCTCTTTGCTGTTTCAGTGATGATAATTGGTGGCATGTGGCTGGTAATTACGCGCTTTCAGTTTAATGTAAGTTCTGCTGCATTACATATCCCACTTGGTTACGTTTATCTGGTAATGCCCTTAAGCGGATTACTGATTTTATTTTATTCCCTGTATCTTATTGTTAACCCCAAAGAAAACCTTGCATAATGGAGTATTTAGGTATTATTGTTCTCATATTTTCCTTTTTATTTTTATTGATTTGTGGAGTACCTATTGCTTTTAGTATAGGTATATCAGGAATATTAACCATGTTGGTAAGCATCGATTCGTTACCTGCATTCACCACCTATGCCCAACGAATGGCTACCGGATTAGATAGTTTTGCATTGCTTGCCATACCATTTTTTATACTGGCCGGTAATATCATGAATAGTGGAGGTATCGCCATCAGGCTCATTAATCTCGCTAAATTATTGGTAGGCCGTTGGCCAGCCGGTTTAGCTTATGTAAATGTATTTGCCAATATGCTTTTTGGGGCTATCTCAGGTTCTGCTGCTGCGTCTGCTTCTGCCATCGGTTCAATAATGGGACCGGAGATGAAAAAAGATGGTTACGACCAGAATTTTAGTGCTGCTGTAAATATATCATCGGCAACCACCGGTTTATCCATTCCTCCGAGTAATATTCTTATTGTATATTCTTTGGCCAGTGGTGGCGTTTCTATTACAGCCCTCTTCCTTGCCGGATATTTACCTGGCATATTAACCGGTTTAGCCATTATGCTTACGTCAATGGCTATGGTAATTGGTAATAGTAAGGGAAGTAAAGCATCATTTATTGCTGTACTAAAAGTAATTGCAGGATCTGCTGCTACTTTTTTAGCTATTTACGGCATTGTTACCATTAAAGGATATTCAGTTACAGCCTACCACAGTGCCTGGGCTATTATCGGAATGGGAATTATGTTTTTGATTGGACGCTTTATAAAAAAACGACCTGCTTCTGTAAAACGAGGATTAAAAGTTTTATGGGATGCTGTACCCAGTCTATTTCTTTTAATAATAGTTATAGGAGGTATTGTTCGTGGTTTATTTACTGCTACTGAAGCCTCAGCTGTTGCTGTTTTATATGCTCTGGTTTTATCGCTTATTTACAAAGAAATTAAGGTTTCCGATTTACCTGATATCATTTTAAACTCGGTGAAAACAACAGCAATTGTGCTACTATTGGTTGCTACTTGCATAGGTTTATCGTGGATAATGGCGTACGAAAACATACCACAGAACGTAAGCTCTGGTTTATTAGGTATTAGCGACAATCCCATTGTAATTTTATTAATTATCAACCTGATATTACTAATTGTAGGTGTTTTTATGGATATGACACCAGCAGTACTTATTTTTACACCCATTTTCTTACCTATTGTAACGAATATGGGAGTAGATCCCACACACTTTGGTATTATAATGGTTTTAAACCTCAGCGTTGGTTTATGTACTCCTCCTGTAGGTTCGGTGCTATTTATAGGCTGTAGTGTGGCTAATATTAAAATAGATAAGGTAATTAAACCCTTACTGCCTATGTTTATTGCAATGGTAGTAGTACTTATGCTGGTAACTTACGTCCCTCAAATAAGCTTATTATTGCCTCAGTTATTTGGGTTTTAAAGCCTAGGGTGAGAGAAAATAAACTTACGTTGCTGTGATAACTTAAGGTAAGTTAAAATATCAGTCTTACTGCCTAAGCCTGTGATTACAGATAAGGCAGTAAGGTTGATATTTTAAAATATTAAGTTTGACTGAAAGTTCAAAACACGATTTGAGACCTGAACACATTAACCTGTGTCTGGATACTTAAATCCGGATACTAAAAAATAGAATGAAAAAAACTATTAGAATAAAAGATATAGCAAAAAAAGCCGGTGTTTCAATAGGAACAGTTGACCGGGTGTTGCATGATCGTGGTGAGGTTAAAGAAGAAACCAAAAAGAAAGTATTGGATATCGCCAACGCACTGAATTACACCCCCAATCTGGCTGCAAGAGCCTTAAAATCGCCTATTGTATATAAGATAGCTGTTATCATCCCAAAGAGTTCGGGTAATAATTTATTCTGGAACAAACATCCTCTTGGCATTGAGCTGGCTAAAGAAAGCACCTCTCCTTTTATATCGCATGTAAACTACTTTAATTACGAGATGCACAGCACAGAAGACTTCATGCTGAATGCATCAAAATTAATTGAATGGAAGCCCGATGGAGTGATTATAGCTCCTATCCTAAAAAATGAAACCCTTGATTTGTGTTATAAATTAGATGACATGCATGTTCCCTACGCATTTATCGACACGAATATTGAAGATACTCATGCGCTTACTTTTATTGGTGAAAATGCCCATAAAGGAGGAAGAGTGGCCGCCAGCATTATGGATATAGGTGTTGACCCCCTTCAGGATATCTTAATCGTGAACATCGCTAAAGATTTGGATAATATCATTCACCTTAACCTGAGGAATCAAGGCTTTATGAGTTACTTTATGGATACTGGCAAAAATAAAGGACTAAAAATCACTGTTGAAGTGCCCAGTGGCAATAAAAAAGAACTCTACGAAACTCTGGATCGCGTATTTAGAAACAACAAGAACATTGGTGGTGTGATGGTCTCCAGTGCACGTACTTTTGTTATTGCTGAATATATGCAAACAAGAAAGTTGGAAGAAAAATTTCTTGTGGGTTATGAAGTATTTGAAAAAAATGCAGAATATCTACGAAAAGGAATCATAAATTATTTAATCAGTCAACGTCCTATTGACCAGGCAGAAAAAACATTCAAACGTATTTTCGCTTACCTCACCAATCAAACTATTCCCGAAAAAATGGAATTTCAGCCTATTGATATTATCAATACAGAAAATCTGGATATGATGTAATACACATTGTTTAATTAAAAGCAAATAAGTAACCATTGGCTTGTTGATCAGGTAAACCAGATACCCTGATCCTTCATCACAGACTACTAAGTACATCAAGTTTATGATAAAGCAAGAGGTATAATTGTATTTCAAGGAAAATACTTCTTAAGCAGCACCACACTCTTTTAGCTTATTTATTAAAAGAGAGGACAAAAGAGAATAA
>JBFHEL010000006.1:0-32365 GCA_041584155.1 Saccharicrinis sp.
AGCTTAGCTTACTCTGGTTATCGCCGTGACCTTTTGATTCGTTTTTTAACTGTTCGGTAAGGATCAGCAAAGCAAGGCAAAGCATGTATCTCATTTCCGTCATCCAACTTAACACGCTCATCGCATCCAAACAGTAAGCCTAATCCAAAACGCAGGTTCGCATTTCTGGTATTGCCAAGGTTAAACAGCCCGGGTACATTATCACTTACCGCATGTAGATGAAAAATACCCAATTGAGCACCAAATCCCAGCCCTATATTATTCCACTCTTTATTTTGAATAGTATAGGAAGCACTGGCAAATATTTTGGGGGTCACTTCAGCATTTCCCGAGAAAGTTAAGGACGGATGCATCTTATCCTTATATAATTCAGAGTGAAAAACAGCACCCGCATTAAGCCAATTATTGAGTTCATTACTTATACCAAGATAAAAAGCCGGGACCAAAGGAGAAGAATAACTTTCCATCAACACTTCGGGAGTAAAAACCAATTCCAGCGTATCTACCACGTCCTCCTGATTTAAACCATCTTCAAACATGGTTCCCGACACATCAATAGTTCCGTTACTCGTATAATGATAGGCATCACTGTTCCAGTTAATATAACCTATATCGAGCAAACTACCCGATAACTTTATTGCGTCCGTTATTTGATAAGTGAAACCCATATCTATCCCAAAACCCTTATTGGCTTTATTCATAAAATACTTCATCCAATCTATATCGTCGTTTACTTCCAGTTGATCTAATTTACCCTCGTCATCAGTATTTACCTCAACAGGAAAGGAAGAGTACATATCTGCTGCTCCCTGCAAGTACAATACAAATGTATTAGGATCGGTATATATACTCAAGTCAATTGGTTTGGTGTATATGTTTCCCTTGCCAAACAGCATTTTAAAACGCATACCAAAATCAAAATTTTCGTTAATCTGGCGAGCCCAGCCAAAGGTATATTCTCTATAGTGGTTTGCATTTATCCTTAAACCATCCATATTGGCATTTTCGCCTTCAAACTGTGTATTTCCTTCCCAGGCAAACAGGGCTGCATTTTTAGATATAAATTGGTAAGTATTAAGTTTCTCTGAGATAGAGAAAGTAAAATAGTTCTTTTTATGCCTGTATCCCAGCAAAAGAAGGGCCAGGTGAGCCTCTGTAGCGACAATCTCGAGATTATTGAAATGATGTATGGCATCTCCGGGTTCAAAGCGAAGGGAGTCTCCAGCAAAACTATCAAATACCTCATTTAATTTAAAACCTGTAGAATACGCATTTGCATGAGCTGATGCCATAAAAGGGATACCTACATACAATTTGCATTCTATAGCCACAGAAGGGTTTACTATATTTGCCTGTGGCAAATCGTGCATGAGGAACAAGGTGTTGTTTTGCTGTGCTTTTAGACTTATAAAAGCAACTAAACCGAATATGATACAATATACGATTCGCATAGAACAGACTTATTGGTTAACAGGAATATCTAAAGCCGCCCTAATTCCCAAACTAACGTTAATGTGATAGTTATCTAACTGATCAGCAACTGCCTGTGATAAATTAATATCGGATAAAATTACATATAATATAATGCTTTTTACTTCACTAAGTCGTTGACGATCATCATCATCCTGAATTAAATATTCATCATAAATTAATGAAGTACTTTGGGTTACATTACCTACACTATCTATTTCAGCAGCCTCTACATCAATAGGATTTTCCGCTAAAAAATAGCTTCTGAATTCATCATCCTGATCAACATAAAAGGTATAGCATTGAAGATGCGCCGGAAAATGATTATCGACATAAAACCTCAGCATCAGTTCATTAACATTTTCTATATCAGAAAATATGGCAGAAAAATCAGCATCAATAGTAACTGGAAACAACACAAAGTTATTTGAGAAACTTCCACTATAAGTATCATCGGTCCCAAGATCCAGCTCCGCCAGAGAAATAGATAAAGATGGCTCCCAATCAAATTCATCAGATATCATACTTAAATCCTCTTTTAAGCATGAGCTAAAAAGAAATAAAGCACAACAAAAACACATAAATCTATTTATTGCGAATGCCATAAACCAGATTATTAGAGTATAAAGAGCTAACTACATATAAAAATTAAGACAGATATTAAAATTTAATATCATTAAGGTTCAACTTACTATTATATTCTCTCTTAAAATAAAACCACAAAGGAGTAGTTTCTATGGTACAATTTACGCTTTAAAATATTCCAATTCAATATAATGTATCAATGAATGGATAATTTGTATATGGATTTCCTGAATACGATCGGAATAACCTTCATGAGGGATGCGTAACTCAACATCACAAACATCTTTTAGTGCGCCACCACTTTTTCCTGTTAAAGCGACTACTCTCATCCCCTTAGCTTTGGCTTCTTTAGCAGCCTCCAACACATTAACAGAGTTTCCACTGGTACTAATGGCTAATAACACATCACCCTTTAAACCCACTGCCTCAACATATCTTGAAAAGATAAAATCAAAACCATAATCATTACCTACGCAAGTAATATGCGAAGGGTCAGATATAGAAATCGCTGCCAAGCCCTGTCTGTTTTCACGAAAACGACCTGTTAACTCTTCAGCAAAATGCATGGCATCGCTCATTGAACCACCATTACCACAGGCAATAATTTTTCCTCCCTGCAGCAGGCTGTTCACCATTAAATCACCCGCTTTTTCCAGCTTTACCCAGGAATTTTCATCATTAATAAAGCGAGCTAAAACCTGCTGTGCTTCGATGAAATTATCCTTAATATTATTAATACTCATAATTGTTTCTAATTTTGGGTAAATATACGATGGCTTTTATAAACTAGAAATTTTTATTTTAAAGGATTCAGCTATGCGTCAAAAAATATACGATATCATATTTGAAGCAGATACCAAAACAGGTAAAATATTCGATGTAACCTTAATCATACTCATTATGTTTAGCGTGATTATTGTAATGTTGGAAAGCTTACCTGGAAGATCCACTGAATTTTACAGCAGCTTAAATCTGCTTGAATGGATAGTTACCTTTGTATTTCTGGTAGAATATACGATTCGTTTATGGGTGGTACGTCGTCCTTTAAAGTATGCCTTAAGCTTTTATGGGATAATAGATTTTATAGCTATTATTCCCACATTTTTAGGACTCATATTTACAGGAACGCACATGTTGGTTGTATTGCGTTTACTACGATTGCTTCGGATTTTTAGAGTACTAAAACTAACGCGTTATATCAACGAAGCCTCACTGCTATGGAAAGCACTCATGTCGAGCCGAAATAAAATAGGAATATTCCTCTTTACGGTTATTATATTGGTTATCATACTGGGAACACTAATGTATATTATCGAATCAGATAAAGGCAGTGGCTTTACAAGTATCCCGAAAAGCATTTACTGGGCCATAGTAACCCTTACAACCGTAGGCTATGGCGACATTGCGCCGATAACCGCTTTGGGTCAGTTTTTAGCTGGTATTGTAATGATTATGGGGTATTCTATTATAGCTGTTCCTACAGGAATCGTCACCTCAGAGATTACCCGGGTATCAAAGGATACAACAACACAAGTATGCCCATCCTGCTTACAGGAGGGACATGATAAAAATGCTAAGTATTGTAAATATTGTGGAGAGAAATTGAATGAATAGCCTCCTCAGAGAGCTTATTTTACTCTTCTTTCTAAATCTATAAAGCTATAGTTAAAATCATTCTGATGATCATCAGTAATCTCTTCTCTATAAGTTTCCTGCCATTCTTCTGAATTTATTTCAGGAAAAAAGGTATCAGCATGGTTAAAAAACTGATCGATACAGGTAAGGTAAAGCTTACTGGCTTTGGGTAAAAACGCCTCATAGATGGTTGCTCCGCCTATAACAAACACCTCTTCATCCTGAAACAGCTGCAAGGCTTCTTCTGGGGAGTGAACAACTTCAGCACCTTCAATTTTTAACCCCTGATTGCGTGAAATAACAATATTTCGTCTGTTAGGCAGCGGTCCATTGGGTAATGAATCAAAGGTTTTTCTACCCATAATTACCGGATGACCCGAGGTTAAAGCCTTAAACCTTTTTAAATCATTAGAAATATAAGTTAATAAATCATTTTTTCGCCCTATTGCATTCATCTTTGCAATGGCTACTATAATAGAAATTTTTGGCATAGTTATTTTTTAGTCAATAATAAGTGACGCATAGCGTCTGTTAAAGTTAAACAGATATCTCACCCTTAATATGTGGGTGTGACTGATATTTGCTTAATGTAAAATCCTCATATTTAAATCCATCAATCTGCTTAACATCAGGATTGAGTGTCATAACAGATAAAGGATAAGGTTCGCGTGTCAACTGTAATTTTACCTGCTCAATATGGTTATTATAAATATGCACATCTCCTAAGGTATGTACAAAATCACCAAGCTCTAAACCGGTAACCTGAGCAACCATCATGGTGAGTAAAGCATAGGAAGCAATATTAAAAGGTACACCTAAAAACAAGTCGGCACTACGCTGATAAAGCTGACACGAAAGTTTACCATCAGCCACATAAAACTGAAACAGGATATGACAGGGTGGTAATTGCATCTGATCAAGTTGTCCAACATTCCAGGCGCTTACTATATGACGCCTTGAATTAGGATTAGCCTTAATACTTTCAATCACCTGCCTGATCTGATCGATATGTTCATCATTGGCAGCAGGCCACGATCGCCACTGATAACCGTAAACAGGTCCTAATTCACCATCTTCTTTAGCCCACTCATTCCAGATACGCACCCCATTATCCTGCAAGTATTTCACATTAGTACTTCCCTTCAGAAACCAGATTAACTCATGGATTATTGATTTCAAATGAAGTTTTTTAGTGGTTACCAAAGGAAAACCCTCCTGAAGGTTAAAGCGCATCTGATGCCCAAAAACACTTAACGTTCCCGTTCCTGTCCTGTCCTCTTTTAATACACCCTCATCCAACACTCGTTGGCACAACTCAAGATATTGACGCATAGTTTATTGGTTATTATAAAATAGATTACACAAAAATAAAAAAATAAACCACTATTTGAGAATTTTAAATAGTGAATAAATGCTTACGAATTAGGCTCCAGATCCAACAGAGCCTTTACCGGGAAGTGATCGCTATAGTACACCTTTACCCTTTGATGATTATAAGCATTAAACGAAGCATCATGAAAAATAAAGTCGATACGAAACGGAGGTAAATTTCCATTATAGGTACCAGCTATACCACTTCCTGATTCCATAAAAGAATCCTTTAAATTACCTTTGACCTGACGATAGACATAGGAAACAGGAGTATCGTTAAAATCTCCGCAAACAATGGTGGGGAAAGGTGAATTTTTAATATGACGCCCTATGGTTTCTGCCTGATACGAACGATGAGCAAAGGCTGTATTTAATTTCCCAAAAATATCAGAAATCCCTTCCATTCGTTCCTCATCACTCTTAAACTCAAGGCTATCAATGAAATTATAATTTTTATGCTGTAACCGTATAGATTCAAGATGATTATTAAAAACCCTGATATTTTTACCTCTTACCTGTATATCCGTTTGTATGCTAAAGTTAGAGGTGTTTTCGAAAAATAATGGCTTTTTATTTACAATAGGATACTTGGAAAAAGTGGCCAACCCATATTTTTTTCCTGAGCGTGTTTGAATGTTATATTCCAGATGCTTGTATTTATATTGTTTAAATTTCGACAGAATATTATTTTCGGAATATTGCTGCATTTTATTGTTGATATAAAATTCCTGAATACATAGCACATCAGGATTTTCATGTTTTATGAAATCATAAATTTTTTGTGGTGTTTTCAGATCCTTCGTCCATACATACTTATCGAACATACGCACATTATAGGACATCACCGTTAAAGGATTATTCAGCTCTTTACTTTCCTTATGTAAACCTCCTCCAAACTGAAGAACAGAATGAAGTTGTGACCACGACACAATAAGCAAGGCCAGAGACAACAGCAAACGTTTTCTTCTTTTAATCAACCAAAAAAGAACAAAAAACAGATTAATAAACCAAAACAAAGGAAACCCAAACCCAAGAAATGAGATAAAATTAATGAGTGCAGGACTAATATATATACTGAGGTAAGCCAATAATAACAACAAAATGGCCAACAGATTAATCAGAAATACAAAAGAGCGGGTTATTCGGTTCAAAACAATTACATATTAATTATTACTGGCGTTAAATAAATCTTCTTTTTCCTGTTTAGTAAGACTATCGTAGCCACTTGCCTTAATTTTCTCCAAGATACGATCAATATGATTTTGTCGCTTTCTTTTTTGTGCATTAAATTCCATATCCGACACCGGCCTATTACTGCGAGTATAGGTCACCTTCATTTTAGAACGACGCGAAAATAAGGAAACCAACCAGTCCATAAAACGGTTAAAGCGCATAGTAATATCTTTTCCCTTGACCATTTGCGAGGAGAAGTAAACGCCTAACAAAGCACCTCCAATATGCGCCAAATGACCACCTGTATTAGCCATCGATGAAATACCTATTAAATCCAGAACAAAAGAAAATAAAGCGATATAAATCAATTTAACCGGACCAATAATCAGCAAATGGATTCTTGTATTAGGAGCATACTTGGCTGCAGCAAAGAGTACGGCCATTACCGAGGCAGAAGCACCCATCATCACAGATCCGGAGGCAATCTGGTTTAATACCGGAAAAATATTATACGAAAGAATATACATTAAAGCCCCAGCTATACCACCCATAAAATAAACACCGAGCAACTGACGGGGGTTAAAATACTGCAAAAATATATTCCCGAACCAAAACAAATAAAGCATATTAACCAAAATATGCAGAAACTGAAAATGAAGGAACATATAGGTAATAATACTCCATGGCTGAAGCAGGAGTCTCATAGGACTAGCAGGGACAGATAACCAATCATCCAGAGGAAAATAAGCATCTGCAAAAATCAGAGAAGAAAAGGCATATAACAACCGGATAACAACAAAAACACCCAGGTTAATATAGATCAACCGGGTTAGAGCTCCACCCTGTTTAAATGATTGCTTTATTTCATCAAAGATTGGCATAATACTAAAATAGTAAATTTGTAAAAATAGCGCTTATTAAAAATAATTAAAATTGCCTTTTACCCCAAAAGCGGATAATTAAATAGCCAAATAACATACCACCCAAATGAGCCAGGTGAGCAACATTATCTCCTGCCTGGTTTTGTAAGGTCAAAAATATTTCAATGGCACCATAACCCATCACAAACCATTTGGCCTTAACAGGAACCACCATGTAAACATAAATACGTTCTTCAGGAAATAACATACCAAAGGCCAACAATAAACCAAATATTGCACCCGAGGCTCCAACCATAGGTACATTCAAAATGCGGTTTAACGAGGCGGCAGTATCATCTACATAATTTTGCTGGTTTGATAGGATAGAAAAACCCTTCTCATAAATTTCTGAAACGATATCCAAAGGCAGACCTGCAGATAAAATCTTTGCCCGTATAAAAGCCACCAGCACATACAACAACCCGGCACCTATTCCTGTCACCAGATAATAAAACAGGAATTTTTGGGGACCCCATACTCGTTCCAACACCCTCCCAAAAATAAACACGGCAAACATATTAAACAAAATATGCTCAAAACCACCATGCATAAACATATAGCTGATATACTGAAAAAAATGAAATTGATGGCTTCCTGGAGTATATAAACCCAATATTGCATTTAAATCAATCCTGGTAAAACCAATACCCGGTATATTTATTCCCTTGGAAAACAGATAGGTGGCAAAAAACATTAAGCCATTAATAATCAACAGATTCTTAACTACCGGTGGAATATTACTAAAAAATGATTGTCGTTGATACATAGTTTATACTGATTCTCGATCCTTTTACAAAGGATATTTATATTAGCAATTATTTAACAACTTTCAGACCAAAAAGATTTGCGCCATTTTGTCATTTAAAACGTCCCTCTATCTCATCATTAGATAAAATAGAGATGACTGGTTTTCCTGCGGGAGAATAATTAGGCACCTGACAGGCAAACAACTGACCAATCAACTCATCCATTTCTTCTATACTTAAAGTCTGCCCGCGACGAATAGCCGACTGCTTAGCCATGCTGCGTGCAATCCGTTCTCTTAAACCTGTTTCGAGATTGATCTCTCCGCTTTTATGAGCCTCAATAATCTCATCAATAAGCAATTTAGGATTCATCTTTTCCATATTGACAGGCATCCCTCTCACCTCAAAAAGTTGATGTTTGATTTCAACCAGATCCAATCCAAATATATGCAAATCATCCATTAACTCTTTTACCACTACACTATCTTCTGCACTAAATTCAAGTTGCTCGGGAAACAGATTTTGTTGAGTCATACTTTGCTGGGTGGTAATGGACAGCATTAAACGTTCAAACAAAATACGTTCATGTGCTCTCTGCTGGTCCACCATCATCAATCCGGATTTTCCCGAAGTAAGAATATACTTGTTTTTAAATTGGTAGCAAGATGCTCCAAAGCTCGATTCATCATTCATTCCTGCAGACATCATCGTTTGCTGAACAGGCTCCTGCTCATTAGAGGTATCAGTAAAATCTTCTCTCGAAGAAAAGTCGGTATCAAAGGGGCTTTTGTCCTTATCGGCTTCAAAATCGTTATATAACTGTTCCCAGTTTTTAGGAACAGACGAGGAGAAATGCGAGCCTCCTTGTCCACCAGATTGAGAATGCCCCGGTGTTGACAAATCACCATCCACATCAAAACCTGAAACATCAGGCATGGGCGTTTCAAAAGGGTTAAAATATGGGTTTACCTCAACACGAGGCTCTTCCTTATCTTGGTCATGATCGCTGACCGGTATATCGAGCATATCTGTAGTATCAAAATCAATGGTAGGCACCATATTGTGTTTACCCAAACTCTCACGTATACAGGCATTGGTAATATGCCAAATGGCTCTTTCATCCTCAAATTTAATTTCGGTTTTGGTTGGATGAATATTGATATCAATAATTTTTGGATCTACCTCGAAAAACAAAAAATAAGCAGGTATAGTATTGGGCAAAATCAGATTGGCATAAGCCTCCGTTATAGCTTTGTGCAGATAAGGGTGACGCATATATCGTTGATTAACGAAAAAGAACTGATCTCCCGAGGATTTACGTGCCGACTCGGGCTTACCAATAAAGCCATATACTTTAACCAATGTCGTGGTGGTATCTACCGGCACCAGTTGTGCATTCATACTCTTACCTAACATATTAACAATACGCTGTCTCAGGTTAGACGAAGGCAATTGGAACAATGTTATATTATTATGCTCAAGACTGAAGTTAATATCGGGGTTAGCCAGAGCAATACGCTGAAATTCATTGATAATATGTCTGAGTTCGGTAGAATCTTTTTTCAGGAATTTACGACGTGCTGGCACATTATAAAACAGATTACGAATAATAAAGTTACTTCCCGAAGGACAGGAGACCACCTCTTGTTTGTCAACTGTTGAACCGGAAATAACAATATGGGTACCTAATTCTTCGCCACACTTCTTTGTTTTAAGTTCTGTTTGTGCCACTGCGGCAATAGAAGCCAGGGCTTCGCCACGAAAACCCATAGTACGGATAGCAAACAAATCATTTACATCCCTTATCTTAGAGGTAGCATGGCGTTCAAAGGCCAATCGGGCATCGGTTGCTGACATACCACACCCATTATCAATCACCTGAACCAGTGTTCTTCCTGCATCTTTAACAACCACCTTAATATCAGTACTCCCTGCATCAATAGCATTCTCCACAAGTTCCTTAATCAAAGAAGCCGGACGCTGAATAACTTCACCGGCTGCAATTTGATTAGCGACTGAATCAGGCAATAACTGTATAATATCTGACATAAACGCTTTTTCTGTTATAGTATCAAAGATTAAAAAATAAGAAAACACCTGATTTACAGATGTTTTATTAATGACATGATAATGAATTGAATGATTTTACATGTAATTAAAAATCCATTCTTTACTTGAATTAAGCAAGTAATAAAACAAAATCATGAGACCAATGATGATAAGAATAATTCTTAAGTTAGATTTTCGTTTTTCTTTTCTAACAACATCATAGTTCGTTTTAATTTTCCGTCGCATCTTACCCCTCACCCTATCCTCTATAGTCCGGGTATCTTCTTCCTGCTCAATTCCAAGCTCATCCTTAATTCTTCTCGCTCTCTCCTCCCGTTCCTCTTTAGCCTCATCATAATAGATGGGCGTATGATTAAAAGTACGGTGCCTGGCTGTTTTAAAAAATGTAATCTTCATATTTCAAACTATTTCCTGAGTTCTTCATTTGTATTGGTTGCTTGTAACTACCTTAGAGAATGGCCTACTATACTCACTCAATGCACTGATAAGCAAGCTTATCAAACAGACAACTCCAATCGTACCCGATTGCTTCATCCATCCCCTAAAAACACAAAGATACAAATAATAAATAGGAATCATTAAATGACTATTCTACTAAATCGTAGCCCAGCTCCTCTCCTTTCTGGAGAGCTGGAATACCATATTCCATCCACACCGGAGCAGGCTTGCCTTTCAGATAATGATCAAAAAACTGCATCATCCGAATACTTAGGTCTACCGAATTAGCCCTTCGCGTAAGATTATGTTCTTCCTCATTATAAGTAAGCATCCAAGCTGGTTTATCAAGGCGACGCATAGCCACAAAAAGCTCTATCCCCTGATACCAGGGCACAGCCCCATCGTTATCATTATGCATAATCAACAAGGGCGTTTCTATCTGAGGAACGAAAAATATGGGTGAGTTTTCCACATACTTGGAGAACTTATCCCAAAGTGTGCCACCAATTCTGGATTGGGTGTGTTCATACTGAAACATACGACTCATCCCGGATCCCCATCTGATACCTCCATAAGCACTGGTCATATTACTTACCGGCGCACCTGCCATAGCCGCTTTAAATCGATTGGTACGTGTAACCATATAGGCTGTTTGATAGCCTCCCCAACTTTGTCCTTGTAATCCAATATTTTCTGAATCAATAAAAGAAAACTGCTGCGTCATGGACATAACTCCTCCCATAATTGATTCATAGGCAGATAAACCCGGATCTCCTTCACGATAAGCGATATCAGGTATAAAAATAATATATCCGTTACTGGCATAATTTACCCAATTCACTGTTGATCGACTCGGACGTGGAGCATAATAATAATGAAGCCTGTTTGAACTCCTTTCATAGTAATATACGATCATCGGATATTTCTTGTCTTCATCCATATTTTCGGGCGTCACCAACAAGCCCTGTTGTCTGTTGCCATTCAGCGCATCATACTCCACCAACTGAATATTGCCCCAGTTATAGTTTTTTTGTTGAGGATTGGTGTTGGAAATAACCCTTGCATTTAAAAAATGCATATCACCAACCCTTAGTTCGGGATAGTGATTAAAATCTCCCTTTTGCCAGATAAGCACATTAGCTTCCTTTGCCTTAGATAAGGAATAATACCGTACAGGTTCATCAACAAACCCATTCCACTTACCGTTCCTAAACAACCCATAACCTTCATTTTTAGAAACCTCATTGAATGTATTCAGAAGCAAACCCTCATCTTCGTTAATGAACTTTTGCTCTTCATCTAATTTTACAAGACGGTATATCGTATTTGTAACTCTTCCATTTGTTAACTTTACCGGTGCTGATTTCATTTGGGTATCTATTTTCCATATATCAAAGCGATCATAGATATAAACACACTTTGATTCCTGACCCCATCCTGCGATACCATAGGATCGGGGGGCCACTGGCATATCATTCAATTCATTATAAAATGCAACTTCCAGGTCTTTTGTTAAGGCTCTTTGCGTTCCCTTAAGGGTATGATTAAGATACCAGATACTATCGGAAGGATTAAACCAGCATAGATACTCACCTTCGGGCGAAAAACCATATCCATTAGACACCCTTTTTTGTATTAATTTCTTTTGTCCGCTTTTTACATCTAATCTATAGATATCTTTTGCCCGCTCCGCAGTCCAGGAGCTTGCTCTTAAATAAGGCTCATTGTCATTGACTATTACATAATCCCAATTACCCTTACCCATCACACTAATCTGATCAAAATCCTCATTTTCCAGTTGCTGCACAATACCTTTGTTGGGTAAATAAACTGCCTTATAAGACCTATCTTTTTCTATTTTAAGATTTTTCTTTTGCATAGGTTGCAGACGACTATCTTTCCAGTTCCATACATCCACAAATACTTTTTCCTCGTTTAAAAGGGTGTCTTCTGGTTCTTCCTGAGGTCGCTTTCCTGTACCAAAAAACAATTTATCTCCATTTTCCGAAAACCATAACTTACTCTTTGCATGTGCACACCAGCCCTTGGGGAGAGAAGTATGCATGGTATCAACAACTATGGTTAGTTCATTCTTTTTTTGCTGCCAGTAAAACAAACGAAAGGTTTTATTTTTTACGGTATCCGGGCTAAACAAAAAGCCAAGTTGAGAAGCATGTTCATCCGTGACTAAATTTGCCACTTTTCCCTGCTGATTAAATAAGGTATCAATAGCCAGCTTATCAATGTTCAACCTTATTAAGCTTGATTGTTCGGTGCTATCTCCGGTTGATTCAACTACAAAAAGAGATTCTCCATATCGCGGAACACAGAAATTACTTACCTGATTAAACGAGATACTATCACCCGCTGAAGGATTAATATAAACCAGTTGCGTACCTTGGGATTTAAATTTCTTATCCTTATTTATCCTCGTTGAGTCGGGTTTGCTTTCATTTTTAGCTTTCAGCTTTTCCTTCAATCCGGAATGTATAGAATCGCCTGCAATACTATCCTTACCTGCAGACTTATTTACATTCAGCTCTTTTTCAAAGTGAGCAGCAAGCCAAGCCCCATGCTTTTGTGGTATCGAAAAACTTTTAATCCGGGGATACATTTTTTTCTCGCCGTAGGGCAATGTCCAGATACAAAGTGTATCCTTAGGCATCTTTTCGGCTTTGGTCTTTTTTAATTTTAAGGCCCTGACACTATCGGACTGAGGGACAACCTTAAAAGCAACAAAATCATTCTCAGGAGAAAAAACAGCGCCTTTACCCCGGGCTACAGAGTCGAGTTTTTGCTTGTCTACATCATACAAATACAGATACCCATCCCCTTTTTGAGGGTTAATCTCATAACATATCCATTTGCCATTATTTGAAATAATACTATTATCAAGTGACCTCCAAAGATCAGAATCATTAACACTTAACACTTTCTTTTCCTGAGCCGAAAGCACAGATACAAACAAACAAAACAGCGCTAAAAATAAATTTCTGCTCATCATTATATTTTCAAGTTAAATAGATATAATATTAATAAGATAAACTTGCATCAGCTGAAGTACTGGTGTGCTTTTCTTTTTAAGAAACTCTCCTTATACAAGGAGAAACCTCTGGCTAATAAAAACAAAAAGTGAAACATATAAAGTCGCCATAAGTTTATACTCCCATTAGAATAATATAAACTCATTGCCATGCTCACAGACAATTAAAGGTTAATATATAGTTTGATAAAGGCGTAACAACATTTTACTATAGTTGTTTATAAACTAAACACTAATTTCCCAAGACGGAAATATCAAAGTAAGCGCCATAAATTAATTTTACCTGTTCACCTTCTCCATAACGTGCATGACCTTTGATTTGTATAGTTCGTAGCTGATTATACACATCAACAATTCTAACCTGAATAATTCCAGAGGTATCGCCATTTAACCATAAACGCAACTGTTTTAAAAAAACAGGTATATCGATTCCGATTATTAGAGATTTAATGGTTGATAAGTTACACTCCTCATCATTTATCAAACCTAACAAACGCCTGGTATCATCAGAAATTTTTATTGTATCAGACTCAATATCATAAATAAAAAAATCAACAGATCCGGCAAATACTATTGGATTATTAACATCTTTCAGTGGGGACAATCTCTTCATACTTCACATTAACTCCGAAGCCAAATATACAACAATTATTTATTAAATAGGAAACTTGCATATACAGTTAAAATAGAGTATTTTAGAATTTCATTTAACAGGTTTTATTATAAGTTAGTCAGATAAATGAATACAAACTTACGCAATAGCTGGGATAAGCAAATAAAACAAATTCAGAGGCTTACAAACTCATCTATTGCATTGCTCCTCGAATTTAACGACAAAAAGAACACAATTGTAGCTTCTACTGCCCATCAGGGAAGCGCTTATGCCAAGGGGCAAACCCTGAATCCCGGAAATCCTTTTATAACCGGCTTTAACAAAAAAAACCATGAAGCTCATCTCCATCTGGGAATAGAATCAAACAAGGTACAAAGCACCTACAAATCAATTTATTATGCGCCAATACACACAAACAACCATCATATTTGGGGAACAATTATTATTGCATCTGAAAAGAAAAACAAGTTTACTGCATCATCAATAGATGATATTTCCATTTTTGCCCAATCTTTCAGCAATCAGCTTAAACTTGAGGATATTAAAAAGACGAAAGGGCAACATCAGTCGGAACAAGAAATAGCCGGATTAAAAGATATTCTTGAATTTTCGATGCATGCAGGAAATATAGCCGTTATCGAATACGACCCCCATAAAAACAAAATAAAAACTAATTCTGTATTTGAAGAGCTCACAGGATACAACTTTGATGATGAATTTATTCAAATAGATTGGGTTCTTTCCCGTTTTCATCCTGATGATGCCAAACAGATATTTTCTTCCTTCGCAAATTCCAGCGCGAATGAAAATTTTGATTTTGAATGCAGATTGCTCAATAAGAAAAACGAATACATCTGGATTAATTTTATGGGCAAGATATTTCGACATGAAACAGAAAAAGACAATGTGAAAATATCTGGAGTAATAAAAGACATTACCCATGCTAAAAAACTTCTTCACGATTTAACAATTGAACGAAATAAGAGTTTAAATGCAAATGAAGCTAAATCTGTTTTTTTAGCCAACATATCACATGAGATCCGAACACCCATGAATGCCATCATTGGGTTTGCAGAATTATTAGGCAAACATATAACGCAAGCGCCTTATAACGGATATCTAAACTCTATCAAATCAAGTGGTAAGGTTCTCTTATCGCTGATAAACGACATACTTGATTTTGAAAAGATCGTAGCAGGAAAAATGATTCTGAGCCATGAAAATACTGATCTTAAAATTTTGGTAAGTGAAATAGAACAAACATTTTTATTATTATCCAAAGAAAAGAATCTGGAAATCATTGTTGAAACCCCCGAGTTTTTCCCAAAAACGGTATTTATTGACGCTATAAAAATAAGGCAGATTCTCTTGAACCTGATAAACAATGCCATTAAGTTCACCGAAAAAGGGCATGTAACCATAGCCTATTCTTTTCAAGCAAACAAATCCCAAAACAATGGTTCTATTCTATTTTCTGTTACAGATACAGGTATTGGCATAGCCAGAGAGAAACAAGCCTCCATATTTGAACCATTCATTCAGGATAAAAATCCCAATGAAAAAAAATATCAGGGTACAGGTCTGGGGCTCTCTATTGTGCAAAAGCTTGTTAGTATGATGGATGGAACCATTTCGGTAAGCAGTGAACTTGGCAAAGGCAGCTGTTTTAGTTTCATTATTCCTAATATAGAATCATCGATGGAACAGTATGCTGAACTTGCCATTACAAGTCAAACGGTGAGCTTTAACCAAGAATCTATTTTAATTGCTGATCAAACACAATCAAACCTTGATATGTTAAATGCCTTATGTTCTAACTTAAATTTCAATTGTCAGACAGCAACAACAGAAAAAGAGATTTTCACCCTCAATGACTCACAAAAACCGGATATGATTATTCTCGACATGAGTATTCCTCAGAGAAACCCCTTGCACACCATCAAGAAAATACGATCTTCCTCACAAAGCAAGTCAGTACCTGTATTAGCAGTATCTGCTTCACATTCTGACGAACAGCTTGCTAAAGAAACTGGTTTCGACGGATTTTTATTAAAACCCATTATGGAAACTGATTTAGTGCAGGCCCTGTCAAAATTCTTTCAGGCCAAACACTTGTTTACAGAACACAAGACCTACTCAGAAAATTCAACAGCTTCATTTACTCCGGAAGAATTAAATCAGGTTAATAAGATTCTAAATCAGGAGGTCATTCCCATTTGGGAGGATCTAAAAGAAATATTATCTTCAGAGAATCTTAATCTATTCTTAGTTAAATTACAACATATATTAACCATCATTCAATGGCCCGAACTGGAAAAATACGTAAACACTTTACATACTGCCATCACTTCTTTTGATTTTGAAACGATTCAGAAGATGATACATCACTTTAAGCAATACCTAGATAAAGTAACCAATGAGCAATAATAGTGTACAAAAAGAAAGGGTTTTAGTTGTAGACGACAACCCTAAAAACCTGCAGGTTTTAGCTGCTTTATTATCGGAGAACAACTATTCTGTTGAAGTAGCTTTAAACGGAAAAACAGCCTTAAAGTGGTTAAACAACACCGACTTTGATGCTATATTATTAGATGTAATGATGCCGGAAATGAATGGATTTAAAACCTGCGAATTAATAAAGGCAAATCCCAATCATGCAGATCTACCTGTCATCTTTTTAACGGCCAGACACGATATTGAAGGTATCACCGAAGGATTTGCCAAAGGTGGAGTAGATTATATCACAAAACCTTTTAATCAGCAAGAGTTAATGATGCGCTTAAAAACACATATTGAACTCAAAAAATCACGCGAGAAATTATTGAATGTAAATAACTGGTTACAAACAGAGGTAAAAAATAAAACTGAAGAACTCATTGAATCGAACAATAATTTAATTGTTGCCTATGAGGAATTAAAACAGTTGGACAGAGCAAAGAACGACTTTTTAAATACCATTAGTCATGAGCTTCGCACCCCTTTAAATGGCATTGTTGGTTCCATTAATCTGCTTAATATTTACGACCACGACGAACATATAAAAGAAATAATCACTCTACTTGAGAAATCGGTTCATAACCTGGAAAAATATTCCTATTCAGCCCTGCAGATATCCAACCTTCAACTAAAAGGAGAATCTCAGCTATCAATGGAACCAGTAGATATTATTCCATTACTTATTGCTATTATTCAAGACAAATCACAACACCTTAAGAATAACAAAATAAATACGCACATTAACTGTTCTTGCCAAAACGCATGGGTTAATATGGATCTGGCTTATATGCAAGAGGCATTAACAGCCTTAATTGAATGTTCATATACTTTTACACCCAAAGGAGATATTAAAATAGACATCAACGCCAATGAAAACAGACTGGAAATTATTATCAAAGACAAGGGCAGTTTATTTTCAGATACAGAAATCAAACATTTCTTTAGGTCAGTGAAAAACCAAAACTATCAGTTCGAGCGCAGCAATACCATAGAAATATATCTGGCTAAGATTGTCATCTTATTACACAAGGGTAATATAACATTTCATAACGAGGAAGACCAGTCGGGCACCTACACCATTCTTAATTTACCCTTGATAGAGAGTCCTGCTGTATAACACCGAACCTTAACAATCATTTTAGACAAATACCTATGATTGCTACAATTTAACCTACAACCAGTACCTAACCAGAAGGATTATTCATGCAAAAGAATACAAAAGGCAAAATTTTTACGGGAGTTATTATCCTCATTCAATTGCTTTCGTTTAACAATTTGATGGCAGAATCGGGTCAAAGAATATTGCTTATTAGTTCTTACAACTCTAGTTTCCCGACTTATTTTCAGCAGGTAAACGGTATAAAATCCGTATTGGACTCATGCCATATCGCCATTGACCTGGAGACGCTGGATAGTAAGAGATATAATAAACCAAAAAACTATTCCTTATTTACTCAGTTAATGAAATACAAATTAAAAAATGGTGCCCGGTACGATGCCATCATTACCTGCGACGATAATGCATTAAACTACGTACTCTCACAGCAGGATAGTTTATTTAAGAAAACACCTATCATATTTTGTGGTGTAAACGATACCCAAATAGCCCTGGCACAAAATAAAAATGAATGGGTAACCGGTGTGATTGAAAAGATATCAATAAAAGAAACAATTAATATCATGCTTCAATTGTTTCCACAGGCACAAAACATCTATACCATATCTGACAATACAAACACAGGGAAAACTGATTTAGTATATGTTAATAAAGTATTAGATGCCTATAAAAACATAAAGACCACAAATATTTCTTTATCCAACCATACTTTTAAACAATTACCTCAACAACTTAAACAAATTGAGCAAGACAATCCTGTTTTATTGCTCTCTGCTTTAGTAGATAAAGACGGAGGTAGTAAAGATTTTAGTGAGAGTCTATGTATAATTAAAAAAAACCTTAAGTCACCCCTGTTTCATTTGTATACCCATGGCCTGGGGCAAGGAGTTTTTGGAGGTAAATTAGTAGACCATTTTAACCAGGGTCAATATGCTGCAAATATAGTAAAGCAGGTGATAGAAGGGTTAGATATCAGAAAAATTAAAGTGGAGGACAATAGCCCAAATCAATTTTATTTTGATTTTAACGAAATCAAAAGATATCATATCAGCTCCAATGAATTACCCATCAACAGTCAACTCATCAATACACCTGAAACCGCGGTGGCAAAATACAGATCTGAAATATATTTTGTTCTAGCCTTTATCCTATTGCAATCATTATTACTGATCTATCTTGCATTGATAATAAAACAAAGAAAAAAAACTCAGGTTAAACTGGCACTAAAGATTAGCGATTATATATCTCTAAACAAAAAGCATGTGGTATTAAACAAACAATACCAGCGCATAAACGAAGAACTCAGAACAAAAAACGATGAATTATTGGCTGCAGAAGAAGAACTACTGACAAATAACGAGGAACTCTATATCAAAAACCAACAGCTTAGCGAAAGCGAAGAACGATACAGATTATTATTTAATAATTTAAAAGTTGGCTTTGCTTTATGCAAAATAATATGGGACAAAAATGGTCAGGCGGTTGATTATATTTATATAGATGCAAATCCTGAGTTATTAAAACGGGTTCAATTGAAACATAATGAATTAGTAGGCAAAACCGCCAAGGAATTGTTTCCACATACCGAACAATCCTGGATTAATAAATTTGCACAAGTGGCAACTACCGGAATTCCTTATCGCTTCACCGATTCATTCTCGTCAAAGGGTAAATATTATGATACACATATCTTTTCTCCTAAAAAAGGATTTTGCGCCGCTCTTTTTGATGATATAACAGATAAAAAGCATTTTGAAATAGCATTAAAGGAAAGCGAAAAACGATTTAAGAACATATTTAACAAGAGTAAAACCGCTATGCTTATTGTTGACCCTGAAACGCTAAACATTCTGGATGCCAACAGTACTGCTTGTTTATTCTATGGCTATTCTAAAAACGAAATCATTTCACTAAACGTAAAAACAATAAATAAAACCAATTCAAATAACTTTACAGAGAAATACTGGAAAGTTGGCTCGGGCAAAAACAATCACTTTAGAGACATACACACCTTAAGATCAGGACAAAAACGCAATGTTGACATATTCACCAGTTCCTTTATGGTAAATAAAAAAAGAATGGTACATGTGATAGTTATTGATACAACACAAACAGTTCAGGCGAAATACCAGATTCAACAGGTCAATAGACGATTTCAGGGACTCGAAAATATTATCCATTACCAGGCCAGTACCATAAATGACTTACTGGATTTTACCTTACAACAAATCATAGAATATACGCAAAGTGAAACAGGAGCCGTATATCATTACGATGAAACAAAAAAGATATTCCTGCTTAACAATTATTCCAAAGATTTTTCCTTAACATTTCCAGCTCAAAACAATAGCAGTGAGATAAAAAATATTGATTGTCTCAATCAGGCTATAAATTCAAATCAGGCTGTAATTATCAACCAATCGCACAACAATTATCCCTTTCAAAAACACAATGAACATTATAACTCCATTACAATTCCGGTTAAGGTAAACGGTAAGATTGAAGCTTTATTCTGGTTAGCAAGCAAAACAAATTCATACTCTAATTTTCATGCAGAACAAATTGGTTTATTACTTGAGACAGCCTGGATATTAGTAGAAAGACAACGGTTACAAGATAGCTTACACACCAAATACCAACTGAGCCAGGCATAAAAAACTAATAGGCCGTTTTAGAGGAATCTGAAATCAATTGGTTAATATCCTGAAGCTCCTTAGCAGTAAGGCTTCGCCATTTACCAACAGGTACATCCAGATGAATATTCATTATTCGTATTCTTTTGAGTTTTTTGACCTCATATCCTAAATATTCACTCATGCGACGTATCTGACGATTAAGCCCCTGTTTAAGAATAATTCTGAATTCAAACTTGCCGGTTTGCTCCACAAAACATTTTTTGGTTATAGTATCCAAAATTGGCACCCCCTTACTCATTTCCTGGACAAATTTGGCTGTAACAGGTTTATCTACCTTAACAATATATTCTTTTTCATGATTATTTCTCGCCCGAAGAATTTTATTTACAATATCTCCGTCATTCGTCAATAGAATAAGACCCTCACTGGGTTTATCTAACCTACCTATGGGAAAAATACGCTTGGGATAGTTGATATAATCAATAATATTATTTTTTTCAACACGTGTATCTGTCGTACAAACAATACCAATGGGTTTATTAAACGCAATATACACAAACGCTTCAGAAGGCACTGAAATTAATTTTCCTTTTACTCTAACTTCATCGCCAGGAGCAACTTTAGTTCCCACATCAGGAACTTTACCATTAATAGTTACCTTGCCAGCATCTATTAATTTATCAGCTTCCCTGCGCGAGCAATAACCCACTTCACTTAAATATTTATTTATCCTTGTCGATATATTTTTCTGCATGATAAACCCTTATGGTTGGCAAAAGTAATAAAAACAAATTAGTTGCTTATACACAAATGACTTTTAGAAACAGGCTTGTTTTTGAGTGTATGTTGTAGAATACATTTTTTCGCACTACAGTTTTAATCAATTTGTTATACTTTTGCAACTCGAAAAGGAATTAAAGAAAATTTTCTATAAATAAAAAACAATGCAGTATAAAACTATTAGTGCAGAAGAAGCTGTTAAGGTAATTAAAACCGGAGACAGAGTTCATTTGAGTAGTGTGGCTGTTACTCCGCACAAATTAATCAAAGCAATGGTTGAACGTGGTCGTAACAAGGAGTTTTACGATGTTAAAGTTCAACATATTCATATTGAAAATAAAGTTGATTTTGCAGATCCTGAATTTGAGGGTGTTTTTGTTTCAGAACAGTTCTTTGTAGGTGCTAACCTGCGCAAGCAAACACAAGCCGGCTACGCCGATTATATCCCTGCATTCCTGAGCGAAACACAAAAATTAATCCGCGAAGGTTATTTAAAAGTTAACGTGGCCATGGTCATGGTTTCTATGCCAGACAAGCACGGATTTGTTTCATTAGGAACTTCTGTTGATGCTACTTTAGCAGCCATTGAATGCGCTGATGTTGTAATTGCTGCTGTGAACCCTAACGTACCACGTGCCTGGGGAGATGCTATTATTCCTATGAGCGAAATTGATTATTTCGTTGAGGATGACAGCCCCCTTTACACTCATGATATGGGTGAACTAACCGATATTGATATTGCAATAGGTAAAAACGTAGCTCAGTTAATAGAAGATGGTGCTTGTTTACAAATGGGTATCGGTGGTATTCCTAATGCTGTATTAGCCCAATTAGGCAACCACAAGGATCTTGGAGTACATACCGAAATGTTTGCCGATGGAATTCTTCCTTTAGTTGAAAAAGGAGTGGTTAACGGTAAACGTAAGCAAATCGATAAAGGTAAAATGGTAGCCTCATTCCTAATGGGATCTAAAAAACTATATGATTTCATTGATGATAACCCGATGGTTGCCATGATGGATGTGAAACACACAAACAGTGTAGATATTATTCGCAAAAATCATAAAGTAACAGCTATTAACTCAGCTTTAGCAATAGACATTACAGGTCAGGTTTGTGCCGACTCAATAGGTACAACTCACTATTCAGGTGTGGGTGGTCAAATTGACTTTATCCGCGGTGCGGGCCATTCGGAAGGTGGCTTACCTATTATTGCCATGCCTTCAGTTACAGCCAAAGGATTATCTAAAATTTCACCAATCCTTTTACCCGGTTCTGGAGTAGTTACCACACGTGCTAATATGCACTGGTTCGCAACAGAGTTTGGAGCTGTTAACCTATATGGTAAAACAATGCAGGAAAGAGCTAAATTAATTATATCTATTGCTCACCCTAATCACCAGGAAGAGCTTGACAAAGCTGCATTTGATCGTTTTGGATCACACTATCACTTTGTAAATAAGAACATTTAAGATACCTTATATTTCCATATAATAAACGGGAGGTTGTCATCATCTGGCAACCTCTTTTTTATGTTAAAACAGGATATATACAGCACTGTGACAGCATTTATGGAGCTAAACGTTCCTTATGCCAGCTTTCATTTCTCAGGGTAAATCTAATTCTATCGTGCATCCTGCCCGTACGGCCCTGCCAAAACTCTATTTCATCAGGAATTAGCGCGTAACCTCCCCAGTTTTCAGGCCGCTTAATGTTTGGCAGGTTTTTTTTAGCTTCATCAAACCACCTCATCAATATATCTCTGTCTGCTATCACCTCACTTTGTGGTGAAACCAATGCGCTTAACTGGCTATCTATCGGTCGGGATAAAAAGTATTGATCACTTTGCTGAGCAGTGAGTTTATAAATTTTTCCTTCAATACGTATTTGTCGTTCTAAGGATGGCCAAAAAAAACTTAAGGCGGCAAAGGAGTTAGCGCTGATATGCCTGCCTTTTTTACTTTGGTAATTGGTGAAAAACCAAAACCCATCTTTTTCGCAAACATGCTTAAGCAAAACAATTCTTCCCGAAGGCCTTCCTTGTGGAGAAACAGTGGATAAAGTCATAGCTGTTGGCTCAGGCACCTGCGCATCTATAGCTTCATCAAGCCATTCTTTAAAATGCACAACCGGATGATCATTTAAAGAATCTATCGCTAAGCTACTCCTTTTAAAATCTTTACGAATATTTGATAAGTCCCTGTTCATAAGCTGCTTTTTATACCAAACAGAAGAACAGTGAAATGGTTTAAGACATTACTCTATATCAAGAGGCAGACTAAAGAACATAGTGGTTCCGGAACCCAATTGTGAGGATAACCAAATATCGCCTCCCAATAACTTAACCAGTCCTTTACAAATAGCTAAACCTAAACCGGCGCCTTTTTCTTTTTGCTTGACTGTCCCCGACTGCATAAATCGCTCAAAAATGGCATATTGCGACTCCTCATCAATTCCAAACCCTGTATCTTCCACAAAAAACTGAACATAATGATCAACAATGGTATAACCTATATGAATAATTCCTTCAGGAGTAAATTTAATAGCATTCGTAATTAAATTGTATAAAATCTGTTTTAACTTTCCTTGATGTGAGACTATATAGCAGTTTTCATCACTTAAACCCTTACTCATTTTTAATGTTACCGGTTTCGATCGCAATTCGGCACTATAAATTTTATACAATTCATCCAGAATCGAATTAAGATGTATTGCTTCCTTTTTGATTTCGAGTTGTCCTGATTCTATTTGAGCGATATCCAAAATATCATTCACCAGATGAAGGAGTTGATCTCCACTTGAAAGAATCATTTTCAGATATTGTTCCTGATCTTGCTTATCTAAATGATCAAAAAACATCAACTCAGAGAATCCCAAAATTGAATTTAAAGGAGTTCTTATCTCATGACTCATATTGGCTAAAAACAAAGACTTTAAATCAGCTGCTTCTTCTGCCTTAATTTTAGCCTTCAATAACTCAACCTCTGTTTGTTTTCGAAGGGTTATATCATGTATGATAATTTGCTGAAACTGTTTCCCTTTAATTTTAATCGAAGAAGAGGAAACACTACCATGAAAAAAAGATTGATCTGATTTTTTAAATTCCAAATCAAAGTGTACGGTCTTTTCCTTAGGGATGGAGTCTAATGATCCGTTTAAATAATTTTTTGTTAAAATTATACTATTTTCATTAACCAGCGAAGTAAAATCCTTTCCAATCAGATCGTTTTTCCCATTAACAAAAAATGTTTTACAAGCTGTAATATTACAGTCGGTGATTACTCCATTTGACAACAGAAATATGCTATCATTTGAGTATTCAAAAATATTTTTAAACTTATTTTCACTTTCAATTAAATACGCTTCTTTTTCCTTAACATCGGTAATATCTTCAAAAAACTCAATGATACTGGTCACTTCATTATCCTTATTAAGTACAGGAACTGAATTGATCAGGTAGCTTCTTCCATTTCCCGGCTCCTGAATATGCTCCTGCGGCGACTTGGTTTCAAGAGAGAGTAGAACAGGACAATTGGGGCAAGGTTTATCATTACCTACATGTACATAACATTTCGACCCTATCAAACTTTCGATATCGCTACTCATGGCTTTACAAGCCATACTATTGGCATTTAAAATATCTAATTCGGGTGTCATTTGTTTAATCCCGAACCTCGTATTCTCTAAAATTACTTTTAACTCCTGCTCAGCCTTTAATGCACGATTAGTGGCATCGTGTAATAAGGTGATATCAGATATATAAGCAATAGGAAATACGTTTTTATAAACATTTAAAAGGCCAAACTTAATTTCAATAATTTTCTTAACCTGATTTATAAGCAGGCTAATATTTAATGTATCGCCATTAACAAAGCTCTTTTCATTAACCTGTTCCTGCTTAAGATGAAAACATTGCGCAAAAGATTTTCCAGTTTGAATATCCAATTCAGCAAAAGGATTTTGCTTTAACTTCTTATTACTATATAATATACAATATTCGTTTTGCAACCCTATGCCCAGCAGCATAGCCCCGCATGGCAAATCATCTATGATGGATACCACTTCTCCTGTCGCTCTTGATTCCAAATGACTTAACTCAAACATACCTTCCCTTTTAATCCTCCGAACACATGCCTAAAGTATTTTATAGACATATAAATCTCCTATAAGAAATATTTGTACTAATCTTAATCTCTCAAAGATATCATGCTGAATCACTTAGTATGAATACACCGTGTAAAATCAGAAATGAATGAATGGTAGTTATGGATAAAATATAAATTTAATACGGGCATTAACTACTTTAAGTTACATCTGAATCAATGAATCTTAAAATGGAAAGCCTACTGAAAAATAATATCTGTTTTTGCTATGCATGGATGTACGACCATAGCCCAATTGTATGGGACCTAATATGGATTGATACGAAAATAATATCCCCCCACCGTAGACTACCTTATCTGAACCAAATACGTTCAAAGAATCAAAACTCAGATTATCATATTTAGTTTCATAATCAAGCACGCTACCCGTTAACCCGATAAAAAAATTATTCATCGCTTCATACCTCAGACTTACATTTCCCATTGCATACTGTTGCGCAGATATTTCCTTGGTTGTTAAACCCACAAACGGAATATCATTATATCTCCTGGTGGCTTGAATTCCTCCAAATTGAAAATACTGTAAACTTCCCATGTCTTCTGAAGCACCGCCCGCGGATAATAAATAAGAGATATTAAAGTTTTTACTTACCGGGATATATTGATTAAACACAACTGCAGCCTTAAAATAGTTTTGATTAGGAATTTCAATGATGTCATTTAATACGGCACGAGCACTATCTGAACCATCATAAATAGTACTAAAGTTGACAGGGTACTCCAAATCAATATTCAACAAGCTACCCTTGGTAGGAAAGAACTGTTTATCCAAGGAATTTTTATTGTACTTTAAATTAAAACCCCAGGAGCTATTCCCTATTTTATTGACATCATTAACCATTAAATCTATAATCCCACTTCCTGATTTACTTACTTGTCGTCTAAAGAAAGCACCTACCCTTATAATTCTTTTAATATTCGGAACAAATAGGAACCCACCTTCCAGGAGTAATAGCTGCTCATTAAACGACCCCACTTCTTCACCCTGATCATCAACATAAGGAACAGAACTTTTTTCCCAATGACCTTTTATATAATCACCCGTTTTTTGTCTACTTCCCAGATAATCGATATATTCTGTATTTAACTGGGGATATTCTGACAATTCAAAAGTAAGTTTAAAACTCGAACCTCTGATAAGATAATTTCGCAGGGCCACATTAAAAATTGCACTGGCATTATACTCATTATCATAATGAATGGAGAAATTATATTTACTTGGAAAAGCCTCGGTAGGCAGCAGCGTAAGTATATAACCATGCTCCCCTGTTTCAAGCCTATAATCCACATTTTGAATATATCGTGTCCCCATTAACAGGTGCATTCCTTCATTAATATCCTTAGTAGTATAGGTATGTTTTTTTTCGAGCCCAAATTTACCAAGAACAAATTGCTTATTCAATCGTTTAAGCCCTTCCACCTTAATATCTTCAATATATAACTCCTGCCAGTTAGTGGACACATAAGGCTCTTCTTTTTGCGGGTATTGATTTAAAAATTCAGCCAGGCTTGCCAGCTCCACATAATGTTCTCGTGCCGCTATCTCTCCCAACTCAATAATCTGTTCCCCATTAGAAAAACTCCCTGCACTATAACCATCCAGATCGGGTTCAATTAGGATATCCACCTTTTCTTTAGCCTCTTGGGCAATATAATTACTTCGAATCATGGCAGCCCCCATTAAAACATCGGTAATGCTCTTATAATCCTCCGCCTTGGGTCTGCCTTTGAGTCCAACATTTACAGCAATAATAATTTCGGCTCCCATATTAATACATGCTTGTACCGGCATATTATCCAATACCCCGCCATCAACTAACAGCATGCTATCCAATAAAACGGGCGAAAAAACAGAAGGAATAGCCATACTTGCCCGCATAGCTATAGGCAGACTCCCTGAGTCAAAAGTATAAGCTTCTCCCGAAATCAAATCAGCAGCAACACAGCGAAAAGGGATCGGGAAATCATCAAAATGATCTATTCCTGTCATATGCCAGGTCAAATAATTCATTTCTTCGGTGATACCCTGGCCAACCACTACGCCAGTTGGCAAAACAGGTCCTTTTTTTGTGATATCAAACTGAAATAAAAACCGCTTGTAATCATTTTTTTCTTCGGGTACTACCTTCGAGAGAGGTATATTATCACTAAGCAAATTATTCCAATTAATCAATTTGATAATGGAATCCAGCTCATTGGCTTTATATCCTGAGGCATATAATCCACCCATAATACTACCCATACTGGTACCGGTAATATAATCGGGTCTTATACCAAGCTCTTCCAATACCTTCAGCACCCCAATATGCGCCATCCCTTTAGCACCTCCACCACTTAACACCAAACCAATTTTTGGTCTATAATTTTCGGTAACGGAAATGCTATCCTGAGCATTCACAGAAAAATTAAGTATACACACCAAAATACAAACATGGGTCAATCTAAACATTCTAAAGTAATTTTACCTTTTTGTTTTTAACAAGTAACACCGAACCATACATATCCATCAAAGGCATGAAATATTCCGGTATTGTTTTTTCAAATTCATCAACGGCTTTTTTTACACCCGCCCAATTATGGTTATAATCATGCACAATAATAGAGCCACCGGCACTTAAACGGGGATAAAAAAATTGCAAACCATCTAATGTTGATTGATAAAGATCAGCATCCAAATGAACAAATGCAAAGATTTCCGTTGTTAAATCACTGGCCGTTTGAGGAAAAACACCTTCTCTTATCACAACCTTCTCATTCCCTTTTATATAATTCTCCACCTCAGCCTTGCTCGAGGTTCCAAAGTTAACCGTTTGTGGCCTTACCGTACCATCACAATCTTCACGTATAATTTGTTTAGGGAAACCTGAAAAACTATCAAAAAGATAAAGCTTACGCATAGGCATTAAATAATGGATAACCCTTGCAGTTTCTCCCTTAAAAACACCTACTTCGGCTAAATCGCCTTTTATCTCTTGCTTTTTAATTCGTTCGAGTTCAAACCAAAGGGCATAAAAGCGATTTCTATCTTTAAAAACTCTTTCCTCTTTTATGATTTTGTCAGGAATTTCCTTTCTCTTCTTAGCTTCCAGCCAGTTGTAGGGTTTAAATAACTTAAAATTCCAAAAGCTCCAAAAATAACTTAAGGCTAACCAAACAACAATATTTATTATAAGTAAATTAACGTATAAAAGTACAGACATACCTCCATGATATAAATTCGTAGTCAAACAATCTGTTCAAATATAATATTACTTACGGGTTTTACATTTTTAATTGTGCACAAAAAACAGCTTTTAACAAAGCAATACATGCTCACAAAATAAAAAAGCGATTATGATTTGAATAAATCATAATTTATTCTTGTGCTCGCTGGTATTTTGGCAAATAACATAGAACTTAGCACAAGTTTGTATCCTTACTTTTATACGTGTATATAAATAGGTACTTTTAAACCACAAAAATATTTGTAAAGAGAATTATATGCTAAATATACTTATTGTTTATGCAGTAGAGGAGGAGCGTGTTTACGTTACTATGCCCAACTGTAAGTTTCATTACTGCAGAACCGGAGTGGGTAAAGTAGCCGCCACCATAGCTGTTGAACATGCCATCAACCAGCACCATCCGGATATAGTAATAAATATTGGAACTGCCGGCACCCTGGATTACCAGTTGGGATCTATTCATTTATGTCGACGTTTTATTGACCGGGATATGGAAAAACTTCAAAATTTTGGTGTCTCGTATGAGGAAGATTTTACTGCTGAGATAGAAGCCTGTGGATTCTTTAAACATTGGCAATTCGATAGCATATGCAATACCGGAGATACTTTTTTAACCTCTGCCGATGGAACAGGGGATGTATTTGATATGGAGTCATTTGCCGTTGCCAGAGTATGCCGAAATCATAATATCCCTTTTGCAGGAGTCAAATGCGTTACCGATATAATAGGACAAAACTCTATTAAACACTGGGAAGAAAAACTTGCCGAGGCACAGTTAAATCTGCAACATTTTATTGATACAAATCCGTTATATGTACCAGATAATTACACGGGCAGATCAGCCAGCCAAATCATTGACCAACTGCAATTAAAGCAACACCCTGAAGGTGGCTGGTATAAGGAATGCTATCGATCAGCATTAAGCATAAAGAAAGAAGGTCTGCCGGATACATTTGATGGAGACAGAGATGCATTAACGTCTATTTACTATCTGCTAAGTAACCAGGAAATATCTGCTTTTCACCGTATTCAATCGCCTGAGATCTGGTATTTTCATCAAGGGATAAACCTGATCATCCATATTATTCATCCATCCGGTCAATACGAAAAAGTGGTATTATCTGGTAAAAAAAGTAATTTATGGCAGTTCACCGTAGAGCCACATTGCTGGTTTGCTGCCGAAATTGAAGGTGCATATGGTTATTCACTGGTAAGCTGCGCTGTAGCACCGGGCTTTGATTTTAGAGACTTTGAAATGGGCTCAGCAATTAATTTAATACAGAAATTCCCTCAGCATAAGGATATCATAAACCGGATGTGTAAACAATAACGACATAGGCAACAATAAAAGCGAAGGATAAACAAATAAAATTGACGAAATTTCCGAACAATTTGTAATCCTTTGCCATTAAATAATGGAATAAAGAGCCTAAAAACCTAATACAAAAATTTATGAGCCTGGATTCTTTATGGATGGGTATAGCTTTTACCCTTGGATACTTTATCAGAAGAATAGGACTACCTCCTATGCTTGGTTTTTTGCTTGCCGGGTTCTTATTACACAGCATAAATGCCGAACACGGTCAGCTATTGGAAGGAATTGCCGATATCGGTGTGATGTTATTATTGTACACCATTGGTCTTAAGCTCAACCTTAGGTCTCTAACACAAAAATCGATACTCGGAGGAAGCCTGCTGTCTACCTTAATTTCAGTAACAACTTCGGCCATCATTGTTGGCGTACTTACACTAACGCCCCTGCCCCATTTTGCAGGATTAACCATTCACCAGATACTCATTATTTCTTTTATACTAAGCTTTTCGAGTACCGTATTTGTGATTAAAATCCTCGAAGAGAGGGGAAACCTGAATACAACAGAAGGAAAGGCAGCCATCAGCATACTGGTAATACAGGATATTCTGGCAGTCCTATTCCTGACCTTCTCCAAGGAAACATGGCCATCAATATATGCCTTACTTTTATTGCTAACTCCTTTTCTTCGTCCTGTGCTTTTATATATACTCAAACGAACCGGACACGGAGAGATGCTTACCTTATTTGGTTTTTTTATGGCTTTACTAGGTGCTGAGTTATTTGGTATTGTAGGCTTAAAACCTGATTTAGGAGCCCTTGTATTTGGGATGATTATATCTAACCACGAAAAATCAGATGAATTAGCAAAGAATCTGCTACACTTTAAGGATTTCTTTCTGATAGCCTTTTTCCTCAGTATAGGCTTTAGCGGCACTCCTGATTACGACACTTTTATAGGGGCTTTATTATTAACTTTTATTCTTTTACTAAAACCATTTATTTACCATTTCTCATTAAGCCGTTTTCATTTCCCGGTTGACTCCTCCTATTTTGCCTCCATTTCTTTAGCCAACTTCTCGGAGTTCGGACTTATCGTTGGAGCCTTATCCGTAAATATGGGCTGGATATCCACCGATTGGCTGATTATTATAGCCTTGGCCATATCCATCTCTTTTATTATCTCTTCAATACTGAACGGCAGAGCTCACATCATTTTTAAAAAACGAAAAAACTATATCTACTCTTTCAGTAAAGATCTGGAAAAAGACAATATTCGTATAAACTTTAACAACGCCGAAATATTAATCATAGGAATGGGTACAGTAGGAACGAATATTTACGATACGCTGGCTGAAACCTATAAAAATCAAATTATTGGTCTGGACTCCGACGAAAACAGAATTCTCAAACATTTAAAAAGAAGAAGAAAAGTAGTCCTTCACGACGCTACCAACACGGATTTTTGGGATAATGTATCGCCAGAGGAGTTAAAAACCGTAATACTCGCTCTACCCGATTTTCAGAACAATATTTTTGTGATTAAACGATTGGCGGCATTAAACAGGCCAATTGAAATATTTGCTACTGCAAAATACAACGACCAGATTGAGGCACTTAAGGAAGTAGGTGCCTCATATGTCTTTAATTTATATGAAGAAGTAGGTAAAGGTATGGCAAACGAAATTATAAACTCAAAACAAAATTTAGAAATACCGGAGAACAAAATCTCTGATTGATGACCTTATACCTCAAATCATACACTACACAGAAATCCCATTGCTCCAATCGCTGCATACTAAACCAACTAATTGGACTGACAAGAAGACCGCACAGATAACGATCTTCAAAGAATTTGTTGAATCCAGACGATCAACAATGTTTATTTAACTTTCTGTTACCCTAATTTCTGTTGTAACCGGAATAGCCATTCTATACAAAGCTGACACTCCACAATATTGCTCTTCTGATAATTGAACAGCTCTTTCCAGTTTTTTCATCGGTAAATTTTTCCCCACAAAATGATAAATAACTTTCATCTCATCGTAATATTTAGGTTGCTCTTCTCTTAAATTAGCTTCAACAGAAATGGTTAAGCCCTCATATTCGACGCGCATTTTTTTAAGTATAGATACAACATCCATGCCTGTGCATCCGGCCAGAGCCACCAGCATTAAAGGTTTTGGTCTGGGGCCACTATTATCCCCTCCAAAATCTTCATCCGCATCAACCTTAATTTTATGACCATTTACTTCTGTTTCAAAAGCCATTTTCTCTAACCACTTAAGATCAACTGTTGTCTTCATATACATATATATTTAGATTTAACATAGCATACCAAATATACGGCTTTATTTATATCTTTGTATCCTTAAATAAGATGGAAGAATGGTCTAAAAACACAAACTGCTATTTTATTTGATAAATTATTAAGATTTTGTCCCTTCTTAATAATCGAAAACATTATTTTTACTGTGCGTTAACACTTATTTTTAAAAGACTAAAACAAAGGGAATGAAGAATGTTCAAAGTATTCCTTATAATGAGCCAGTTGATTTACGTGCCTTTGATAT
>JBFHEL010000007.1:0-31319 GCA_041584155.1 Saccharicrinis sp.
AACACTATGGACTCATATGATTGATACCCAAGAGGTGAATATAGACGAGCCTGATCCTGACGATGAAGAGACATTGAATCCAGCATCTATCTTCACCATTTACCAAACAGGGTTTAAATATGGCTTTGTGGGGGAAAAAGATTTACAAGGAACCATTGTCTATATCATTGACCTTTTTCCTTTAAATCGCGACAAACCCTATTCGCGCATCAGACTTGAAATTGTAAAAGACGACTTGCGTATTTACAGTATTAAACAAGTGGGTAAAGATGGTAACAACTACACTATCCTGATAAAAAAACTACAGACCAATGTAGCTATGGATGATGCAATGTTTGTTTTTGACCAGAACGCCCATCCCGATGTGGATGTAATTGATATGAGGTAAATATTGATACAGCAATTATCCGACAGCCGGATAAACAACAAAATATCTTGACTAAAATCCCCATCATTGGGGATTTTTTTGTATCTATTCAAACCTATTACCCTTATTTTTGTTATTCATCTGTCAGCCTTTAGAATTATACCTAAGCCATCAGATACAACCCAAGACCTTACAAACAGAAGTATTAATAATTAACTACGAAAATGACTATAATAACAGACATTTTACAAGAATTCATATTTCAACTTAGCTATCTGGTAAATGCGATGTCGCCATATCTGCTGTTGGGTTTCCTCTTTGCCGGCATGCTAAAAGTCTGGTTCCCCCAAAAATGGATTGACAGATACATGGGAAAAAACAATGTAAGATCGGTAATCAATACTGCTTTACTAGGAATCCCTTTACCGCTATGTTCTTGTGGTGTAATTCCTACAGGCATTTCCTTTTACAAAAACGGAGCATCCAAAGGTTCCAGCGTTTCTTTTCTGATATCCACTCCCCAAACCGGTATCGACAGTGTATTAGTCACCTACTCATTACTGGGCTTACCCTTTGCTCTACTAAGAGTTATTATTGCATTAATTACCGGAGTATTAGGTGGAATCATCACGAACCTAACATCAACAAATAACACCCGGGAAATAAAAGACACACCTAAAGTCTGTTGTGCAAGCAACAACAGTAAAAAAAACAACAGCATTATGCGTGTACTAAAATATGGATTTCATGAATTTTTAATGGACATTGCCAAATGGCTCGTGATTGGAATTTTAATTGCAGCTATGCTATCCACTTTTATTCCTGACGACTTTTTCTCCCTATACATGAATAACGAGTTATTAAGCATGCTCACCATCCTAATAGCTTCGGTTCCATTGTATTTATGTGCTACTGCATCGGTTCCCATTGCGGCTGTTTTAATGCTAAAAGGTTTATCGCCCGGAGCGGCGTTAATTTTACTTATGGCAGGCCCGGCAACTAACGCTGCAACCATAACAGTTATTAAAAAAGTATTTGGCAACAAAACCTTATTCAGTTATTTAGGATCAATTATTGGTGGAGCTTTTATTTTCGGGCTACTCATCAACCATTTATTACCTTCCCAATGGTTTACAATGATAGCCAGTTCACACCTTCATCACCAACACGAATTATTGCCCCAATGGCTAAAGGTTAGCTCTTCTATTCTCATGATCTCGCTGATCTTATACGGTTATGTTAAAAAATACATGGAGAACAGAAAAGCAAAACAAGAAAATCCGGTAAAACCACTTTTAATACATTCTCCTTTATCGCAATTACAGGATGCTTCCCCTTTATTTACAAACCAGCAATTTTCATTTGCCGGAAACCTGAAAAATTATCAATACAGAGTAGAAGGCATGTCTTGCAGTCATTGCAAAGCGAGCGTAGAAAACAATTTGAAAAAAATAAATGGAATCAGTAGTGTAATTGCCACTCCTTCACAAAACACCGTTAAAATATACGCTTCTTCAATTGATGAAAACTTAATTAAACAGGCTATTGAGGATTTAGGTTATACTTTTAAGGGCAGGCTAAAAAATAGTCAGTAATTATTGTCTGAGGTCTATCTCTGAAAAGTAGAATTAGTGATACATTTGTCTTCGCTAAATAATTAGCCTCTATCAAGTCCTACTGTAGAGTGAACAATAAATTCTGATCAATACGGATAATAACTATTGATCCTTGACTAATGAAATAGAAATGAAAGAAATTAAATTATTTTTAACGGCACTGATGTTTTTAACCCGAATACCAGCGCCAAAATGGCTTGGATATTCTGAGGATAGTATCAATAAATGCAACCGGTATTTTCCATTGGTAGGATTGATCATCGGCAGCACAGGAGCCTTAACCTACTATCTGGCGAGTTTTATCTTCCCGCTTTCTATTTCAATTCTTCTATCAATGATCTCAACCATTTTACTAACAGGAGGTTTTCATGAAGATGGCTTTGCCGATACCTGCGATGGCTTTGGCGGAGGGTGGACACAAGAAAAAATCCTTACTATCATGAAAGATTCACGGGTAGGAGCATATGGTATGATAGGTATGATTCTGCTTTTGACACTGAAGTTTTTCGCCCTCGTATCCATTCCCTCCGCTTTAATCATACCGGCTATTATTTGCGGACATACCATCAGCCGAATGCTGGCAGTCATGACAATGTTCAATCTCCCATACGTAAGAGAAGATGAAAGCAGCAAATCAAAACCCGTTACCAAGAACTTACATATAAAGGACTTATGGATTGCTACCATATTAGGAATGAGTTCTTTATTATTATTTTCGCATTGGATTATCTATCTGACCATTATCCCATTACTCATTGCCAAATTCTGGCTCGATCATTATTTTAAAAAATGGATAGGAGGTTATGTAGGAGATTGTCTGGGGGCCATCCAGCAAGTTACCGAAGTACTGTTTTACCTGAGTATCATTGCCATTGGCAATGGCTTGACGTATCTTTAACCTAACAACCTGATGAACAATACTGTTAAACAATAAGATACACCGGCAGAAGGAGAAACACTTTTGTAAAGCCACACGAAGGAAGTAAATTTAAAATACATCTACCTTTGTTGTTTAATGGCCTGTGAAAACCGATTAATATGCCTGCTGGTTTAAAACATTACCATAAAAGCGAAATGGTCAGAGCAAATTGTTGGCACACCACCTGCTCCACCTAATCTGAAAGAGGATCATTAGTCCTGGCAAATTCTCCGCATGTTGTGAGACAGGCTATACAACCATTGGAAATAAAATTTAAACCGATGAAACAATTTTATATCATACGACACACTACCCCTGATGTACAATCAGGCATTTGCTATGGCCATGCTGACCTGAATGTAAATGAAAATTTTCATCAGGAAGCATCCTTTATTAAAAATAAGCTAAAAGATATACAGCCTCACAGGGTTTACTCAAGTCCCCTCATGCGCTGCAGTAAACTGGCTCAGTTTTTATTTCCGCATCATCAAATAGCCTATGATACAAATTTACAGGAGCTTAATTTTGGCGACTGGGAAATGAAAAAGTGGAATGAAATAGACCAAAAAGAAATGGATAGCTGGTATCAGGATTTTATGAACCAATTTCCTCCTAATGGCGAATCCTTTCATCAGTTCTACCAAAGGGTAACTCAAAGTTTTGATCAAATAGCGCTCTCTGCTCAGGAGGACTCAACTACTGCCATAGTAGGTCATTCCGGTACCATCAGATGTCTGGCCATGAAATACATTGAGATCCCCTGGCACAAGATTTTTTCCTTACAATTACCATTTGGTGCTTTGATAAAAATAACCTGGCACTCCAAAAAATACCAACAGGTGGAGTTCTTGTAACATGGTCATTTGTTAATACTCCGCGGAATTAAGCAATTGCTTAAATTTGCAATGGTAATTTATGAATCAATTCAGATAATCATTTCTATAAACAATCCTACAGAGGATGAACCTTCAATATTTAAGAATATATCAATATACTAATGTGATAACAGACATTATTTGGGATGAAGTTATAAAATGGAATTACATTGCACAGGATACGGTTGGCAAACAATTAATTCGCTCAGCCGATTCTATTGGAGCAAATATGGCTGAAGGGTATAGAAGATTCCACTATAAAGAAAACAAAAACTTTCTTTATTATTCAAGAGAAAGTGCACACGAAACTAAATGCTGGCTAAACAAAGCATACAAAAGAAAACCAATTACACCAATTAGTTAATAATCCGCGCGTTATACATAAGCTATCATTAATCCATCGGTATAATACGAAGTGCTCTCTTTATTATTAAAATGGTATTACATGTGAATTGTATGAACAACTTAACAAACTATTGGCAATAACTAACAGCTATTGATTAACAACCATTTACTAATGACCATTAACTAACGACTAAAATACAATGACTAAAATAACATTTATAACAGGCGGACAACGATCCGGAAAAAGCTCATATGCACAGAAATTAGCCCTCAAAAACAGCTCAAGGCCTACTTATTTAGCTACCTCCCGAATATGGGACGAAGAACACAAAAAACGCATAGAAAGACATATTGCCGACAGAGATGAACGTTGGGAAAATATAGAAGAAGAAAAATATCTGTCGAACCATGATTTTACCGGTAAAACGGTATTGATTGATTGTATTACGCTTTGGTTAACAAACTTCTTTTTCGATAACAAAAGCAACATTGATATCTCCCTAGAGGAAGCAAAAGACCAATTTCAAAAACTAATTACTCAGGATGCTCATTTTATTATCGTAAGCAACGAAATTGGCTTAGGTGGTATGCCCGAAAACGAAGTTCAGCGGAAATTTACCGACCTACAAGGATGGATGAATCAATACATTGCCCAACAAGCCGATGAAGTATTTATGATGATAAGTGGAATTGCTCTGCAAGTGAAGTAGATCCATTACTCAACACTTCGTAAAACCAATCTCAAAGACAGCCATAACTTTTCTACAAATAAGCCACACCAGGTAACAACTCAACCTGGTCATATCAAAAAAGGCAGACCCCAAGGGATCTGCCTTAAAAATATATTTTATTACAAATTACCTTTTAAAATCAGGCAACTTTATTTCAACTTTAGAAGATTTCTCATTAAATGACGTAATAGAAGAAGCACTTACTACAACTTCCAAGATAAAGTGATCAGTATTATCGCTATAATAGTAGGACGGTAATTCGTAACCACTTGTTTCATTATATAAATCATATTCTATGTAAATAGAAAGATTATCTCCACAATTATCCCAGGTACCTGATCCGTAAACGTTATAAACATAACTAGCTCCATTATAATCTGTGGTAAATAAGTATTGATCTTCTATTTCAACAATACCAAAGTTTTCATCAATGGTTAATACACAAGTACCTCCATCAATAATTGTTTCCCCCCAATACGCTGTAATAAATCCATTATTCAAACCCGAAATAGTTACTCCTTCATCAGTTGCATCATAAGCAACAACCTCACTAACATATGAATATCCAAGATCTTCGATAAAATGATCATAACCAGTCCAACTACCTTCAAAATCAGTCATTCCATTATCCAAAGCACAAACATTTAACAAAGTAACTTCACCACTATAAGTAGGATACTCACTTTTGTAAGGATTTGAATAGTACTCATCATCAAATTCAAGCTCCAAAGCATAGGCCACATCATAGGTAGCTGTATCAGCCATTGAAATGGTGATGCTAACACTATCTTCTCCGGCAGCAAAAGAAACTGAACCTGGAATATCAAAAACACTATTTTCGTTAGTAACAACAACAATAGGCACCTCTAATGCATCGCTTTCATTATCGCGAATTACAGTTAGAGAGAATGATAAAGTTGAATTATTCAGCAAAACATCAGTAGAATTATCATCTACAAAACGTACGGCCGAGTCATCGTCATACGAAGGACTTTCAACCTCTGTATCTTCATAATCCTCCTGACAACCAACAAATAAAGCAGTTGCAAAAATGAAGAATAAAATATTTAATATATTGTATTTCATAGTATTATCTTTAAATAATTATTCATAATCATAATCCTCAACAGCAGTAGGTGTTGAAGCAGATGGGTTATTATCGGTTTCACTAATTAAAGCATTAGCTTCAATTTCTGCAGAAGGGATTCTCCATAATAAGATATCACTTCCTGCTGCGATGTTGAATACCATAGTCGCATTAGGGAATCCTGCACCTCTACGGTCCATATCTTTACCTAAACGCATAATATCAAACCAGTTCATACCTTCTCCCCACAGCTCGATTCTACGGTGGTAATAAACCTCTTCCTGAACATCATCAGCACTTGTTACATCACAAGTATAATCTGCGTCTCTATAGGTTTGAATAAAGCTTTCAAGGGTACTGGCACCATCACCACCGGCCATAGCCAATGCTTCTGCTTTAATCAAATACATTTCTTCAATACGCATTAGAGGCACATCATTAGCATTTGTACTTGTACCCACAACATAGTTATAAGGAGCAAACTTAACCTGAGTATAAGCATCATAACCTATTTCTTCCATATATGCCTGTTGCTCGGTAGATAAGTTAGTAGACTCACCATTTTCATCTAACCACCATCCTTTACGTACGTCTGTTTCAGGAATAGAATGATAAAGCGTATACCCTAACTGACGACCATTATTATAGTTGGCATAACCGTAGTTCAAAGAACCCAGGTGAGAAGCTCTGTTCACAATGGTAGAAGAAACAATTTCATCAGTTTCAGAAATAATAATTCCCCACATCCAGTTACCTTCATCAACACTCACAAAATAAGGAGAGCTAACATCATCCATAGTAGCAGGTGAGGCACTTGAATTAGAGATGGCACTTGATGCATCAGAAGCGGCATCACTCCAATTTTCCATAGTCAGGTTTACACGAGCACGAAGACCGTAAGCCACAGCTAAATTAACATAACGCTTATCATCCCGCACTACACCTGCATTTTCAGCAGCTGTTAATAGCGTAACAGAAGAATTCAAATCCTCAAGAATTTGGTCATATACTTCCTCAACGGTATTACGTGCTGCTCCGTTAACGGCTGCATCTTCTGAGTTTTCATTCGTAATCAGAGGCACACAAGCAGATGATTCATGACCTACATAATTAAACTGATACAACTGCGCTAAAACCCAGTAACAAAATCCACGAACTGCAAGCCCTTGAGCTAAATAAAATTGAGAATCAACATCTTCAGTATCTGAACTAATAGAACCAATAATACTATTACAGTTATAAATCATGGAATATAAATCATTCCATACAATTTGACATTGGTCTGACGTATAAATACGGTCAGTATAATCCAGGCTATTCCCTGCCCAGTTATAACCTACATCAGCCGATACAAAATCATAACCATTGGCATCCATATACATCATAATAGAAGGATAACCAAAATCATCATGGTTGGAACCAACATCATCGTAATTAGGCATATATTGAGAAAACTCAGCGAATATAGTATTTACTGCAGCTTCTGTTTTCTCAGGATCATTCTCATATACTTCCTCCTTTTGTTCGGAAGTAATTGTATCTCCTTCTGGCTCAGTATCCAGAGTGCCTTCACATGCTGAAAAAGCAAACAAAGCGGATACCAGTAGGCCATATATATATAATTTCTTCATATTCTATGTTTTTTTAATTCTTAAAATACCATATTAATACCCGCTGAAACTGTACGTATTGGTGTATACGTGGCAGTTGTTGCACTGGTATAACTCTGACGTGGATCTAAACCTTTACGAGCTGACCACAAAGCAACACCTTCTGCTGTCAAATAAACACGCACTTTTGACAAGTAGGCCTTCTTTGCTAAATTATTTGGTAAAGTATAACCCAAAGTAATATTGTTAAGACTTAAATAGTCACTACTGGTAATGAAACGTGTTGAAGTATAGTTAGCATAGGTATCATTAGCATTCAGACGAGGCACATTAGTATCAGTGTTCTCAGGTGTCCAGGCATTGTAAATATCCTTATGCCAGTTTTGTCCTGCATAACTTGAAGTACCACTATGCATTAGTCGCGCATAACCTGAATCATAAATCTGACCACCTAACTGGTAGGCAAACTGCACAGATGCATCAAAACCAAAGGCAGTAATTGATGTACCAAAACCTCCGTAAACATCAGGTAATAAATCTTCAGTACCAATTTTATAACCAGAGGCATCAGACCAATCAGAAGTAGTTACCCGATTACCTTCATCATCTTCGGTATAATATAAAGCTAAACCATTATCTGCATCAACGCCTGCATATTCTACCAAATAATAACGATACATCGATTCTCCTTCTTCATAAATACGAGAACCATCAATTAACTTACCATTCAAATCTTCGTGCAACTCATTAATTTCATTCTTAATCATGGTAGCATTCACATTCACATCCCAGGTAATGTCAGAAGTCTTCAATACAGTATATCCTAAATCAACTTCCAAACCTGAATTAGTCATAGACCCCACGTTCATAGGTATAGAAGTATAACCTACAGATCCTTGAACCGGCTTATAGTAAAGCATATCCTTTGATTTACGTCCAAAATACTCTACGCTACCAGATAAGGAATTATTAAATAAAGCGAACTCGGTACCAATATTATAAGTTATTGAAGTTTCCCAGGTTAAATCTTCATTTCCCTTATAGTCCAAATTACCATCAGAGAATACGCCATCAGAACCAGAAACAGTGTATTGATCCTGATAAGCATAATAGTTATCTACATCATCGTTACCCTGCTCACCATAAGATGCCTTTAATTTAAGCATGTTAATCCAGTAAATATCTGCCATAAATGATTCATTACTGATCATCCATGCAGCACTACCTGAATAGAAATTACCCCAACGATTATCTTCGCTGAAACGAGAAGATGCATCGCGACGGAAAGCCACATTGGCAAAATAAGTATCTCTTAAAGAGTAATTTACGCGAGCAAAAATACCTTCTGTAGCATATTCATCTGCGCTACCACCGGCATCGATATCATCAATAGCATTACTTACATAATACGATTCCGGATCATACAGATTTGTTCCATAACCCCAAAGTTCTTCTTCACTCCATGAGTAGTCTTCGAAACCTGCAGTAATATCCATTTGATGCTCGCCACCAACAGCGAACTGATAATTAGCAACATACTGCTGGTTAAAACTATATATACGAGTCTGTTCCTGATAAGCAGAACCTCCATAGTTGGAGCTTTGACCCATATAGGCATTATTTAAAGAATTATAACGTGTATTATCCAAGTGAATACCATAACGAGCAGTCACGGTAAGTCCCTGCATAGGAGAAATTTCAGCATACCAACTGGTATTGATAATATCCATCAAATATTCGTCTTTGTTATAAGCCAAATCACCAACAGGGTTGGCAATAGCCATAAACGAACGATCCATATTTGTACTTGATCCATCACCATAATCATATAGCGTATGGCCATTACTTGTCATAATTTCATGCGTTTCCGGATCACGAACATAAACAGGATATACAGGAGCTATAAAATTCGCGATAAAGAAAGCATTAGCACTTGAAGTAGAATAACTAGTAGTTTGGTTTCCAGGATAGTCAGAATCAATATAGTTATAGTTAATATTGGTACCTACCTTTAACCAATCGGTTAGTTTTTGGTCTCCATTGAAACGTCCTGAAAATCTTTGAAATCCAGAACCTGAGATCACACCTTCATCATTTAAATAACCAAATGAAAGATAATATTTTTGCTTATCATTACCTCCTGACATAGAGAGATTATACTCTTCTCTCATATTATTATCAAAAGTTTCATCAGACCAATCATCTGTTGTATAATAATAATCTCCGTCGCTATACCCTAAAGTAGCATTAGGATTTAAGTAACCATTAGAACCAATTAGATTTTCTCCATCAGGTAGAGTATAAATCTGGTAACCGTTACCACCCTCACTATCTGTAGTAATGGTTTCGTTGGCATAAGTATGCGCTTCAGCCTCAGAATAACCAAGATTATAATAACCAGCATTATAAATAGCGGTATACTCTGTTTCTAAATAATTTTTAGGGCTGGTTAATACATCATAGTTAGTCACCTGACGTGAGTTAATACCCACTTTGGCATCAAAACTAATAGTAGCCTTTCCTTCCTTAGCCTTTTTAGTGGTAATCATGATAATACCATTGGCACCACGTGCACCATATAAAGCAGTAGATGCAGCATCTTTCAATACTGTCATAGACTCAATATCAGAAGAATTAATAGAAGAAAGATCACCATCGAAAGGAATACCATCTACAACGTATAATGGACTTGAACCTGCATTAATAGATCCTACACCACGAATTCGAACAGTAGCTGATGTACCAGGCTGACCATTACTACTTAAAACCTGCACACCGGCAACTGATCCGGACAAGGCTTTGGATACATTAGACACCTGACGCTTTTCAAGTGACTCAGCACTTACAACAGCAGCAGATCCGGTAAAAGCACCTTTAGTAGAAGTACCATATGCAACCACAATAACTTCATCTACGTTAACTGCATCAGAAGCCAATGTTACATTAATAACAGACTGACCTGCAATAGCTACTTCCTGTGTTTTCATTCCTACAAAGGAAAATAAAAGTGTTTGCGCATCTGCAGGAACCTCTAACATATAAGTACCATCTGGTCGTGTTACGGTACCTAAAGTTGTGCCCTTAACAATAATAGATACTCCAGGAATCTCTAAGCCAAGATCATCGACTACTTTTCCTGAAATAGCTTTTGTTTGGGCTGATAATGTCTGTAACCCTATAAAAAGGATCATAGACAGAAATAATGCTAATTTCCGCATAAAACAAAAGGTTTAAATTAATAAAATGTATAAAATGTGTTAATAATACAAGAGAACAAGACAAGAGAACAAGACACAAGATACCTGCCCTGAGTTAATATTCAGTCAGACAGATCCTAACGCTCTTGTTTTTTGAGCATTTCAAATAATAGAATGAAAATTTCCTATTTTAAGCCTGATGGCTTTATCCTATTTATAGTCATCATCGATTTAAAGGTTTTTGTTATTAAGTAATTTGTTATGTGAGTTATTTTTACAAATACGTGGGGGAACACTTATAATTTGTAAATATTTTTGACAAATATAGAACAAAGTTCTAAAACTCTAAATTCAATTTAAACATTTTTTAACACTAAAGCAACAAAATACACATAAAAAATAACCCTTACGTACTCAACTTCAATAATTAAGTACAAAAACAGTTATAAAAAGATTAACATTTTTTTACTTCCAACCACACAACAAATAACATCCATGTATTAAACAACATACTTAAACTACCCCCTTAAAACTAAAAACACATAAATATAATTACCAATATGAAACAAGGACCCCCTTAAAATGTTCATATTACTACGAAATATTTTAATATTTTGACATTTTACTACATAAATACTAAAAATAAGCTACTTTATTAACTAACGATTTAAGCATTAACAAACTGCCACTTTAAGTCCAATATACACGCTGCCAGCATCGAAAAATGACCACATCTCTCTTTTGCAAAGACATATCTGGTGCTGTTTTTTTTCATTTTCCAATACAACACCACCTACTCAATGCAATGCAAATATTTTATGTATTCAAACAAATTGGAACGAAAGCCTATAACAAAACCAATATGTACTTTAAGATCCGGATAGGACAAAAAAACTATAAGACAGATATATTATACCATTTTTATTTTAACATTAGCAATTGGCATTATAATGAGCTAACAACAATGGCATCAACACTCAAGAGATAAAACGACTGAAACAAATACACTAATCCAACATGCCACAATATCCATACGGATTTCGAGCGAAACCATCCAACAAAAGAGCAATAAGGAATGTTGCCATATCAGATACGAGAAAACAAAAAAAGGGCAGACCCTAACGGATCTGCCCCCACTCACACAACTAAACCTTTAATCTATGTGTCCCACCACAGCTTAGTTGCCTTAGACAATATCATTATTCCATCCACCATAAATCAGTATCCTGCACATCACCACCAATAGCAGAAGCTGCATTGGCTACATTAGTAGCATTTACACTATATTCATTTAACAAGTATCCGTTTCTTGCTGGTAAATCGGTCAACGCTTCCTCTGGTGTAAACGTAAACGTTTCCTTTACATCACCACTTTCTGTAGGATAAGTATAGTCATAAGTTTCATAAGGCTTAATAAGCGTATTAGGATAACCTGTACGACGGTATTCTGCCCATGCCTCATAAGGTTGCATATACAGCGCAATATACTTCTGCATCATTACTGTTTCCTCAGAAGCAGCTGGCAAAGCATCAATATAAGCATCAATATCCGCATCAGCTACACCCCATTTATCCATAGAAGCACGAACTCCTGCTTCATACCAGGTTTGATCCCAACCATTATACTCACTCATAATAAAACATACCTCAGCATATTCCATATAATACTCAGTATAAGTAGAAGAAAGAACGGCATCTCCAGGTAAAGACTCATAAATAAAAGCAGCTACCTCGTCATTTGAGCTAGTTAATGGAATACCTACTTTATCACCATTATCATTATCAGCCACAAAAATATCCAAGCGAGGATCAACTAGGCCAAATGGACCTCTTTTACCTTGCAATAATTCAACAAACGACATCGAAGGAGCAAAGTCAGTTCTATTTTCCACATTAAATGCCAAATACATAGGCGCACCGTTAGTTTCACTATCTTCATAACTAACCCCAGGGCTATCATCATTAGAAGTAAACAAATAATCAGCTCTGGTTACAGCACATTCTTCCATGATAGCATCGGTATCATATACGCCTTTAATTCTGTTGGCAATTCTCAAGCGCAAAGAGTTAGCAAACTTTTTCCATTGTTTAGCATCTCCATCATAAAATAAATCACCTTCCATAACCGTTTCGTCCTCATCAATTTGTTCAAAAGCTTCATCCAACTCCTTTAACATATCCACATAGATATCTTCCTGAGAAGCATACACAGCAGCAGAAATCCCATCACTTTCCAGACTATTAGCCTGGAAAGTGTCATTATCGCTACCATACGACCAGTAAGGTACATCACCCCAAACCTCTACAGCTTGCTGATAAATGTATACTAACATAATTCTACAGGCAGCAATTTGGTTAGCATTTGAACCATAAGCAGATGCATTTCCACTGGTTGCCTCATCTTCATTAATTTGAATCACATCAATTAAATCCTGAGCCTCTCCATATAGATCATCCCAACCACCTAAATTAACTGTCTCTCTGTATGAAAAGCCATCTTCCTCAGTATAATTTACCTGATTCCAGTACTGCACCCAAAGCAGAGCCTGTCTGCCTGACCACCACTCATCACGGGTATCATCCATTAACTCCTTTTGAACATAAGTAAATATCCCATTGGTAGGAACCTCTGTTGGCTCATTTGGATTCTCCTCATAGTCCACGCTACAAGAGAAGATCAAAATACCTGCCAGAAGCAAAGTTATATATTTTATCTTATTCATAATCAACACTTTTAAAATTAAAATTTAAACTGAAGGTTAAATCCATATGTTTTTGTTCCTGGTACAATACCCCCTTCTAAACCTTGAATATTGCCATTACCTCCAACTACTGTTTCTGGATCAATACCTTTATTATCCAATCCCCAAATCGCCAAGTTTCTTCCATAAGCAGATACACGGATAGACTTAACCACATCAAAAATCTGAGGCAAAGTATAACCAACCGAAAGTTCTCTTAACTTGTAATACGTGGCATCAAAAACACTAGTTGCACTAGGTCTTGTAGTACTATGGTAATGATAAGCTCCATAAGCGTCAGCATCCATATTTATTGTATTTTCGGTAGTTGACTCGATATTACCATCACTATCATAAGTTGCAATAACACCATCTAAAACAATACCATCTTCACGAATAGTATTACCATTAGACGTAGATGCTGCTGTTGCCTTAGCCATACCAGAATACATACCCCACATATTGGTTAATGAGTAATATTTACCTCCAATAGAAGCATCTATAAGCACACTTAATGAAACACCTTTATAGTTGAAGGTATTTTTAATACCACCAGTCCAGTCAGGCAATACAGAACCCATAGATGTTAATTCCCCACGCGCATAAAAACCTGTAGATGAATTAATCACTTTATTACCATTTCCATCATATACATAATCATATGCTAATAATTCCTGGAAAGTAGCACCTTCTACAGCTTTCAGGTAAGCCCCTGAGAAAGCAGCTCTCGCCAACTGAATGTCTTCACCAATATCTTTTACTTCATTGGTATTTTTAGCATAGTTTAATGATACATCCCAGGAGAAATCACCATTCTTATAAGGTGTACCATATAATACCAACTCAACTCCTTTGTTATTTATCTCTCCAGCATTGATATATCGTTCAGTATAACCTGAAGCACCAGAAACCTCTTCACTTACAATTTGATTTTCAGTCGTTCTGTTATAATAACTAAAATCAAACCCTAAACGATGATTCAACAACACAGCTTCTAAACCTATTTCATACTCCGATGTCAACTCTGGTTTTAGATTATTATTATTTAATATTGTTGAGTTATAAAATTGTAAAGTTCCTGCAAAAGAATCACCAATGTTATAGGTGTTATACACATTATAAGCATCAGTACCATTACCTGTTTCACCATAGTTAACACGCAACTTAAGGTTATTCAACCACGAGTAGTCAAGCAATTCTGAAGCAATAAAACTACCCGACACAGAGAAATAATCATACTCGTTATTACCATCAGGTAAGGTTGAATCGTAATCTTTACGATAAGTTGCATCTAAGTAAGCAAAGTTTTTATAACCAACACTACCTGAAGCAAACCAACTATTCACCTGCACCTCTTCATTGTACTCTTCAGTTTCGGCAGTATCAGATGAGTTGCTTAGGTTATATAAGCCAGAAATAACCAAACCTCCACTGGTTTCACCTGTAAATCTTGAGTAATCTTGTTTACGGGTATTTCCACCAATAAAAGCAATTACATCAAAATCGTTATATTTCTTTCTAAAAGTTAACTTACCTTCATAATTAACTTCTGTAGCTTGACGTTGCGTTAATGAATAACTTGAAGTAGCCTGTGAACCTACTGCAGTTCTTTCCATAACATCAAAACTGTAAGTATCAACATTAGCAGATCCTGCTGCAGATAAGAAATCTGTAATTTTCACCTTAGCTGCTACCTTACCATAAACACGATATCTTTCATCATCCTCATAGTTCTCGTAAGCTGTCCAGTATGGGTTATCAGAATAATTAGGATCAGAATCAGTAAGTGATTTACGGTTCCAAACCCGTTGGCTACCATCTGCATTTTTATAATTCTTCAATTTATTCATATCCAGCTGACGTTGACCCCACTGGAAGAACTTTTGCGATTGAGAATTATCTCCATAACCAAACTGAGGACGACCTTTTGTATAGGTATGCACAAAATTCATACTTGCATCTACTGATACTATATCATCGAATAAGTCCATATTCCCCTTTAAATTAAAAGAGTTCTTATTCTGTTGTGAGTTAGGTACAATACCAGTCAAGGTAACATTAGTATAACCAACTTTTAAGGCTGAACTTTCGTCAGAAGTAGTAATCATGATACTATTCTGATACGAAACACCTGTTTCATAAAAATCCTCAACATCATTTTCCGGATCTTTCCACTCGCCTGTAACCGGAGTAGAAGTCACACCTTGCTGATAATCTTCAATACCCCACCAATGTAAAACTTGTTGTCCGTCATATTTAGGACCCCAGCTTTCGTCCATGGCATAGTAAACTACATCATACGTAATACCATCTACTTCTCCAGTACCAAAATCTCCATAACCACCACCATATTTATTTTGTAGTTCAGGGATAAGAGAAACACGCTCGAAGTTAATACCAGTGTTTACATCTACTGAGAATGATTTCTTTCCTTTTTTACCAGACTTAGTAGTAATCATAATTACACCATTGGCACCTCTACTACCATATAAAGCCGAAGCCGCACTACCCTTTAACACTTGAATATCTGCAATATCATAAGAGTTTAAGTCAGCAGTCATCGCACCATAGTCATAACCTCCAAAACCAGCAGACACACCAGTTTCTACTTCATCGTTAAATCCCTCATTACTAATAGGAATTCCATCCACCACAAATAAAGGCTGGTTATTACTACTAAAAGAGTTTGCACCACGAATCAGAATATTCTGAGAACCAGCGAAGTTTTGACCGGCTACAGACAAACCTGCCACCTTACCTGACAAAGATGAAATAGGGCTTACATCATTTGTAGCCATCAAATCATCTTCTGATACTCCCTGAGATGAATATCCTAAAGATTTCTTCTCTCTTGAAATACCAAGCGCAGTAACTACCACCTCATCTACATCAACAGAACTCTGCATTAACATTACGTCAATTTTAGATCTTTCACCAATGGTAATTTCTTTGGGTGTCATACCCACAAAAGTAAAAACAAGAACAGTTCCATCCGCTGGTACATTTAACAAATAAGTACCATCAGGACGCGTAATTGTCCCTGTTGTTGTGCCCTTAACAATAATAGATACTCCAGGAATTGCCTCGCCAAGATTATCGACAACTTTCCCTGAAATAGCTTTTGTTTGAGCTGTCATTGTCTGCAATCCCACAAAAAGGACCATAGACAGAAATAACGCTAATTTCCGCATAAAACAAAAGGTTTAAATTAATAATGTGTATTTAAAAAGAATTTAATATTACTGAGAGAGACCAACAGGATTTAACCTCCTGTTGATATATGCATAACACCATAATTACACTTATTAATCAAGTGCAATATGTTTATCAAGATTGTTTTAGTTACAATCCTAATTCCGTTAAATAATTTGATTTATCATTTCGCTTTTCATCAGATTAAAGGTTTTTGCAATTGTTAATAATTAGCACTCATGTGAGCTTACACTTAAACTACAAATCGTGGGGGAACGCTTATAATTTGTAATTATACAAGCAAATATATAACATTATTCTAAGAAACAAAATTATATCTCAACACTAATTAACAATTTACAAGCGAAAACATGATGCAAACGACATGCTTTCGAACTAATAATCAAATGATAACAACGCTTTCACTACCTTGTAAAAATTTATATATTTTTTTTGCACCAACACATCAAAAAAACCACCTGCGGTTTATTTTTTACACTTTTGCCAACAATACCCCCTTATTAAGAAGAGCATTTCGTTATTTTTTAATATTTGCTTTAAAAAACGCACCAAAGAAACAGAACTCAAGTCTGTTTTTCACCTTTGAATAATCCATCTCCCAGCAAACCCCAAGTACCCTCCCTGAAAAACATACAAAAACAACACAGAACACTTACGCCGTCCAACGATTAACAACAAAAAAAGGCAGATCCTAACGGATCTGCCCCACTCACACAACTAAACCTTTAATCTATATGTCCCACCACTGCTTAGTTGCTAAAAGAACATGCATTAACACGCATAATATCATTAACACAAATCATTACCTACCTTTAAGTTCAACGACTTTTGAGTCAAGAGTACTCAGGTCAGCTATTTTATTCGTTGGTATACTACCTCCATCCAATACTATTGTTGCAGTAAAATTAGCATAATCGTAATAATACGAAGGCAACTCGTATCCATCGGTATAATTATAAAGGGTATATTCAATAACTATTTCAGGATAGTCATTACAATTTGACCAAGTACCCGAACCTTCTATGTAATACTCATAAGCACTACCACCCCAATCAGTAGTAAAATAATATTGATACTCTATCTCCACCGTACCATCTTCATTAACAATCAAAGGAACAGAACCACCCGAGGTAATACTTTCTCCCCAGTATTCAACAATCCAACCATAATTAAGACCATCAATAGTTATTCCTGTTTCAGTAGCTTCAGAAGTAACCACCTGGCTATCATAAAAATAATCCTCAAAGCCATCATATCCAGACCATGAACCTTCAAGATCTTCGTTACTATCTATGGCACAATACTGATTTACCAACACCATTAAAGTATCAGGATCGGAAACCACACCCTTCACTGTAGTTTCAACAACAATTATTTTTGCATATCCATCAGCAGGCAAATCTACAAATTCAACTGTAGCTGTTTTTGTATCATCAGAAACAGAAGCAACCGTTGCATCAACAGCAGACCAGCTCCAGGCAGATCCCTCTCTGCAGTAATCCACATAAAAATCAGATGAAAAAGACTGATTAATTTCAGTAACTCCTTGTATTCCATCCACAATTGCAGGCACAACACCATCATAATCATAGTCTTCATCATCACTACAGCCTAAAAAAGCCAAAGCAAAAACTAAACTAAAAAAGCCTATATATTTTCTATTCATCATTACGCTATTTAAAGATTAAAAAATTTACTTCCAGCTACCTGTACCATCACTATAATCTACTCCTGCCACTCCGGTAGTACCACCAAAAGTATAGTAATCTATATCATTTGCATCCAGCTGCTCTCCAGGAATTGGAAAATGAAGCATAGTACCTTCCTGATGTAAATCATCTTTACGCATGGTAAAATACTCCAATCCCATAGAAGTACAGAAAAGCTCAACCATTCTTTCATGGAAGATTGCATCATCAACATCCGCCTCTGTAGCAGAAATTTCATCTAAGCCACCATTAGTAACACGAGTACCAGCATTAATAATTTCAGCAGCCTCAGAGTAATCGCCCAAATGCATGGCTGCCTCCGCTTTTAACAAATCATTTTCTGCAACCAAAAACTCAGGCATTGGTTCTGTCCACGTAGACAAATACTCATCTCTACCGGCAAAACGATAACACGAAAAATGGTATGTACCCCTTGATTCATAGAAACTATTATAATCTAAATACTCAAAATTATCAACAATACGATTATCTACACCGTCCGTATACTCAGTAACAGGATCAGGCAAATCATCAAAGCCCCCATCAGGCCACTGGTCAGGCATACTTGGATCCATCATACTTACAATTCGCATATCAGTTCTACCCCAACCCGAATAGTTAGCATAAGTATGAAATAAATTATACCAAGTAACATCATCGGCAATAGGTTCAAAATCTGTAGAAATACCATCTGATGCATAATTATAAACAGATGTCCAGTCTACTTCGGCATTTTCAGTTGAATTACGAGGTGCCATTGATAAAATACGTGCGGCATATGAACTAGCCAATGCTTTTAATCCATCCTGATCAAGGTCATTGGTCAAAGGAATATAATCATCATCAAAAGTAAAGCTCCCTGCCTCACACAAAGCAATACATTTATCCAGGCTAGAAATTCCTTCCGCCACAAGATCGGTATAAGAAGATAGTCCTACAGCCGTAATATCTTCCGTTTCATGGGTAACAATATAGGCCTGATCATACACCAAACCCAAATAAGCCAATGACAAGCCCTGAACAAAATAAGCCATTGCACTTACTCTATCCGTTACATCTTCACCATCAATTTCAATCTCCAACTCATTATTAATTGTTTGATTTAAAACTGCATTACTTGAGGTTAAGACCGAATACATTGACACATAAAAATTATTACTAATAGATGCATAGCTATAGGTAGTAGTATTATCAAAAGCCTCACGAGGCTCACTACTTAAATCACGCATTCCTGCATTACCCCAAGAACAAGTTCCGACATCTGCCATCACCCACATAGCCAAAGCAGGTCCATCATACTCGCCCGTAGCCATGTACCATGTATTAAACAATCCACTAGCAACACCTTCCACATCTGATGCATTTGACAAGACCGTATCAGCATCCGGATCATTTTCATTTTCAACTTCCAAATCCTCACAACTCACTAAACTAAGCGAGAAGAAGAATAACACTAATAAATATTTTATATTTTTCATACTTTTCGTCTTAAAAGAGTGGTTAAAATTTTAATTCTAAAGAGGCTGAGAAAGAGCGATAGTTTGGATACCCCATAAAATCATAAGCATACTGTTGAGTTTCATCATCATCTGAAGTCTGAACTTCCGGATCATAACCACTATAATCACTAATAGTCAGCAAATTTCTACCCGAAATGGAAAACTTAGCATTCTTAATAAAACCATTAGCCATACCACTCAATACACCTTTAGGCAAAGTGTAACTTAAAGAAACCTCACGCAACTTAAAGTAGGTAGCATCCTCAACCCAAAATTTATTCAGACTATTAGTATCATATAAACTCTGATAATAATTTACCGTTTTCTTCTTTTCAGAAGCCACGCCATACATATCCATCATACCATGACGATTATCTCTGGTCAGCCATTGCGCACTTTTATTGTAAATATCGCCTCCCTGCTGCCAGGAGCATAGCATATATAAAGCAAAACCTTTGTAGGTTAAATTAGAGGTAAAATTGAAGTTAAAGTCAGGGGTAGCATCTCCAATCTTTGAAAACAAATCGTTACCCTCGCCATCTTCTCTTTTTATAGCAGCCTCAGAACTAGTTCCTTCGGTACCTTTTTCAATGATATAACCATCGGAGTTCATTACATAATCTTCAGCAGACTCTCCATCTCCCAATTGCGTCTCCAACTGATCAAAGGAACGAACAAAAGAATATCCATACATCGTACCAAAGGTTTCTCCTTCAGCAATATAAAAAAGATCTGCATCCTGCCCTTCAGGTCCGGTTAAATATGGATCTATATCTAATTCGGTAATTTTGGTTTTATGTTTGTCAAAAGTAATATTAACCATCCAGTTTAAATCTTTTTTACGCACAACATTATAACCCAAACTAGCTTCAAACACATTAGCCTCCATAGTACCTGCATTAACCCATTGGTGATCATAACCACCAAACTGCGCACCTGTCAAGGCTTCCACAAACTGATCCTCAGTAGTTGTTTTAGAATAAACCAGCTCTGCACTAAATCTATCGAGAAAATCTACATTTAAACCAACTTCAAACTCCTTAGACAACGAAGGCTTTAAATCCTCATTACCAACCTGCTCAATACTAGCTACACCATCACCCAATGAATACACTTCATATTGCATATCAAATAAGTGAGGTCTTTGTCCTGAAGTTCCATATGCACTCCTCAACTTCAACTCCTGAACACCTGCAATACTAAAGTCTTCTGTGATTCTCCATGCACCAGATACACGATAATAAGGCTTCCAACGTTCATTTTCTCCAAACAAGGAAGAACCATCATACCGGAACATACCATCAAAAATATATTTATCCTTATAGTCCAGATAAAATATTTCAAAAAAGTTTTGAGAGATAATTTCCTCTTGATAGCTGGTAACAGAATATTCTCCTCCAATGGCATCAAAAGTAGGCATACCTGAAATAGTAAAATCATAACCAGTGGCAGAATACGACTCATACTTTTCTTCTTCGTATAAAAAACTTGCTTTATTTCGTATATTAAAATCACCAAGTCTTTTAGAGTAGTTTAAAGTAGCCTGCACATTTTCGGTATTTAACTTACTATTGTACTTATAATAATATCCTTCTGAATAAACAGCCTCCTCACCACTCAAAGTATATGTATCATAAGGAGAATATTGTGTGTTATTTATATTTTGTACCTCAAAAGCATACTTAGACTCAAGGTTTAAATCATCAGTAATATTCCATTTGGCCGAATAAGAACCCATAAATCTATTGCGTTCTGTTTCATCTTCAATTTTCCATAGGTCGTACAAGGGGTTTGTAGTTGTACTAGCCCAAGGGTCAGGCAAATATAAATAAGGTTGACCATCTTCATTTTCCTGATAAAGATTTACATCAGGCTGAGTAAGTAACAAATCAAAGAATACACCTCCATTATAGTAACTATTTCCACCAGGATCCTGAGTAGTGGTCTTTACATATAAATTACTTGCAGATATAGAAACCTTATCTGACAACTGATGATCGACATTTAATCGAAAACTATTTCTCTGATAACCATCTGTCAAAACAACAATACCACCTTGGTCATAATTTTCGAAAGAAGCTAAAAAGTTAGTTTTCTCACTGCGATTCGCAATAGAAATATAATTTGTATAAAAAACGCCTCCTTCAAAAAAGTCACCTTCATGATCATGAGTTAGGCCATAAGGGTTATCCATATACTGATCATCAGATTCAGACCGGTCTCCTGAGATTCCATTCCAGCCTCCGGAATAATCAGCATCATAAGTAACGCCTTTATACTTGGTATAAGTATCATAGTCATCATAATCATCAGCCAACTCATATTGATGATGGGTGGCCAAATCATACTTTTTAGCCAGGGTATTAAACCCAAACTCGTTTCGAACAGTAACGACACTCTCACCATTAGCTAAGTCCTTACCTCTTTTTGTAGTAATAACAATCACACCATTACCTGCCCTTGATCCATATAAAGCCGACGCAGAAGCTCCCTTCACCACCTCCATAGACTCAATATCATCTACGTTAATGTCTCCTAAGTTACCTTCCGAAATAGCTCCATCCACAATAATCAAAGGATCCTGACTACCCGCAATTTGAGTTGCTCCCCTAATTTGAATAGAGGCAGATGAACCAGGCTCTCCTGTACTACTGATAACTGAAACACCAGCAACCTTTCCCTGTAAAGCTCCCGAAGCAGAGCCAGAAGGCACCTGAGCTAAATCCTCAGAATTAACTTTAGCCACCGATACGGCTAATTTTTTTCGTGGCGTATTTGAAGCAACACCCGAGACTATAATTTCATCCATCCCAAAAACATCAGGCTGCAAAACAACATCAATTGAGCTTTTTTCGCCCACTGACAATTCCTGCATCTTCATTCCCACAAAGGTAAATATCAGAACAGTGCCTTCTTTTGGTACATTTAAGGCATAGGTACCATCAGGACGCGTAATGGTCCCGGTTGTTGTGCCCTTAACAATAATAGATACTCCCGGAATTGCCTCACCAAGATGATCGACAACTTTCCCAGAAATAGCCTTTGTTTGAGCTGTCATCGCCTGCAACCCTACAAAAAGGATCATAGACAGAAATAATGCTAATTTCCGCATAAAACAAAAGGTTTAAATTAATATGTGTATTTATTTAAAAGACAATACTATTTCATTGTGCGAATACGATCACAAATCACATAACACATAAAACCATACATAGCAACTACATACGATTTATAATCACAAGCAAAATATCTTCATTTTATGGATTAGATCTGAAGTAATCTACCCGTAATTTGAGCTCCCATTTAACTACACAACTTAGTAATTGTAATATATTTCAGCCTTGCAATAACAACTTGTTTGTATTATGAGTATTTCACTTACATATTATAGACTTTTCGACAAATATACGATTATATTCGATTATGCAAAATCACAATTCACCACTAGTTAATATGTAACAAATTAAATAACCCCTCTAACACTAAGCTTTTTAATTAATAATCAGCTAGTAATCATATTTTTTCTTACCAAAATATTTTTTTTATTTTTTTTGCACCAACACACCAAATAACCCACCTGCGGTTTATTTTTTACACTTTTGCCAACAACACCCCCTTATTAAGAAGAGCATTTAGTTATTTTTTAATATTTGCTTTAGAAAACGCACCAAAGAAACAGAACTCAAGTCTGTTTTTCACCTTTGAATAATCCATCTCCCAGCAAACCCTAATTACCCTCCCTGAAAAACAGACAAAAACAACTCAGAACACTTACGCCGTCCAACGATTAACAACAAAAAAAAAGGCTGCCCAAAACTGAGCAGCCCTTTATATCATATAAAAGCTTTAAAGCATCACATCAAAAAACTTAACATTATACCAGCAGCAACTGCAGACCCTATCACACCTGACACATTGGGTGCCATAGCGTGCATTAACAAATGGTTGTTTGGATCTGTTTTCAACCCTTCCACCTGCACTACCCGAGCAGAATCGGGCACTGCAGACACCCCTGCTGCACCGATTAATGGATTAATTTTATTATCCTTTGTCAGGAATACATTCAACAAGCGAGCAAAAATCAACCCTCCTGCAGTAGCAATCACAAAGGACAAAGCTCCCAATCCAAATATTTTAATGGAGTCCATAGTTAAAAAAACATCAGCCTGAGTAGAAGCTCCTACTGTTAATCCTAATAAAATGGTTATAATATTAATTAATGCATTACGGGCAGTATCAGCCAAACGCTCAGTCACGCCTGATTCTTTCAACAAATTACCAAAAAACAACATCCCCAGCAAAGGCAATGCCGATGGCGAAATAAAGGTGGTCAACAACAAACCAATCAGTGGGAAAAGGATTTTTTCTGTTTTAGACACCGCTCTTGGTGGTTTCATTTTAATAGCCCGTTCTTTTTTAGGCACTATTAAACGCATCACCGGGGGTTGAATAACCGGAACCAAAGCCATATAAGAATAGGCAGCAATAGCAATGGCACCCATTAAATTAGGAGCCAGTTTAGAAGACAGAAAAATAGCCGTAGGGCCATCTGCTCCACCAATAATAGCAATTGCCCCGGCTTCCTGAGGCAGAAATCCCAAGGCAGAAGCCCCCAGGAAGGTACCAAAAATACCCACTTGAGCAGCAGCCCCTAAAATCATTAGTTTAGGATTTGAAATCAAGGACGAAAAATCAGTCATCGCCCCTATTCCTAGAAAGATAAGAGGCGGATAGACCCCTTGCTTTACTCCAAAATAAAGATAATTAAGCACCGAACCATCTTCATACAATCCAATTTTATTTCCGGCCATAAAAGGAATATTCCCCAGAATTATACCCGTACCAATAGGAATAAGCAACAATGGTTCATAATCATATTTAATAGCCAGGAAGATAAAGAAAAGGCCCACAACAATCATGGCCAAATGGCCAGGCGAAACATTTGCAAAACCTGTAAATTCCCATAATTTCTGCAAGGATTCAAGGGTAGCACTACCTGTTCCGGAAGAAACAGCATCGACGGCAGCAGCAGCATCCGTACCCAAAAAAAGCTGGATACAAAAAACCAATGCCAACATGAGATAGATGGTTAAAGCTCTTTTCATACTATTCGAATTCAATTAATATATCATTCTGAAGAACAGCATCACCCAAACCTACTTTAATTGCTTTAACAACACCATCCTTAACGGCCAGTACATTATTTTCCATTTTCATGGCTTCCATAATTAACAGCACATCGCCTTTTGAAACCGAATCGCCTACAGCGACATTGATTTTAAAAATATTACCTGGCAGCGGAGCTGTAATAGCACCTGCTCCTGTAGCCTTTTGAGGTACAGCACCCTCACCCGGTTTAGGCTCTAAAGGCTTACGTACCAGCTTAGGTGTTTTTGACTTTCTAACCTCCTGATGAATCTCTACTTCATACGAGGTACCATTTACGCTTATTTGAGCAACAGAGTCCTCTAGATCCTTAATCTCAACATCATAACGGTTTCCCGAAATGGTAAATCCAAACTTTTTCATACGCTATAGTATTTTCTTTATGCACCTGTCCGCATTGTCGTAGGACAGCGAAACCGCCTCAGGATAGCATCTGTTTGATAGAACACGATAAAAATCCCGGCTGTTTCATAGTCTAATTTTTTAATTTAAAATAGGCCGAATTATTCATTCCATACAACTTGGAGTTCCAGGGGGAATAACGACGACGAACTTCTTTAATTGTTATCACATTACTCTCTTCATCATGTAATTCACTAAAAAAAAGATGAAGGGCAGTTGCTATAGCCGCATTGGTTTCTCCAGTAATAGTCAACTGATCATTTGAGACCTCCGTTTTACCCTTTGTACGTAAATTTCTTTTTACGTTCCATTTAAAAATTTTAGGAACCAGCAAAAAGATACCTACTAAAAACAAAAGAGCCACAAAAACAATAACCCACCCCAAAAGAGTGATAGTCCATGTTTCTGTATTTACTATTAGAAAAATCATATTTAAAAATTTTGGGTTCAAGTACCAGAAATAAGCTTATACATCAAATAGCACATATAACTGCACGTTACACATCGACTAAATTTCAACCACTTAAATAAGCTATTATAGTTTAAAATATTCTATTGCTTTTTTGGGCAGATAAAATACAATCAGTCTATCGCACAAAGCGCGATAGACTGAAATATAAGATTAACCTATTTACAATGGAATATTTCCATGTTTTTTAGGAGGTAAACTCAGTTTTTTAGTTTGCAGAGACTGCAAACCTCTAATAATACGGAAACGAGTATTCCTTGGCTCTATTACATCATCAATATAGCCATAAGCAGCTGCCTGATAAGGATTAGCGAACTTCTCAGTATACTCTTCTATTTTTTCCTCAGCATACTTTGCTTTTTCCTGAGGATCTTCAATTTTTGCCATTGCACTTCCTTCAAGCACCTCAATAGCACCCTTAGCACCCATAACAGCAATTTCGGCTGTTGGCCATGCATAATTTAGGTCACCACGTAACTGCTTACAACTCATTACATCGTGCGCACCGCCATATGACTTACGAAGTGTAATAGTAATTTTAGGAACAGTAGCTTCACCATAGGCAAACATTAACTTAGCTCCGTGAGTAATAATACCAGCGTACTCTTGTCCGCTACCTGGTAAAAATCCAGGAACATCAACAAGGGTTATAATTGGAATATTAAAAGCATCACAGAAACGAACAAAACGAGCCGATTTTCTTGAGGCATCGCAATCCAACACTCCCGCTAAGAAACTTGGCTGATTAGCTACAACACCAACTGATTGTCCACCCATTCTGCAGAACCCTACGATAATATTTTTCGCAAAGTTTCTGTGTACTTCCAGAAATTCACCCTCATCAGCCATCTCATAGATCACCTCTTTCATATCGTAAGGCTGGTTAGGATTGTCAGGAATGATTTCGTTCAATCTGTCAACCATTCTATCAATAGAATCCTTTCCTTCCACAAAAGGAGGCTCTTCAAGATTATTCTGAGGCAAGTAAGAAAGTAATTTTCTAATTAAAAGAATACCTTCTTCTTCGTTCTCCAACTGAAAATGAGATACACCCGATTTGCTGGCATGAATATTTGCTCCACCCAAATCCTCTGTAGTAATATCTTCACCTGTTACTGTTTTTACAACCTTAGGACCAGTAACAAACATATAACTGGTATTCTCAGTCATCATAATAAAATCGGTCAATGCAGGAGAATACACTGCTCCTCCGGCACAAGGACCAAAAATAGCAGATATCTGAGGAATAACACCTGAAGCCTCAATATTACGCTGAAAAATTTCAGCATAACCAGCCAAAGAAGTTACACCTTCCTGAATACGCGCACCACCACTATCATTAATACCAATAACAGGAGCACCTACTTTCATGGCCATATCCATTACTTTGCATATTTTTTGTGCAAAAGTTTCGGATAAAGAACCACCTAAAACGGTAAAGTCCTGTGCAAAAAGATACACCACTCTTCCATCAATGGTTCCCTGACCTGTAACTACACCATCACCCAGAATCTTGTTTTTTTCCATCCCAAAATTCACACAACGGTGTGTTACAAACATATCAAACTCTTCAAAACTGCCATCATCCACAAGCGCTTCAATACGCTCACGGGCAGTCATTTTTCCCTTTGCATGCTGGCTGTCGATTCTTCTTTGACCACCACCTAACTTAGCTTCTGTACGAAGATCTATTAGTTTTTTAATTTTATCCTGACTCGTAGACATGAAATTTCTTTGTATTATAAATTAATTATTTCGAAGGGTCTTCACATAACTCTGTTAATACACCAAAAGTTGATTTTGGATGTAAAAATCCAATATTCAATCCTTCGGCACCTTTACGAGGTGTTTTATCAATAACTCTCACTCCAGCCTCCTGAATAGCAATTAATTTTTCTGCTAAATTTTCAACAGCAAAAGCAACGTGATGAACACCCTCACCTTTTTTCTCAATAAACTTACCCACAGGGCCTTCCGGATCTGTCGACTCCAACAACTCAATCTTTGTTTGTCCAACCTTAAAAAAAGCTGTTTTTACTTTCTGCTCTGCCACTTCTTCTACAGCATAACATTCCAATCCAAATGCTTTCTCGTAAAATGGAATTGCTTCCTCAAGACTTTTTACAGCAATACCAATGTGCTCAATGTGCGATGGTTTCATATAAATATAAATTTTTATTTATGAAATTTACTTGTATTAACTTTATTCAAGAGCCAATCTCATGTCGGCTAATCACAAAGATAAACACAGGCTGTCATTTCATTTTATTGTTTACTAAAATTTAAGTGACAAAAATAAGACTTAATATTCCCTAATCCGCAAAATAAGATTAAAAAAAAGATTGTTTTACAACATAAATACCCTTCGTGAATTATTAATTATCAAAGTGTTATAAAGCACTTCCTTCCAAAATAATTTCCTTATTTTAATTAAAGAATTATTTCTTTAATTTCTAATTCTCAAGCAATTACAACTCACAAAACATCCATTAGTCTGCGTAAAAAATGAATATAAAACACCTCCAACGAGCTATTTTTTTTCAATTTCGACGCAATATACTACAAGATCATCCACTTACCAATGAACATTCCTTAAAAAAAGTAAATCATGCTAAACATCATTTCCACAAACTATTAAAATACCTATTTTTGTCAGCATTAACACTAAAATACATAGCCAATGTTTAAAAAAATTACCTTACTTGCATTTGGAACCCTACTATTATTAGGGTCGTGCAAAAACAAAACTCAGATGAAAACAAATCCTTTAATAGTAGAGTACACTACCCCATTTAAAATTGCTCCCTTTGAAGATATAAAAAGCGAACACTTCAAGCCTGCTTTTATCAAAGGGATGGAAGAGCAAAGTAAAAACATTGAAGCTATTGTTAAAAACTCCGAAGCTCCTACCTTTGCCAACACCATTGAGGCATTTGAATACAGCGGTTCTTTATTAACTAAAGTATCTTCGGTATTTTATAACCTTACCGGAGCTAACACCAACGACTCACTAAAAGCCATTGCTCAGGAAATAGCTCCTTTATTATCCAAGCATAACGACGATATCAAATTAAACCCCGAATTATTTGCGCGTATAAAAGCTGTTTACAACCAGAAAGATGAACTGAACTTGTCCGTTGAAGAGAAAAAGCTATTAACAGAAACCTACAAGACATTTGAAAGAGGTGGAGCTAATCTTGCCGACGATGTAAAGGATGAATTCAGACAAATTAATGAGAAACTATCTGTATTAACCTTAAAATTTGGCGACAACGTTCTTAACGAAACCAATGACTTTATGATGGTTGTCGACAACAAAGAGGATTTAGCTGGTTTAAGTCAGGGATCTATTGATGCAGCTGCTGATTTAGCTAAAGAGAAAGGACAGGAAGGAAAATGGATTTTTACCACACAAAAGCCCAGCATGATTCCTTTTTTACAATATGCAGAGAACCGCGAACTACGTGAAAAAATATTTAAGGGATATATAAATAAGGGCGACAATAATAATGCTTTTGACAACAAAGCAATTATCTCTGAAATTGCTTCTCTTCGCCTAAGAAGAGCCAACTTGCTGGGCTATGAGAATCATGCCTCATTCATTTTAGCTAATAACATGGCTAAAACACCCGAAACGGTTAACGAAAAACTTGCTTCTCTAATGGACAAAGCGCTGGTTGTTGCAAAGCAAGAAGTGAAGGACATGCAGCAAATCATTGACGAAGAAGAAGGTAAATTTAAACTGGAAGCATGGGACTGGTGGTATTACTCAGAAAAAGTAAAAATAAAAAAGTATAATCTGGACGAAAATGAAGTTCGCCCCTATTTTGAGCTAAAAAACGTTATTGATGGGGCTCTTTACACCGCCAATCAGCTATACGGATTACAATTTGAGAAAAAAGAAGGCTTACCATTACCTCATCCCGATGCCATTGCCTACGAGGTTAAAGAATCAGACGGCACGCATGTAGGCATTCTGTTTATGGATTACTATACCAGAGAGAGTAAACAGAGTGGAGCCTGGATGAATTCCTATAGAAAACAACAAACCCTTGAGGGCAAAAACATAGCTCCCATTATTACTATGGTATGTAACTTCGCTCCTCCAACAGCTACTACTCCTTCCTTATTGACCATAGATAATGTGCAAACCCTATTTCACGAGTTTGGACATGCTTTGCATGGACTATTGTCGAAATGCAAATACGAAAGTCTGTCAGGAACGGCTGTTCCCAGAGATTTTGTTGAGTTGCCCTCCCAAATAATGGAACACTGGTCAATACATCCTGAGTTATTAAAATACTATGCTAAGCATTACCAAACAGGAGAAATTATTCCTGATGAGCTTATTGCCAAGATTGAAAACAGCGGTAAATTTAACCAGGGATTTATGACCACAGAATATCTGGCTGCAGCTATTTTGGACATGGATTATCACACCCTTACCAAACCATTAGTCATGAATCCAGACGAATTCGAGAAGAACAGCTTTGAAAAAATGGGCTTAATTCCTGAGATCGTTTCCAGATATCGTAGCACTTATTTTAAACACATTTTCTCAGGTGGTTACTCTGCTGGTTATTATGCCTACATCTGGGCAGGTATTTTAGATTCTGACGCATTTGATTCGTTTGAAGAAAATGGAATTTTCAACAAAGAAACAGCAACCAAGTTCCGTAAAAATATCCTGGAAAAAGGAGGCACTGAAGATCCGATGGAAATGTACAAGAAATTTAAAGGAGCCGAACCTGACGAAAACGCTCTTTTAAGAGACAGAGGATTAATTTAGAACCATAGCTGTTGTTTTTTGATCAATAAAAACAACATCAAAAACGAATTACAAAAAACTAAAGCGACGCATCAAATTGTATTACAATTAAATGCGTCGCTTTTCTATTTTATTTCTTAGGTATAAAACATCACCATCTACAACCAATAACCAACAACATCATACTACTGTATAACTACTAAGCTGCTTCTTGTCATATAAAAATTACAAAATACACCTCACTTAAAGTCATACATTACAATCCTATCAATTGTATTTCTCCTCGCAACATGGCTCTTGAACTGAGTCACCATCACCTATAAACCTTACCAAATACCATATTTATTCCGAGCCTTGCATCCATAAAACTTGCCTTTGAAGGCTTTAGCATAGAAGAGAACGATTCTGTAGTAGCGTAAAACTGAAGCATCCCTAATTTCAAAGAAGCTCCCAGCCCCAGACCAGTATAGCCATCCCTACACTGAAAATTAATGACTCCATTAAAGAAATGCCCCCGATGATAATTGTAATAAACACCAAAGGATGTTTTTGCATCATCTTTATTTAAATACATATTTACAGTAGCACCTATATCATGCCCCGGT
>JBFHEL010000008.1:0-30527 GCA_041584155.1 Saccharicrinis sp.
ATTAAAGAGAACGCCAATGATTTAGTGTCGAGTGGTCAAAATGTAAAAAGCAGTTCTCTGCAATTATCAAAGGGTTCAGCCGATCAGGCAGCTTCCGCAGAAGAAGTTTCAACCTCTATTGAAGAGATGGTAGCCAATATTGATCAGAATACACAAAATGCTATAGAAACTGAGAAGATAACAGTTGAAACAGCAAAGGATGTGAATATTGCTGATAAACTATCTTCAGAAGCGGCTGTTTCGATGAAAAGTGTGGCCGAGAAAATAGCAATTATTGGAGATATTGCCTTTCAAACCAATATTCTGGCTTTAAATGCGGCTGTAGAGGCTGCTCGTGCAGGGGAACATGGTCGTGGTTTCTCGGTTGTTGCTGCTGAAGTTCGTAAACTCGCTGAACGCAGTAAAAAGGCGGCTGATGAAATACATAGTCTTGTAAATGGAGGGTTAAAGGTATCGCAGGAGGCCGGTAAGAAATCGCGTTTGCTGGTGCCGGATATTGAAAAAACGACACAGCTGATTAAGGAAATTTCGGCAGCCAGTCTGGAGCAAAAAACCGGTGCTGAGCAAATAAATATTGCCATGCAGAATTTAAATATTATTACTCAGGAGAATGCCTCCTCATCAGATGAGTTAACCCAGAGTGCCGAGCAACTCTCATCATTAGCCGATAGTTTGAAGGATGCAGTGAGTTTCTTTAATATTGGCGATGAAGAAGTTATTGTTAAGAAAAGTGAGGTCGTGAAGCCCAAGAATGGTGGCGAAAAGGCGGTAAAGCCTGCTAAGGAAAGGATATCAACTGATGTTTCGAATAAAGGCAATATTATTAATCTGGACAAGGAGTTTGATCTGGATAACTATGAGAAATTTTAACGCAAAATAAATTATTATGGATTCATCATTCTCCATAGATGTTAAGAAAGAAAAAGAACAAACACAATTGCTTTTTGCAGGTGATTTGAATATCAATCATATGAGCAAGATAAAAAGCAGGATTGCTGAGACTGTTGATTTTTCAGATAATTTAAATATTCATGTAACTAACCCATCTGGTATAGATATTACTTTTATACAATTAATTTATTCCTTGAAAAAAACCTGTGAAGCACATGGAAAAAGCTTTAAGATTAATGGAAATTTTAGCGAGGAAATGTATGGTTTGGTATCGAATGCCGGTTTTGATAAACTATTTAAACTTTAGATAAATATTAACTAATTATGGCTAAAACAGTACTTATTGTTGACGATTCAGAAAGTATAAGGGAAGTTGTAAACTTTACTCTACAAAATGAAGGCTATGATGTTTTGGTTGGGGTTGATGGTGAAGATGCACTTCAGTTCCTCGATGGAAGAAACATTGACATTATAATTACCGACCTTCATATGCCTAACCTTGATGGTTTGGGTCTTATTCGTAAGGTTAGAGAAATAGAAGCATATAAGCATATTCCTATCTTGTTTTTAACTACTGAATCACAAGCAGCTAAAAAGATGGAAGCAAAACAAGCCGGAGCTACAGGTTGGATTATTAAGCCTTTTGTACCCGCTAAATTACTTAGTGCAATTTTAAGAGTGTTGCGATGATTGAAAAAATCAGGAAATCTTTTGTAGAGGATACCTTAAAGGAACTGGAAGAAATAGAAGAATCCCTTGATAATACTGCCGGAGAACTTAATCAGGAGATGGTTGAAAATGTTTTCTCCATGGCTCATAAAATTAAGGGAACAGCGCCAATGGTGGGTATTCATGAACTGGATGTAATGGTTTTTTCTGTAGAAAAGGTTTTTAATGAACTACGTAAGGGACATATATCTTGCCCTAGCGAATTAGGAACTCATACACAGCATTTGATTTCGATGATTAAATCTAAGTTGCAAGAAAGTCAACAACAGAATTTAAATAAAGAAGACGTAAACTTAACGCTGCGTTTTTTTGATTCCTTAATTTCAGAAAAAGCTTAATGATGATTGATAAGTTCAAAGCAAAATTTGTTGAAGAATCACTCGATAACCTTCATGACCTCGAAGAGGCCTTGTTGCTTTTAGAGAAAGATAAGTCTGATAAAGAAATTATTGAACGCATATTTAGAGCCATGCACTCCTTAAAAGGTGGAGGTGCTATGTTTGGGTTTAATGACCTGAGTGAATTTACCCATCACCTTGAAACAGTATTTGATTGGGTGAGAAATGGTAAGTTATCCGTGTCTGATGACCTTATTTCGCTTACCTTTAAAGCATCAGACCAAATAAAACACTTTTTGGATGTGGGTGACTTAAGCGATGAAGCAGAAAAAAAGGAACTATCTGTTTTTACCACCCAAATACAACAATTTGTTTCAAACCCATCAGGTAATACTGAAAAATCTGCAGATAGTGTTATTGAAGAAGAAGTTGATGACGATTCAAAAACTTTCTTTATTCAAATTAAACCACATGTGAATATCCTTCATAATGGTACTAACCCTTTATTTTTATTGGATGATTTGCATGCCCTTGGAGAAGCCCGTGTAGTCTCTTACCATGAGAAAGTTCCTGAATTTGGTAAACTTAATACTGAGGACTGTTATATTTCCTGGGATGTGTTTTTAAATACCAATGAATCGGTCAATGAAATACAGGATGTTTTTATATTTGTTGAAGATGAATGTGATCTGAAGGTTGTTGAGATTGCCAAAGGAAATATACTGAAGCATGCACAATTACTTAATCTGATCAAGGATGCCGAAGAAGGAAATCATCCTATAACAGAGAAATTATTAAAGGAAATTACCTGGGTAAGTACACCTCAATTAGAGGAAGTTAGCCAAAAGAAAAAGGTAGAATTGAAGGACCACAAAATCTCAAGTATACGTGTTTCCTCCAAAAAAATTGATGAGCTGGTAAATCTTGTTAGTGAGTTAGTGACTATTCAGGCGCAGCTTAATTTGCATGCCGAAAAAAGTGAAGATCCTCAGTTGTTGGATCTATCTGAAAATATACAAAAACTAACACGTCAGCTTCGCGATAATGCTTTTGAAATTAGTTTGATCCCGATACAAAATGATCTTATGCGTTTTCAACGTTTGGTCAGGGATTTATCAAAAGAACTTAATAAAGAAATAGAATTTATTATTGAGGGTGGGGATATAGAACTGGATAAAAATATTATTGAGCATCTTACCGACCCTCTGTTACATATGATACGTAATTGTGTGGATCATGCGATTGAATTGCCCGATGAACGTATTAAAAAAGGAAAATCCCCTAAGGGAACAATTATATTTAAAGCCTACTATGAAGGTGCCAATGTGATTATTAAGGTTATTGATGATGGAAAAGGAATTGATCCTGATATATTGCTCAATAAGGCCATCGCAAAAGGAATGGTAAATGAGGGTGCAGAACTCAGTAAAAAGGAGATTCTTGACCTGGTTTTTAGGAGCGGTTTTTCAACTAAAGAAAAAGTTTCTGATCTTTCTGGTCGTGGGGTAGGAATGGATGTGGTAAAACGAAAAATTGGTGAGATAAGGGGTGAGGTTTCCATTGATTCAGAGGTGGATATGGGTACAACAATTACCCTTGAGTTACCTCTGACACTTTCTATTATTGATGGATTATTGGTAACTGTAGCCAATACACAATATGTAATTCCTATCTCTGCCATTGAAAAAATATATCCTTTGGAGAGCGAACTAAAGGCAAAAATATTTAATAATGTGATTACTTTAGACGGTGAACAGTTCCCAATCATTATCCTTAGGGATATTTTTAATGAATTGGGACAGGCAAGTAAAGAGCATATTATTCAGGTGAAGTATGAGAATAAAAAAATAGGCCTGTTGGTTGATGATGTAGTTGGAGAGTTTCAAACAGTGGTAAAACCCTTCGGACGATTATTAAAAGATCAGGATTCTATTTCCGGAGCTTCAATAATGGGGGATGGAACGATTTCTATGGTTGTGGATACCAATAAACTTATTCACCATCATTGGATTCAAAAATTACATAAATAATATATTATGGAGGGTGATTTTAAAACATTGATTTCATTTAGCCTGGGTAATCAAACTTTTGCCTTTGATAGCCTTAAGGTAAGAAATATACTGCCTTTGGAAGGGAAGATTACCAAGGTGCCTAATACCGATGAATTTTTGCTGGGAGTCATTAATTTACATGGAAATATTGTACCTATTACCGATATGAGGATTATTATGGATCTGAAGAATATAGAAAATTGCAAAGATACCTCTATCATTGTAGTTTCTCCGGAGGATAAGCTCGAGTCTCAGTTTGGTATTGTAGTAGATATGGTTAAAGAGGTGTTTGAGGTGCAGAATGATGCCATTCTTCCACCTGCCTTTCAAAAAGGGATGGGCCTTATAGAATCGTTTGAAGGAACAGTGCAGGAAAAAGGTGAGTTTATTCATCTGATTGATTTAATGCATGTAATCACACAAATAGAAAGAAAAAAAGACTAACAATGGAAGACATAAATAACTCATATCTTTCGTTTAAAATAGGATCCGAGTCATTTGCTGTGCATGTGAGCAAGGTGAACGAAATACGTGAATACGAAGTTCCGCGAAAAATGCCCAATGTCATCTCATTTATGCTTGGAGTGATTAACTTTAGAGATGAGGTTATTCCGGTTATAGATACAGGCCTTAAATTTAGTATGGATCCTGTTGTTATAAGCCCGCTAACCTGTATTGTTGTTATTGATGTTTTACGTAAAGATGACAATAGTTCATTTAGGGTTGGTGTGTTGGCCGATGCCGTTACCGACGTGTTTGAAGTAGATGAGAAAGAATTTAAACAGGTAGAAAGTGACTTTAGTCCTAAGTATATTAAGACTACGTGTAATATTGGAGATAATTTTTATCTGATCTTAAACTCTGATGAGGTGTTTAGCGTAAACGAAATCATTGAAATGAGCAAGGTATTAAAACAGATTAAAAAATAGTGATAAAAGTAAATACATATTCGCAGGATTTAGATTGCTTTAAAGCCGAATTGTCTGATCAGGACTTTAAGGCTTTTAGTCAGTTTATATATTCTGAATTTGGAATTAAAATGCCTCCTGTAAAGCGTGTAATGCTCCAGGGAAGGCTCCTTAAGCGAATTCGACAATTAAATATGAACTCCTATACGCAGTATAAGGAGTATTTATTTAGTCAGGATGGACAGCGTGAGGAGATTTTTAATTTTTTAAATGTGGTTACGACTAATAAAACCGATTTTTTTAGGGAACCTATACATTTTGATTTTTTAAAAAACCAAGTATTACCCGAATTTGCTGAACAAAGTACTCATATTCCGTTTAAGATATGGAGTGCCGGTTGTTCAAGTGGCGAAGAGATGTATACCATAGCCATTACCTTGAACGAGTTTAAAGATATTCAACCAGCATTTAATTATGCTATGTTAGGTACTGATATTTCTCAAGAAGTATTAGGTAAAGCATCAAAAGGGATATATCCATTAAATAAAGTAGATATTATTCCTTTAGAATTAAAAAAGAAATATTTATTAAAAAGTAAGGATAAAATTAATCCGACAGTAAAAATACGTCCCGAATTGCAGAGATATGTTACATTGAAATATTTGAACCTAATGGATACGAGTTATAGCTCCATTAACGAACAATTTGATGTGATTTTCTGCAGAAACGTACTGATTTATTTTGATAGACAAACGCAGGAAAGTGTGATTAACAAATTAAGTGCTAAACTTAAAACGGGAGGATACTTTTTTATTGGTCATTCAGAGTCATTAACAGGGATGGATGTTCCGTTGGAGCATATTAAACCAACTATTTTTAGAAAAAAATAAAGCACAAATTAATAACCATGAACAATTTATCAGATAGACAATTGCTTAAAGAGCTAAGACTACGGCTTGAAAATGGTAAAAGCAGGGAGCAGGAAATAAAAGAACTAACGGAAGAGTTACAAGGTGTTTCAAAGAAGCTGAAGGATTCAGAGGCTTTAAAAAGCCATTTTATATCAAATATATCCAATGAGATTGTTAATCCGTTTACCTCTATTTTAGGCCTTTCAAAAGCTATCTTATCGGTTGAAAAGCAGGACTGGAAAAAAGTAGTTTCAATGGTTGCTTTAATTCACTCAGAAGCCTTCAATTTGGATTTTCAGTTGAAAAATATCTTTGTGGCTGCTAAAATTGAAGCAGGAGAAATAGCACCCAATATTGCCAAAGTAAACATTCGTAGTTTATTGCAAACGGTGGTTGATGCCTTTAATATTATTTCCCGTAAAATGGGAATATCTATTGATATTCAGTTTAATATTGAGCATGGTTTTGGTAAAAATTTCTATTTCAAAACCGATTCGGAAAAATTAAAACTGATCCTGAGTAACTTAATTAATAACGCATTAAAATATAGTTATAAGGATAGTAAAGTTACTATCTCTATCTGGTTGGATGAAGATGACGTGCTGAAGGTTTCTGTTCAGGATTATGGTACGGGTATTTCAGAGAAAAATCAGAAAACAATTTTCGAACGATTTAAAAGACTCGATACCGGTATTAATTCCATTAACAGGGGGCATGGTTTAGGTCTTTCTATTACAAAATCATTGCTCGATGTGTTAAGTGGTGATATTGAAATAGCAAGCCAAAAAGGAGAAGGCTCCACATTTACCATTAGTATACCGGAGGCCAAAAATATTGTGGATGGTTTTAGCGGAGAGGGCAATGATATATTCTTTGATGAAGAGGACGAGATTTTTTAATCATGATTAAATGAGAGAATATTTACAACATTTTTTATATCCCTCCTCTCTTTTTGTTAGTAAAGAACCTTTTTTAGTGAAAACTATATTAGGATCCTGTGTAGCAATTTGTCTGTGGGACTCACGTCTGAAAATAGGTGGAATAAACCATTACATGCTGCCCAATTGGAATGGTAATGATTTAGCTTCTCCTAAATATGGAAATATTGCCATTGATAAGTTGGTGGATAAATTGCTTTTTCATGGGTCGAAAATTGAAGACCTGCAGGCAAAGATATTTGGAGGTGGTGAGTTAATGCAAACCGGAAATTCTCATAATTTAATTGGGGAGAGAAATATCCGGGTAGCCCGGATTATGCTGGAAGAAAAGAATATTCCGATTGTGGCTTCCAGCACCGGAGGAAAACGTGGCAGGAAAATTATTTTCTTCACCGATACGGGTGAAGTACGACATAAACTATTGGACAAAAAAATAACCTAATTCAGGTAATTTTGTATTTTACGGTAAGAATGATGTTCAAAGATAATCGTGTATTATGGGGATGAAAAAAATTCGGGTATTAGTCGTTGATGATTCAGCGGTTGTACGACAAAGTCTTTCTAGCATATTAGAATCAGATTCTGAAATTGAAGTAATGGGAACTGCTGCTGATCCTATTATTGCAGTTAAAAAGATCATGAAGGAAATTCCTGATGTGATTACATTGGATATTGAAATGCCTCGGATGGATGGCCTTACCTTTCTGCGTAAAATAATGTCGCAGCATCCTATTCCTGTGGTTATTATTTCTTCACTCACAACGGAAGGAACTCAGGTTGCTATGAAAGCGCTGGAATATGGTGCAGCAGAGATTATTGGTAAACCAGCTATGAATGCAGCTAAGTTTATTAATGAATCTAAGATACTGATTTGCGATGCCGTAAAAGCAGCTGCCCAGGCCAAGCTATCCAGACGAAAAATAAGTAATCCTGCAACGACTATTGAGGTGAAACCGCGATATAGTGCCGATGTAATTCTGGAAAGAGGATCTGCTTCAAACCATATTATTCCTACCGAAAAGGTAATCGTACTGGGCGCTTCTACTGGTGGTACCGAGGCTATTCGTGCTTTTCTCAAGCAACTTCCCTCTAAAATGCCAGGAATTGCCATTGTTCAGCATATGCCTGAAGGATTTACCAAGTCTTTTGCCAACAGTTTAAACAGTATTTGTGATCTGGAAGTGAAAGAAGCTGAAAATGGCGATAAACTTTATCAGGGTCGGGTGTTGATTGCAGCGGGTAATCATCATATGTTGCTCAAAAGAGTTGGTAAAGAATACTTTGTTGAAGTGAAGGACGGACCACTGGTTAACAGACATCGTCCTTCCGTTGATGTCCTTTTTAGAAGTGCTTCACGCTATGCAGGTAAAAATGCTGTAGGTATTTTGCTTACAGGAATGGGCAATGATGGTGCCAAAGGTTTGCTTGAACTTAAAGAATCTGGTGCCAACACCATCGCTCAGGACGAACAAAGTTCTGTGGTTTACGGTATGCCAAAAGAAGCAGCTAACTTAGGCGCTGCTAACCATATTTTAGGGTTGGATGAGATTGCACCTTTTCTGCTCAAATCTTTATAATACCGGCAATATCTATATCTTTGTTGGCTAAAATAGGGCCTTTATAGCGCTATTATTTATTATACATTACAAAACTCTGAATTGTGAAAAAAATAGAACTGACTAACATATTGCGTAAGTTTACCTTTAGAGGTTTTCTTTTAGGTTTTATAATCGCATTATTGGTGTTTCTGATTAACCTGAATTCTTCTGTTTTTATGCAAACGAATCGTACCCTAGCAGATATGTTGTATCTGTTTCCGGGTATGTGGATCATGTTGTTTTTACCGCTTATTACTACAGTTTTGGGCTATTATTTTGCGCTTAGCTTTATTCATATTATCAAAAAGCAACGTAAATATATTAAAACTGAGTTGCGTCGTTCCGACAGAGTTTTGAAGTTTATAAATAACCTTCGTGAGGGAAATCTGAATAACACCAACCTGGTAACAGATAAGCACGATCAGCTGAGTAAATCGCTTTTAAAGCTTCGTGATTATCTGGTGAAGAGTAAAAAGGAACAGGAACAAGGCCGAATTGAGGAGGAGCAACGTACCTGGGTAACACAAGGACTCGCTCAGTTTGCAGAAATTTTACGTAAAAATAATGACAACCTCGAAGAACTGGCTTATAATATTCTTAGTTATCAGGTAAATTACCTTAAAATTAACCAGGGTGGTTTTTATTTGTTAAAGAACAATAATAAAAATGAGAAGGTTTTTGAGCTTACTGCCTGTATCGCATTTGATCGCAAAAAATTTACTGATAAAACTATACACTGGGAAGAAGGTATTATAGGTCGTTGTGGTATTGAAAAGGAAACCATTTATATGACGGATGTACCAAATGATTATATCACTATCACATCCGGTCTGGGGCAGACAAATCCTTCGGCTATTTTGGTTGTCCCATTAAAGGTAAATGATGAGGTTTATGGTGTTATTGAATTAGCTTCTTTTTCACCGTTTCAGCCTTTCGAAATTGATTTTGTTGAGCGTACAGCTGAAAGTATCGCTTCTACTATTTCAACCGTTCAAATAAATATTCAAACCTCCAAACTGCTGCAGGAATCGCAAATGCAAGCTGAAAGGATGGCCCAGCAGGAAGAAGAGCTTCGTCAGAATCTGGAAGAGATGCAAGCTACACAAGAGGAGTCTGACCGTAGAGAGGTGGAGATGAAAGGTATTCTTGAAGCAATTGATAACTCTGCTATTAGCTGTGAATTTGCCGTCGATGGCTCTCTTATTTCTGTGAATCAATTGTTTCTGCAAACATTTAAATATCTGCCGGAGGAAATTGATGGGCAGAGTCTTAAAATTTTCTTCTTCCAGGAAGATATAGAAGAGTTGAGTCAAATTCTCAGTAGCCTGCAGAGCGGACAAAGTTTTAAAGGTCGTGTGAGAAGAAGAACAAAGCTTGGTGAAGAAATATTCTTACTAACTACCTATACCCCGGTAATTGATAATCACGGTGATATTGTTAAGATATTAAGTGTTGAAAACGATGTTACAGATCAAGTGCAGTTAGAGAGACAAATGGAGAGCTCCAAAGAGGAGCTTGGAAGAATGCTACAACAAGCTCGTGATGAGATGAAAGAGCAATTTAAAGAAATTGAGGCTGTTAAAATCCGCAATGAAAAAACACTCGAAGGCGCGCTGGATGCTATTATTACTACTAATAATGAGGGGGTTCTGGAGTTCTTTAATAAAGCTGCTGAAAAGTTATGGGGTTACGAACGACATGAGGTGTTGGGTAACCATGTTTCTATGTTATTCTCCGAAGATACAGTTAAGAATGAGTCCTTTGTAAAGGTTTATGTAGGTAATGATAGTGATAAGGTTATTGGAGAAAGGAAAGAAGTGCCTATAAGAAATAAATTTGGAGATAATATTCCAGTCTTATTTTTGTTGTCTGAGGCACAGGTGGGTGAAGATAAGTCATATACTGCATTTATTCAAAATGTAGAAGTTGAGCTGTTTTAACCCTTTTTAGTTGTTAAATGTTTGCGCAAAATATAAAGCTACGTGGGAGGTATAACGTTTAAAACGTATTTAGAAGAGCTTAAAAAGCATACGCCATATAATTTTTGTGATTATTCTGATAATTCTATACAACGCCGTATAGAGAAGGTTTTGAAGGATTACGATATGGATATGGATAAGCTTTTGCATAAAACAAAAACTGATCAGCTATTTGTGGAAAACCTGGTTGATGAAATTACTGTTAATACAACTGAACTGTTCAGAAATCCTGAGACATGGGAGTATTTGTATAAAAATGTTTTACCTCAGTTGTATAAAAAAAATACCATTAATATCTGGCATGCAGGATGTTCTACCGGACAAGAGGTGTACTCCAATCTGATGTTGTGTCATGAACTGGATCTGTTTGATAAGGTTAAGGTGGTGGCTACCGATATTAACCAAAAAGTGCTTAGCTGTGCCAAAAATGGTGAATATTCGCTTAGTTTAAATAAGAAATATATAGCAGCTTATCATCATATGATGAGTGGACTTAATCCCGATGCCCATAAATTTGATTTTTATTGTGATATAGATGAGAAGTCTGATTCTTTTCGGTTTAAGGATTTTATCAGAGAGAAAGTCATTTTTAGGAGACATGATCTGGTTGAGCAGGAAATACCCTTCTATCAGCGTTTTGATCTTATTTTTTGTCGTAATGTGCTTATTTATTTTAACCCAGAGTTGCAAATGAATATTGTTCGGAAATTCTTTGATAAACTTTTTGATGGTGGGGTATTAGTACTTGGGGCTCATGAGTCGTTGCATGGCTTCTTTAAAACACGCTTTGTAAAGCACGGTATGGTGTATACGAAAAGTAGTACTTTTCAATTTAAATATAAGTAGCATGGCTGTTGTACCTACTTTAAACGATATCCGAGTAATTACTCCTGTTTTAGAGGAAAAGATGAAAGTCGATGTGTATAACTTTGCTTTGTCTTTTTTACGCAGACGATTTACGTATGTATTTAATGAGCTTAATGTAAAATCAGTTTCAGGTTTTATTGATGATATAAAATCAGGTCAGTTACTCGAGGAGTTTATCTATCATTTTCAGGTGAGTGATACCGAGATGTTTCGTGATCCAGCCTTTTGGAGAACATTAAAAAACAAAATATTACCTCAATATAAACAGCATATAAATATTTGGTTTCCGGATTTTGTGTCCGCCGAAGAATTATTTTCTTTATTGGTTATTTTAAAAGAAGATGATATGCTTGAGCGAGCCAATATCTATTGCAATGCCTCAAGTGTAAAAAGAGTGGAGGAAGCTAAAGAGGCCTGGGTAAGTGGAATAAGTTATGAAATAAGTAAGCAAAATTTTAAACGCCTTGAACTAACTAGTGCTTTTGAAGATTATTTTACCTTCGAAAATAAATCTGTTTTTATCGATAAAAAGTTACTCAAGGACGTATACTTTATACAAAGGAATTTTTTTCTGGAAGGTCCACCGGTGAAGATTGATCTGGCTTTGTATCGTAACCGCATGATTTATTTTAATGGAAAGCTTCAGGCTCAGGCCGAAAAAAAGGTATGTGATCACATGCAAAAAGAAGGATATTTGGCCATTGGCATTAAAGAACATATTAGCACGGTTAATAATGACCTGTTCGAAGCTTATGATAATGTTGAACAGATTTATAAAGTTTGAGTATAGTTTGATTACATGAATTCAGAAAGAGCGTCATATTTTAAAGCTATTGTAATTGGTGGTTCTGCGGGAAGCTTTTCCATAGTTTCAAAAATTCTGGCCCATATTAACCCGGAGTTTAAATACCCTATTATTGTTTGTTTACACAGATTAAAACATGTAAGGTCGGGTTTACTTGAAGGTCTTAATATTAAATCAAAACTGCCTGTTGTAGAGCCTTTTGATAAGGAGGTTATAAAGCGTGGAACAGTGTATCTTGCTCCATCAAATTATCATTTATTTGTTGAGTTCGATTCTACCATTTCGCTGTCGACTGAACAACCTCATAATCATAGCCGTCCGTCAATTGATTTTACTTTGTCATCAGCAGCTACCTCCTTTCGTGAAAAAATGATAGGGATACTTCTAACGGGTGCAAATAAGGATGGAGCAAGGGGAATGAGAGATGTTCATGTTAAAAAGGGACATACCATTGTGCAAGATCCAAATACCTGTGATGTTGATACCATGCCCAAAGCTGCCTTGCAATTATTTACCCCGGATGAGGTATTGTCGCCAGAAGGTATTATCGAATTTTTAAATAAACTTTAAGATTCTCATGATGAAAATAAAACCCATATATCTGTTGTACTGTTTAGCAATTATTGCTTTTTCTCTGGCTTTATTGAAATATGGATTTTTGTATTCAGATGGTTCCTTGTCAGTTAAATTTTTTGTGATCGAGATTCTTTCCTTTCTTTCTTTTTTAGGCGTGATTTATTTTAGCGATAAAATGGTACGGCAGTGGAATAAGGAAAGGATAAAATGTATGCTCGATCAACAAGAACTCATTGATAAATATAAAAATCAAATTGATCAGCTACGTAAAACCAACGAAAAATTAAAAGCCGGTAAGGCCGATAACTTAAACACCAGTGATGAGGTGGATGCTGTTGCTGAGCAAATTAAAATGCATTTAAAGAAACAAGGGAATGCTGATACTTATGCCAGAGAGTTATTAAATCAGCTGGCTAAATACTATGAAATAGGTATAGGTATTTGTTATTTATCTGTCGAACCTTCTACTAACTTTACCGTAAAAGGCGTTTATGGTATGGATAGTGATGAGCTGAATGAAGATTGTGATCTTTCTTGTGGATTGCATGGACAAGCCCTGAGTGATAAGGAACCCATGTTTGTGAAAGATATTGATGAGGACTATTTTAAAATAGAATCATACTCCGGAGCAGCTAAACCGAGATATCTATATTTTTTGCCGATAATTCAGCATGAAAAAACTGTGGGATTAATTGAATTGGCTACTTTTAAACCCCTGGGAATAGAAAAGCACTGGGAAAGAATGAATTCTTACATTGCCGAATCGATATCTTATAATAATTAAATGATGCAGATACAAAAGTTCTATAAAAATATCAGAAAGTATCTTGGTTTCTCAATGATCGATGAGAGAGATCTTTTTTTTATTGCCATTCTTTTCATTTTTATTTATTTGTTCGTGTGGTTTGGTTTTATCGATTTGATAGGTGCACCATTATCCATGAATTCTATTCTTAAGATACACACTTCTGTATTAACCTGGTTCGTGGATGCTTTATTGGCATTTATTCCGTTGATTGGGCTATTTATGTATAATTATAATCAGCAGAATAAGGCTAAATATACCAAAGAAATAAAGAAACTGCAGAATGGGCTGGATTCCAATATGGAAATCGCTGACCTCATTCGTCAGGGGGATTTTAATACCATATTAACACAGAAAAATCAAAACTCATCCACTCTTGTTAGTTTGGCTAAGGACCTGTTGAATACTAATCAGAAAGAGGAGGAGCAAAGGTGGATTACCAAAGGTAAGGAGCTGGTTAATGAAATTTTACGGACCTATCAAAATATCGATAAATTGGCCTATGAGTTACTCAAAGGTATTATTCAGTATTCTGATGGTGTGCAAGGGTGCTTTTATGTGCTCGAAGATCATAAAATGGTCAATCGTGCTACCTATGCTTTTAATAGGCAAAGATTTGTTAATCAGGAATTCAATATAGGACACGGTCTGGTAGGTCAGGTAGCTTTTGAAAAGCAAATGGTTTATCGTACAGAGATCCCGGACGATTACTTTACTATATCCTCAGGGATATTAGGTGATCAAAAGCCCAAAAGTTTAATCATTTTGCCATTAATGCAGGATGAAGAGTTGCAAGGAATTATAGAATTGGGATTTTTACATCATAAACTGCCGCGGTTTAAGTTGGACTTTGCCAATGAGCTCAGTTCGATGATTGGAAGGACTATTTATGCTCAGAAAATTAATGCCAAAACAGAATATCTGTTAAAGGAATCACAGGAAATGACCCTCACGCTTACCCATAATGAGGAAAAGCTGAAGGAAAGTGCCCGTGAAATGATGATAGCTCAGGAGGAGCTGGAACGATCGAATGAACTTCTGGAATCAAAAATACAGGAGGTTGAAAATGGTCAAAAAAGGTTAATGGCCTTGTTAAATAATGCTTCTGAGTTTATATCTATCTATGACCAAAATCAACAATTGAAGTTTGAAAGTCCTTCTGTAAAAAGAATACTTGGTTACAGTCAGGATGATGATATAATAGGAATGGATCCTGAGATGTTAACCCCACGCGGATACCGAACTATTAATAATTTGTTTTCGTACTTAAAACAAACCCCTGGAGGTGAAAGTGTAGCGCAATATGCCTATCTCAAGAAAAATGGGGAAAAACTCTTTCTCGAAACCAAAGGTAAAAACCTGCTTCATGATCCGGCTATTAAAGGTATTATCTTTAACACACAGGATATAACTGAACGTATAAGAGCCGAGAAAGAAGAACGAATGAAGAGCCGTATGCAGTCTCTTTCGGAAAATTCTCCGGATATGATCCTGCGTATAAATACCTCAGGTAAATTGGTGTATGCCAACCCTGCAGTAGGTAATTTTATTGGGTTGTCAATTCATGAGATTACCAAAAAGAGAATTGCTGAACTGGAAATTGACGAACGATTTATCAGTTTTGTCAATGATGTTCTTTTGCGTGCCAAGAAAAATGAAGGCCAGATCATACAGGAAATAGAGGTTGACTCGCAGTATGGGACACAAATCATGCAAATTAAGGCTATCCCCGAACTTAATGAGGATAATTTGCTGGAGTCGGTTTTGTTTGTGGCTCATGATATGACCGAGTTTAAGAAAATTGAACAGGAAATAAAGGAGAAAAATAAGAAGATCTCAGATAGTATCAACTATGCTCAGAGAATTCAGACCTCTATTTTGCCAGATACCAATTTCTTACAAAGGTATTTTCCTCGTTCTTTTATCTTTTATCGTCCAAAAGATGTTGTTAGTGGCGATTTTCCTTGGTTCGTCAAAAAAGATGAAACATTTTATGTGGCAGCCGTAGATTGTACTGGGCATGGTGTTCCCGGTGCACTGCTTTCGTTTATTGGTTATTTCTTGCTCAATAACATCGTAAATGTTGACGATGGATTTGATGCTGCTCAAATATTGGAACTGTTGCATCAGGATGTTCGTACAACCCTTAAACAGAACGATGAAGGCAATAACGGACGTGATGGAATGGATTTAGCTTTATGTAAAATTGATAAAGAAAATAAGGTGATTCAATTTGCAGGAGCACATAATCCCTTATATTTGCTACGCGATGGGGAATTAATAGAGTATAAAGGTAGCCGAAAAGGCATTGGTGGTAAGCCATTACTCAAAAAAAAGGAAAAAGATTTTGAAAATCATGAAATTCCATATCAAGACGGGGATAAAATATTTATCTTCTCCGATGGCCTGCCTGATCAGTTAGGGGGCGATAAAAGAAGAAAATATCAGACAAAGCGTATTAAAGAGGCTTTAATTGAAAGTGATGATTTAACAATGGCACATTTTGCGCGTCATTTTTCCACTGATTTCTATGAGTGGATGGGCGAAGAAAAGCAAGTGGATGATGTGCTGTTAATTGGTATTGAATTGTAGAATATACACAACTAAAAGAATATTGCAATGGGAAATTCTCAAGACAATCATAGTTTCTTAGATTTTGCTTATCAGCTTTATCGGACTATGAAAACAAACGAAATTAGTCTGGTTTATGAAGGCGAAGTAACTCAGGAAATTACGAAAACCTTTACTTCATTAACTGAAAAAAGTTTGGCTAAAAGTGAAGAGTCAAATGCTGTGCAGCGGAAGGTTTTTAACGTAATGGTGGAATGCTTGCAAAATATTAGTAAACATGCTGACTCCATGTCTGATGATGACGAAGATGAGCGCAGAGGTATTGTAATGGTGAGCAGAGGAGAGGAAAGCTATAACATTATTACCGGTAATGTGGTTAAAAATGAAAAAGTAAAAGGGCTTAGAGCTAATCTGGAACAAGTAAATTCTTTAGATAAAGAGGGCCTTTCAACATTATACAAAACCCAAATGAAAGAAGGCCGGTTTTCTGATAAAGGTGGTGCCGGACTTGGGTTAATAGATATCGCAAAGAAAACAGGAAATACTTTATCCTATCAATTTAAAGAATTAAATGATGAAGTTTCTTTCTTTATTCTGACTTCGACAATCAAACGTAACAATTAAAAAAACAATATAAAACTAAAAACCATGGAAGTTATCAATATTCAGGGTACAGATGACACGCCTAATGTAATTCTCGATAAAGACAATAATAAGTTTGAAATCTCAGGTCGTTCTTTACCTGAAGATGTAAATATGTTTTACGAGCCTATTATGAAATGGATTGATAGTTATGCTGAAGAACCAAACGATACGACAGAATTCAATTTTAAATTGGAGTATTTTAATACAGCATCCTCTAAAATTATCCTAGATATACTTTTGAAATTTGAGGATATAGTTGAAAATGGCAATGATGTGAAAATTAAATGGCATTATCACGAGGAAGAAGAAGATATGCTTGAAGCTGGTGAAGAGTATGCTGACATTGTTGAAATACCTTTTGATTACGAAGCATATACAGATTAATTTATTTTTAGCTATATAACAAGGATGAATGATTAGAGATTAATAATTGTTTTGTTGAATTAAATTGCTATTTTGTAAACCCGGAGTTGTTTTCTCCCTTCTTTCAGGAAGGCCTAATTTATTGCAAAAGTTAAATTATGAGTGAAGAAATATTAAAAGCCCTGATGCAGTTGTTTGGTTTAATTGCCAAACAAGATGAAGGTGTTCAGGAAAGCGAAATAGAATTTGTTAAAAACTTTTTACAACAGCAACTTACCAGTGAAGCTGTTGATGAATATTTTGCTTTATTTCAAAAACACTCTGCCGATACTAAGAAGAACAGAGAAAAACCTGCAGGGAAAGTTCAGCTAACCTCAATGAAAGATTCTGTTAGAATTATCGGAATCTGTAAAAAAATTAATAAGCAGCTTAATAAGGAGCAAAAAGTTGTGGTGTTGGTGCGTCTGTACGAATTGGTGAATGCCGACAGACAGTTTACCGATCAGCGTATGGCCATTATTAATACAGCGGCAGATGTCTTCAAGTTTTCTGAAATAGAAAAGAAAAATATTGAGACCTTTGTTGTTAATGATGACCTAAATAATCTTGATTTTGAAAATCTACTGACCATCAACGCTTATGAAAATAGCGGAGAGAAAAGGGAACATATACAAGTACAGAAACTCGATGGTAATATTCTGATTCTAAGAATAAAAAGTGCCGATCTTTATTTTCTGAGGTATACTGGTGATCAGGATATTTTCTTAAATGGCTTGTTATTAAGTAAACGACGAATATATCTTTTTCCTAAGGGTAGTTTCTTAAAATTACCTGCCAGAGCACCTATTTATTATACCGATGTAGTTGGTCATTTTATGACTGATGGTACTACACCTAAAATTTCATATGTTGTTGAAAATTTAGGTTTTCAGTTTAAAAATGGCGGTATTGGCTTACGCGATGTGAATCTTGCTGAAGAACATGGCAGGTTAATAGGTATTATGGGGGCCAGTGGAGCTGGTAAAACTACCTTGTTAAATGTTTTATCGGGTACAGAAAAACCAAGTTCCGGAGAAGTTAGGATCAATGGGATTAACCTGCATACAGACAAGGAAAATATTGAGGGAGTTATTGGTTTGATACCTCAGGATGACCTTTTGATAGAAGAACTTACTGTGTTTGATAACCTTTATTATAACGCAAAACTTTGTTTTAAAGATAAAGGGGAACAGGAGATTACCGAGTTAGTAAACGATACACTTCAGCGATTGGGCTTATTTGAGCGCCGAAACCTCAAAGTGGGATCCCCTCTGAATAAAATGATTAGCGGGGGTCAGCGTAAAAGGCTAAATATTGCGCTGGAGTTGATTCGTGAACCCTCTATATTGTTTGTAGATGAACCGACTTCAGGTTTATCCTCACGCGATTCGGAGAATGTAATGAACCTGCTAAGGGAACTAACGCTTAAAGGAAAATTGATTTTTGTAGTGATTCACCAGCCATCGTCCGACATTTATAAGATGTTTGATAAGATGTTTATTCTCGATACAGGAGGATACCCGGTGTATTATGGTAACCCTAGTGAATCGTTGATTTATTTTAAACGACTGGATGCACAAATAAATAGTGAGCAGGGAGAATGTCCGCAATGTGGTAATCTGAATCCTGAAATGGTATTTAATATTATAGATGCTAATGTCATAGATGAATATGGTAATTACACCAACAAGCGAAAAACCAGCCCTCCGGAATGGAATGAACATTATAAAAACAATATTAAAATACCTGAGATAAAGGATGCAGTAACTGCTCCTCCCAGGACACTTAATATTCCTTCTTGGATTAAACAGTTTTCTATATATACACTCAGAGATTTCTTTTCCAAAATCTCTAATAAACAATACATTTTATTAAATATTCTTGAGGCACCTGCGCTGGGTCTCATATTGGCTTTTCTTATTCGCTATATAGTAGATCCGGATTCTAATGTGTACATATTCAGAGATAATGAGAATATACCTCCCTATATTTTTATGGGTATTGTGGTGGCCTTGTTTTTTGGATTGATCGTAAGTGCGGAAGAAATATTTAAAGATGCCAAAATATTAAAACGCGAAGCTTTTCTAAATTTATCGCGATCCAGTTATCTGATGTCAAAGGTGCTGATATTATTTACTATATCAGCTATACAGATGGGCTTGTTTGTAGGAGTGGCGAATACGGTGCTGGGGATAAAAGATATGTATTTCGACTTTTGGTTAGCCCTGTTTTCGGTTTCGGCCTTTGCAAATATTCTTGGCTTGATTTTATCGGCCTCATTTAACTCTATTGTTACCATTTATATCCTTATCCCATTGGTTATGATACCTCAAATGGTATTAGGAGGAGCAATGTTTACCTTTGATAAGTTAAACAGAGATATATCAAGTGCAGATAAGGTGCCTCTTTTGGCAGAGTTTATGCCTTCGCGTTGGATCTATGAAGGTTTAATTGTAGAACAGTATAAAAATAATAAGGTAGAACGTGTTTTTTTCGATGCTGAATTGGAAGAAAGCAGTACTGACTTTAAGGTAGTTTATTATTTGCCCGAATTAGAAGAGATACTGGATGAGTGTTTGGAGTATGTCAACGGCGATAAGACTGAGGATGATAAAGATCAATTTATAAATAACCTGGCACTCTTGAAAAATGAAGTGAGTAAGGAGAATAAACGGGTGAAAGATATTTTGTTTAAACAGGTTGATCAACTGGAGGAAGGTAAGTTTGATGCGGCCGTTTATACTGCTCTGAAAGATTATTTTGATCAATTAAATGCCTATTATTCCTCCCGCTTTGCCAAGGCTTCTGCTTTAATTGATAGGATGACGAATAAAGCGATAGCCCAGTATGGAAATGATGGCTTTAATGATTTTAAGGATATCTATCAGAATGAAAGTATATCAGATGTAGTTCAAAAGATTTTTGAAAAAAATAAAATTTTACGTGATGGAAAAAGTCTGATACAGAATGTAGATCCGATTTATAAAATGCCAGAGCCCGAAGGTTTTTTGTCGTTCAGAACGCATTTCTTTGCACCTCAAAAGCATTTTGCAGGACATTATTATGAAACACTGTGGTTTAATATAGTTATGGTTTGGATATTCACTATATTGATGTATGTGGTGTTGTATTTTGATTTGTTACGTAAAATGTTTAATACCTTTGGAGAATTAAAATACCTTAAAAAGTAACCTTTTACACGGTTTTAAGTATAACCTAAACGTTTTGAAAATTTTAAAAAAATTATCATGTTAAAGAAACTATTTTACACAATGGCTATATTTGGTGGAATACTTTTGTTTTCTGCCTGTGGAGGTAATTCAGATAATAAAAAATCAGAGAGTGATGATTTTTCTATTTCAGATGATACTCTAAACTCTGATGCTCCTTTGGAGTTGTCAGAAGAAATTATGGGTGATGTTATTCAAAATATTTCTTCTCCGGTTGAGATGGCTGAGTTGATTAAGAAATCAGGAGTTGAATTTTCTCAGAAAGTATTAAATAAACCAGAAAAAATTAAGGATTATAATACAAGTTTTAAAAGAGCTTTAAATCTGGGAGCTTTCAGTGCCGATTTAGGTTACATCAATACCTTTGATAAAAATACAATAGTTGTATCTTATTTGTTAGGTATTAAAGAGTTGGCGGAAGGTATTAAAGTAGGTCAGTTCTTTGATTTTAATGCCTTAAAGGAAATGGCTACAAACAGTAATAATCTTGATTCCTTGAGAGAGACTTCTGTCAATAGCTTTAATAAAATGGATTCGTATCTGAGAGAGCAAAACAGAAATCATATCAGTTCATTAATTGTTACTGGTGCCTGGGTTGAAGGATTATATATAACAAGTAATGTTATTAAAGAAACTAAGGATGCTGAATTGATTAACCGTATTGGAGAACAAAAAGATATTATCGATATTCTCTTAATTATCCTCAATAATTATAATAAAGACGAAAGCTTTGATGAATTGGTGAAACGCATGGAGCAGCTAAAACAAGCTTATGCTGATGTGAAAATTACTATCGAATTTGGAGAGCCTAAACGTATTGAAAAGGATGGTGCCATAATCATTGTTCAGGATGAAATTAGCCATGTGGATATTACACCTGAGCAAGTAGAGAATATTATTAAGGAAATTGAAAGTTTAAGAGATTTTATTGTATCATAGATATTTTGAATTAATCAATTATCTTTGTTTACAGTTTTATTTTTAATAAAATTTAATCACATGAAGAAAATTTTAGTTTTATCCATTTTATTTCTGTCGGTATTTTCGTTTTCAGGTTCAGCACAATGTGGTGAAGAGTTACTGAAGGCTGCCTTAAAAGAAATGGGGGATGCACAATATATAAAAGATTATACCATTAACCTGAATCAGGAAAATAAAGATACCAAAACAGGGTATATAAAATTTAGTGTTATTTTACGTAGCAATAGCTTGTATAAATTTAATACAGTTAATGGAAGTAGTAATCCTGAAAAGGTAATTTTACAATTATATGACGGGGACAGAATGTTAGTAAGTAATTTTGAAGGAGGTAAAATTATCGAAGCTCCTCAGTTTCTTTGTCGTAAAAGTAAAGTATATAGCCTCGTATTCTCCTTTAAAGGAGGTGCTGAAGGATGTGCTAAGGCTGTAATGTCGTTGGTAAAACAATATTCAGAAGCAGAAATTAATGCTTTGTAAGTATTATAGGATTTATAATATAGAGCGTTGCTATTTATTATAGCAACGCTTTTTTTGTTTTTGGGTGTTGCTGTTGCTTATATCTTTTCCCACATTTGTGTTGTATTCGACTTAAAAATCGCATCTATCACTTTCATATTGTTGATAGTGTTGCTTATTGAATGGGGTGATTTTTCCTGCTGAAGAATTGCTTTCGAAAAAGTGTCAAACATAAGTCCATATTGATCGCAGGCTTCAAATTCAATATCTCTATCTCCTTGAGGAGTGGACACGGTTATTGTTGCTTTCGTATCTACATAAGTGTTAAAGGGAATATGAATGTTTATCTTCCCGCCTGTACCCACTATTTCTACTGACTGGTTGGCATGGCTAAGTGTTGATACTGTGAAGGTGGCATGGGCTCCATTAAAGTCTAACATTGCCGAACTTAATACGTCAGTATGAAATGTAGGGTGACTTTTGCACAGCGAGATAACACGTTCAGGCTCTTGTTGAAATAGAAATCGCGAAGCCGAGATGGCATAACATCCAATATCCATAAGTCCACCTCCCCCGTATTCTTTGATGTTTCTGATATTTCCTGAAGCCGGATTGTTATAGGAAAACGAAGTGTGTATATACTGTATTTTACCAATTTGGTTGGTTCTGATTATATTAAGAGTGTGTTCCCACTGCGGATGAAACGGGTACATAAATGCTTCCATGATATTAACTCCCGTTTCCTGTTCTACTTTAAGGATTTCCTTTGCTTCGGAGGCATTTAAGGTTAATGGTTTCTCACATAATACATGTTTTCCTGCGCGGGCAGCCTTTATAACCCATTCTTTATGCATATGGTTGGGTAAGGGAATGTATACCGCATTGATATTCTTATCAGCTAATAATGTCTCATATGAGTCAAAACATTTCTCAATACCAAATTCTTTTGCAAAGCTTTGGGCTTTTGTTTTATCCCGCGATGCGATGCCATAAATACTGCTGTATTGTGTTTGTTGCAGTGGTAATATAATGCGTTTTAACAGGTGATTTGAAACGCCAAGTACACCAAATTTAATTTTATCCATAATATATTATTCTACGCGATAATTATATAAGAAATTGTTGTCGCCTCCCACAATTAAATTAAAGTGGCTATTATTGGTATTTAAAAACCCAATGCTGAACCTCGATTGACCTTTTAGCGGGAAGTCTTTATAGATGCTTCCATCGTTATTTATCAGGTATATTTTATTGTTGTCCTGATCATAAACCCCTATTTTCTTGTCGGTAGAGGAGAATTGATAGATATCTGCTACGGGTAGGATGTTGCCATCTATCTTTGTTTTAAAAAGTTTTTTACCCAAAGAAGAAAATACGTTAATGGCCTCTTTTGTGACAACAATAAGCTCCTCCCCTGATTGTTTGTTAATGTTTTCCAATGTAAAGTAATGAGATTCTTCCTTATTGATTAAGGATAATTGTTTTACATTGCCATCTTCCAGATTGATTATTCGGGCGTTACCGTTTTTATCAGTTGTGATTAAGCTGTTGTCGAATTGGTAAAACATACTGTTTGTATTGCTTATAAAATTAGTTTTAACAGTAACTCTCTCTTCCCCTCTTCTGTTTAAAATATAGTTCCTTTTATCATCGGAATAAACAATATAGTCTTTGTTTTTGATTCTGAAATATTGTATTGGTTTGGTAATAATTCCTTCTGACACCTGAGCTTTCCATCCTTTTATTATTTTACCTGTCTTATCAAAAGCGTAGGTTCTTTTGTCTGTTTCAGCTACAAATATTCTGTAGTTCCTGTTGTTATCATAGTCAAAAAGTGCTAGTCCATTAGTGGCTTCATTGGCCAGTGTTATGGGGTATTTCTCTACATTATTGCCATTGCGATCGAGCAGGTAAATCCGGTCTTTAGTGTTAAATAAATACTGAAGCTTATTATTTCGGTAATAATCAATTTGAAATATCTCGCTTAAAATAGGTGAGTTTAATCTTTTTCGCCATAAAATTTTACCATTGTTGGCAATGAGGTAAAGTATATTTGATTTGTCCTGTGTAAGAATTTCTTTTTCATTATTGTTATGGTTTTTCACTATCGCAGGTTTAGTGAATAAGGTGCTGTCGAGCCCGCTTTGCCATATAGTGCGGGGTTCTTTTTCTCTCACGGGTAAGTAAGCAACAGAGATGTTGGAATATAGCAGATCGTTAGCGTTGGTGGCTTGTATACCAATACCATAAAAATGTGATAGGGCCTCTTTTTGTTCTTTGGAAGGATTGAATAAGTCAAAATCCGTTAGATTACTAAATAGGGCACCTGATTGGGAGATGTCACAATACAAAAAGAAATTCTCGCGGTAAGAGAAATTTTCTGTGAACTGTTGAAAATACTTGCTGTTTTTTAATGTTTTTTTGAGTTCGTTGGAATAAATGATAGACTTTAATGAGCTTATTGTATTTGAAAATACCAGATAATTATCAATAAATGAAAAGTAGCTGATGGGAGGTTGAGGGATGATTTGGTCAAATATGTAACTAAAAACATTTAGATTCTCACTCTTATAAATTGGGTAACTTGTTTTATCATCTAATTGATACCGATCTATAGGTTCGTATTTTTTACTATTATTTAAGCTCGCCAGAGCTTGTAGAGATTTCGACTTGCTGTTTGTTTGTATAATCAGATACTTGCCTTCCTGTGGTTTGGTTACATGGGTTTGGGTATATACTAAGGCAAATTCTTCATCAATAATATCAAAAACAATTTTTTCATATTCCTCTATGGAGAACCCCGATAATGATTTGTTAAGTGTAGAATTGTATTCCTCTATTAATTGATTTTTAGTAAGGTATTTCTTGAAATTTTGTCTTAGCTTTTCTCCGTTGTCAATATGGAAACTCATAAACAATGATGTGTTCGAAGGAATTGTTTCTATAATATCTGAAGAAGAGGAGTTCATTCCGGCAAATAACATGCTTAAGTTATTGTTCTTTGGGGAAGGATAAATAAAGCCATTAATATTAATGTTTTTGTTATTCAGGTTCAGGTCAAATTCACCCCAAAGACCAAATTTTGATAGTAATTGTAGTTTTTCATTTGCACTGCTGTTAAATAAGGGTTTTATGGCTTCGGGAAGATTATGAAAATTAACAAATAAGTTAACATCGCAGCTATTACCCGCTGTTTTGTACATCTTACTAAAGGTTTGATCGGAAAGCAGGGAGAATTCAGAATTCAAATGGCGAAGTGAATTTTCAACCAATAAGGATGATTGACTGAAGATTAGGATGCCATTGCTGAAGGCTGCATATAATTGAAAGCCATATGTTTTGTCTTTGACAGTATAAATTGTATTTGTATTGTATTTTCTTTTAGTGATATGGAAGAGTTCAGTGCTTTCATTTTCAATAAAGGAGATGATTTCATTTTCCTCTGCCTTATTGTTTAACTGAAAAAGATACATAGGAGAGAGTTTGTTTTGTCCTTCTCTATGAAATGAAATGGTGAGAGATTTGTTTTTGAGCTGCTGGATTATATTCTTGTTGTATAGGACAGTACTATCCAAGATGCTAATAGACTGATGAAATTTATGGTACCATGGAAAGTTCAGCAAATCATTATTGTAGTCGATTTTATACTTTATGATATTGGTAAACTCCTGAGGATCTTCTATCTGCATTATAAATGAAACATCTGTTGGAACAGCTTTTATCGCAGAGTTGTTTTTATAGTTTTTAAAATTGTATAGATATAAGTAAGTTACAATTAGAGCTGTCGCTAAAGCAATACAAACGACGATGGTAATGATACGTTTAAGCATGAATAGTGAGAAGTTTAAGTTTACGACAACAAAGGTAAAAGGCTTAAATGTAAAATAAAAATCAATACCTATGTTATCTGATAATCATAATTTTAGTAACCATTGATACAGAGCCGTCTTCATTGGTGGCAAATACCAGATAAACTCCGCTACTTACTTTCTTGTTATCGAAATTTTTACCACTCCACACAATTTGTCCTCCTGTTGAGTTTGCTTCATATACTATTTTGCCACTAATATCAGTTATTCTTACGTTGGAGTCTTCCATAAGGCCAGTAACAGTAATTACGCCTTCGTAATTGGGCTTAACAGGGTTAGGATAGGCATATGCCTCGGAATAGTCTTCTTTACCTTCTATTGCACTTCCCATATAAGATACGATACCTAAATCAGTGCCAAAAAATACCTCTCCTGTTTCAGGGTCAATGGAGATGCTAATAATTTGATCCGAGATAAGGGAGCTATTATCTGTATTAAAGGTCTCAACGGTATAGGTGCCATCCGATGAAACCAGATAAGCCCCTTCTGTATCCGTTCCAATCCATTTTCTATTAGCACCATCAACAGCAATGGCATTGATGGAGGCGTCTTCTAACAGGTAATCAGCCAATCCGCTTCCGTCGTTACGAGGAACTAATATTTGAGAGGCCGTTGGTTCATCCACATCAAATACATACTGGGGTTGATAGTATACATATAAACCCTGATTTGTACCAACCCAGATATAACCATTTTTATCCTCAACAATACATTGTGGATTTGAAGATATTTCCACGCCATCTTCATCCCACATACTAAAGCTTGTGTTCCGGGAATCATCAAGCTCTGTTCCTCTGGGGTTTTCTGGTGAGCGATAGGAATCGTCACTGGCGTCATCAATGGTTCCGTTAATGTCAAATACAAATAAACCATGAGGATCATAACCAGATATGGCCCATATGTCACCCCAGCTTGTATAAATCATTTCTCTTAACCAGCATTGTTCGCCTGCATCATCGTAAGGCATATAGTCATACTGGTACCATTCATCTACATCATCGGTAACCCCAACGGGTTTTACAACAATTGGGTAGCTGACTTCCTGGTTGTTGGCAAATAAATTACCCTCCTCATCCATCACTATTCCTGCAACAAGCTCCCAAATGTAAATCTCTTGCAGGCCACTGTTTGTATCATTGTAGGTATAGGCAACAGTATCATTAAGTATTTCAACTATCCCATCGTTGCAACTGGCAATATAGGCGTGTGTATCGTCGTTAGGATCTACTACTATATCGCAAAAGTTGTCAATGTCTGAAATTTTAGATTCGTTATAGCTTGTGATATATTTCCATTCATTGTCGCGATATATCGATAATATAGCATCGGTAGGTGAGGTATGCTCAAAATCGCCGGCAACTGACCATAGGCTACTTCCGGTAGCTAGGAGCTTAAAGCATTTGTTGGAGTATGGGCCGTCGGGTAATAATTGAGTGTCTCCGTCATAGGCTATTTGTATTAAACCGTTATCCTGATCTCCTATCCATATATTATCATCATCATCTACAAGAGCGGTTTTCATATCCGGAGTTAATGATATGGTCTCGATATCGTATGATGTAATGCTTTGGTCTAAGATGAGGTTGTTATAATAAATATCTGTTTGATCGCTGCTGATAATGGCAAAGTTATCATCAAAAGCTTTTAAGGCACTAAAATTATCTGAAGAAGTGATACTGCTCCACTGTCCATCCTCATAGCTGTATATATCATACGAGGAGCTATTTTCTTTCGCTACAATAATATGGTTGTTTATTTCAATTACTCCAGCATAATTACTTTTGTCGTCTCCAACATATTTCCATGTTTCGTAGAATGCCAGAGATGTGCTGTTGATACTGGCCTTGCGTAAACCCGATTCAGTAGCTACAAAAATAGAGTCTGTAGTGTGAGCAATTTGATTAATGACCACATCGGAAGCTTCATCACCAATATAGTAAAAGTCTTCAATTTCCAGGTTGAAGTAATCTACCACCAATATTCCAAAATCAGTTGAGCAGTAGGCAAGATCATTGAAAAAATCGATGTGATTGATTTGTTTACTGTAACTGAGCGTTTTCATTTCCAAATCAGGGATGTTTTCAACTTCTCCATCCTCAAAGATATCGATGTTCCCATCGGAGTAGCCAATGAATAGTTTGTTGGTATTGGGAATAGCAGCCATCGTAGTAATATCTATATCACTCAGACTATTTAGTTTGGTGAATTTTTGCATGATATATTCTTCTGTGTCATAGGTGAAAATGCCTATGTCGGAAGCGGCATATATTATATTGTCAATTTTTTCTACGCTATGCACATTTGAATAGCTAAGGTATTCCTGCCAGCTGCCGATGGCGGATTGAGAGAAACCGAAATGGGCTATGAATAGTAAAAATGATAATATAATAAATTTATTCATGATGGTTTTTTATAAATTGAAGATGCAATATATGTACAAATATACAACAACAATAGAGATATCAATAGGATTGAAAATTTCCGCTCGATAAAAAGTCTACCAGTTTCTGAACAGCCCTGGCTCTATGACTTATTTTATTTTTTTCGCTTAATTCCATCTCTGCAAAAGTACAGGTGTAACCATCAGGTGTAAATATAGGGTCGTAACCAAAGCCTTTCATGCCACTGGGTGATTCTTCTATTTTTCCGTTTACAATACCTTCAAACAGATATTCTTTTTTGTCTATGATTAACGAGATTACCGTTCTGAACCGGGCCTTTCTGTTTGAAATGCCTTTCATTTTTTTAAGAACTTTTTGCATATTCTTTACGGCATCTTTATCCTCTCCGGCATAACGTGCACTGTAAACTCCGGGTTCATTATTTAAGGCCTCTATCTCAAGACCGGTATCATCGGAAAAGCAATTGATATTGTATTTGTTGAAAATATAGAATGATTTTTGCGAAGCGTTGGCCTCTAATGTATTTCCTGTTTCGGGTATCTCTTCTTCGCATTTTATGTCTGCTAAACTTTTTAAGTGAATGTTTTTACCTGTTATTTTTTTAAGTTCGGCTAATTTGTGCAGGTTGTTTGTGGCAAACAATAGTTCCATAGATCAGTAATTATAAGATAAACGAGTGTGTTTTTAAAAAGTATTATGGTATAAAAAAAAACAACGACCTAAAGTCGTTGTTCATGTATTAGATAAAATAAGAGGTATCAACCAAAGCCTCCATAACCATATTTCATAAGGTCAGTACGTGGATTAATCACCATTACAGGAACTTTAGAGTCGTTAGCAATGATTTGTTGCTCATTGGCTCCTAATATATAATCATGAAAGGCAATATCACGGGTAGTCATAATCAGAATAGAATCGGCATTAATTTCTTTAGCAAAGGAGATGGTTTCTTGCGCAAAAGAAGCTGTTCCTTCTGATAAAGAAAGTTCATAATCTATCCCTTTTTCGTTTAAAAAGTTCTTACAAAATACCAGATTTGCTTTAGTTCTGGGTTCTAAAGAGCCATCTTTTGAAGAGGCACTAAATAAGAATATTTTTGTATTAAGAAATTTTGAGATAAATAGAGCCCAGTGTAATTTTTCCTTGTTTTCTGTCCTAAAATCAACAGGGAAAACAATTTTTTTAATGTCATTATTTGATGGTATATCCTGTACTACCAGATAAGGTATTTTTGAACCTACAATGACTTTCAATGCCCAGCTGCCTGTCAGTTTTTGTATTCCTTTAATACCATGTGTAGCCATAATTATAATAATGGCATTTAATTCTTCACCTACCTCATTAATTGTTTTAAAAATAGTTCCTTCCTTAACAAGCCCTATGGGTTTTATTCCATGCTTCTTGTAGATTTTATCAGTTTCTTCAGAAAGGTTTTGAATAGCAGATTCAATTTCTTCCTCTTTTTTAACGACATGCAGTAGTGTAATGCTTGTGTTTTTTCCTTTTGATAAAACAATAGCATGCTCAATAGCGTGCATCGCTATTTCTGTAAAATCATAAGGTACGAGTATTGTACTTTCAGAATTTTCCATAAAATTTAATTAAATGACATCGGTTCATTTTGCGAAATAAATATACTACTTTTGATATAAATTCAATAAGAATGATTAAAACAAATTTAGGTGAGTAGAAGGAGGTTTGGCTTGTGTGCCTTAAAGTTGTTGATATTTAGCTTATTACTGTTTTTTGATGCTGTATTGATGGCAGGAGGAATTGGTGATAAGAGTGGTAATTATGGCTCTATAGTTCAAAAAATAATATTAGGAACGGATACTTTATATAATTTTCAGAAAACAGATTCTGGTTCTATTGTTATGAATAATCATGAGGAAATTGAATTTGATTTTTATTCATCTGCATTATCAGAAAAACAGCGATTTAAATACATTCTCAAAGGCCTGGATAAACAATGGTCTGAATGGACTTATAAAAACAGTGCCAATTATTATAATTTACCACCCGGTAATTATATATTTTGTATTTCAAGTGAGGATGATTATGAGGAAATTCCCTTTATTGTAAAATCTGCTTATAATAGGTATATCACTTCCAGTGTTCTTTTATTTTTTTTAGTTATTCTTTCTTTTTTTCTGCTTAAGTATGGGATATTACCTTCCATTAAAAGGAAAGTAAATGATTGGCATAAAGATTCTATTGCCCCCTTGTTAAATAAATATCTTACCCCTGGTTTAAAAGATGAATTGTCAGAAGCCCGGAAGTTGTCGAATAAAGTTACCGTTAAATACGAAAAGGCTACCGTTTTATTTGCCGACATACAAGGCTTTACAAAGATAGTTGAGCATCTGAATCCGGAAACTCTTATTGATGAGTTGGATCGTTTTTTTATTTATTTTGATGAAGTGGTTGGGAGGCTTAAGATTGAAAAGATAAAAACAATAGGAGATGCCTATATGTGTGCAGGAGGCTTGCCTAAAAAAAATAGCACTAATCCTGTTGAGGTGGTTTTGGCAGCCTTAGAAATGCAAAGATATATGCTCAGGTCAAAAAATGTGGC
>JBFHEL010000009.1:0-30170 GCA_041584155.1 Saccharicrinis sp.
CAAATGCTCAGCAATCATCTTTTTGTTGGCCGAAACAACGTTTTTGCCTTTTTTTAAGGATTCAGTTACAATGCTATATGCCTGGTCGGCATCAGAAATTAACTCGACCACCAGGTTTATTGCCGGATTATTTATTATTTCGTCCGGCACATAGCAAAACATTTCCTCAGGTAAGCTTCTTTGTTTTTTATTTTTTACGCATATTTTTATTATTTCAGCATTGAGAGCAGGGCTTTTTTGTAAAACATCATATAAGCCCTGACCAACAACACCAAATCCTGCCAAGCCAATTTTTAATTCTTTCTTCATTCTTTTGTTCAAGTTTGTATTTTATCGGGGTAATAGATTAAGCTATGAATTTTTGAATCCTGCTTTCAGGTCATTGATAATGTCATCAATATGCTCTATTCCCAACGATAAACGCAATAAACCCGGCTCTACTCCTGATGCTTTTTGTTCTTCTAATGACAGCTGTTCGTGAGTGGTTGTACTTGGGTGAATGATTAATGTTTTAGCATCACCTACATTGGCCAGATGACTGATCAATTGCAGGTTATTGATAAATTTATCGGCTCTATCGTTGCCACCTTTTATTTTAAAAGTAAGAACGCCTCCAAAACCACGTTTCAGATACTTATTGGCAAGGTCGTGATAGGGCGAGCTTTTTAGTCCTGGATAGTTAACATATTCAACATCGTCTAAGCTTTCGAGCCACTGGGCTGCCTTCTGTGCATTTTCAACTGTTCTTTCTACTCGTAACGATAGCGTTTCTAATCCCTGGAGTAATAAAAATGAGTTGAAAGGACTTAATGCAGGTCCAAAATCACGTAATCCTTCAACCCTACAACGAATGGCAAAGGCGATATTTCCGAATGGACTTCCTTCTCCAAATACATCCCAGAATTTTAAACCATGATAGCCCTCGCTGGGTTCTGTTAAGGAAGGGAACTTGCCGTTGTTCCAGTTGAAATTACCTCCATCCACAATCACTCCCCCAATAGATGTACCATGACCACCAATCCATTTGGTTGCCGATTCAACAACAATATTGGCTCCATGTTTGAGTGGTTGAAAAAGATAACCTCCTGCACCAAAAGTATTGTCCACTACTAAAGGAATATTGTTGCGTTTAGCTATCTCTGCTAGCTTTTCAAAGTCGGGAATATTGAAACGGGGGTTGCCAATGGTTTCTACATAAATAGCCTTGGTTTTTTCATCTATTTTTGATTCAAAGTCAGCAGGGTCATCTCCTTCAACAAATTTAACATTAATGCCAAGACGTTTAAACTGTACTTTAAATTGAATATATGTACCTCCGTAAAGGTATGAAGTAGAGACAAAATTATCGCCTGCATTTAAAATGTTATTTAAGGCAATAAACTGAGCTGCCTGTCCGGAAGATACCGCTACTGCAGCTGTTCCTCCTTCAAGCGCCGCTATACGTTTTTCAAAAACGTCGGTAGTGGGGTTTTGAATTCGGGTATAGATATTACCAAATTCCTTTAAACCAAATAAATTAGCCGCATGTGCTGAATCATTAAATAAATAAGAGGACGTTTGATAAATAGGTACTGCTCTTGAGTTGGTTTCTTTATCAACCTGATGACCTGCGTGCAATTGTAAAGTTTCAAATTTTAAATCTGACATAGTAAATGGTGTTTTAAGATGAAAAAATAGACTTAATTGATTGAAAATAACCTTGTGAGCCGATATACAATTATGTGCTGATTGTATATAAATATTGCCTTCCTATGATGCCTGGCGCATCATAAGTTTTGGATATGTTCTACTACAATGCGCCGCGACACTAATATGTCATCATCATGCGACACATCATAACTTCAGTATGTAAAGTATGATTGTTGGAAACAGCCTCTGTAAGGTTGTTTTCAAGTATAAGAAGAGGTAATATGTGATTCATTGTTCTCACTTACAGTAATTTTATACACAAATAAAAGGATTTATTAAGACAAAAAAAAGAATTAATGATTTTTAGCCGCCTAAAAGCCATAGTTAATAGATAGGATTAAAAATAGTTTGATTTTTCTAAGCCTTAAATGCAACTTTTTCAAATTATTAGAGTCTAATAAATGTCATCTTTCAATTGTTCTCTATGAAAAAGTCAATCTTAACATTCCTTCATGCTGTAAAACAAATAGATGTTCCCAACCGTTTTTTGCTGCTTCAGATAGCAGTGCTTATTGCAGTATTGTTTGCGATTACTCTTTAATCTTCAGGTCGAGAATATTTTAGCATCTTTATTTAAAAAGTCCCTTGTCGCGTGAACCATTATTACCCAGATGATAGGAAATATCTACCAGAGGTAAAATGAAAGAACCATCTCCCTGGCCAAAATTCATCCAGTATCCTGCAGATAGAGTAAATTTGGGTGCAAATTTATAACGAAGCATGGCGTTATGTTCCAATGAATTTCCGTAGGTGTTGCGGGCAAATAATCCGCGGGCAGCAATGGTTAGAAATAAATTCTGATTCAGATAAAAATCACCTTGAAGACGTACTGTAGTAAAACCACCTGATCCAAGAATAACTCCACTGCGTGTGCGTGCAAATTTGTGATCTATGACCTCCAACTCGGTTGATTTAATAGCATATCCGTAATCATAAGCCAATGCAGCGCTAATGATGATGTAGGGTTGTTTTATATTTCCGCATTTTAATTCTTTTAAAAAGGGTTTACTTATAATTAGCTCGTTTTTAACAGCTATTACATCCGGTATTTCATATTCTTCCTCTATCCCGTCATAGTTATTCATATTTCTTAAAATATACAAGCCAGGTGAGTATGAGTAGGCCTGATGACGTGTAGCAATAAGTAATTTATCATTTAGCCACCTTTTTTTATAATAGATCATGGGTATAAAAGGTAAGGAGGCAATTGAGGTTCCAAATTCACTTCCCTTTTTGATTGAAATACGAGAGGGGGTGCCTAAACTCAGGTCTGCAGACCCCACTGGTATAGTGTTGGCTGTTTCGTAACTCCATAAGTAATCAGTGCGGGCTGTGGAGATACTACTTCCCATAGGGATTAATTCGTTAAATTTATTGTAATCGCTTTTTTTGTTGGCCTGTTCCTGTCGTTTTCGTATTTCTCGTCTACTGGTGCCTTTATTGCGTTTTTTCCAAAATTGAGCATGTGCATTATCTGCTGTCCCAAATAATAGTAGTATACTGATGAATGTGATGGATGCTTTTATTCTAATCATGCTTTAATAATAATGTGGTGCTTAGGTGTATAAACTGTTTTTTATGTGTTTTATTTCACTTTTAACCTGAATTCTTTTGTAAGAAAACAGAGATGCTAATGAAAAGCGTCTTGATTAATTATTACAAAGTATTAGGATTAAGTAATTTTTAAGAGCTTATATTTACTAACGGTTATAAGCGTATTTCGCTTTGTGTTTGATACATTATCCGGGATAAATATAAGTGTTTATATAACTGTATTTTATAATTAAAAGTAATTATAAACAAATTATATAAGGATTTTGATAAGCCACTTAAACATTTTTTCCCATTTGTTATTATAGATATAGATCCTTTGGGCTGAAATTTATGTTTTTAAAAAAATGGCTATATTAAATAATGATGTAAATTTGTTGTGAAAGAGATTTGTAGCGGTAGTTAGCGTCCTGAGAAGTATGAAAATATAGACAACCGAATGAATTATACCGATTGGTTAATGACCCGAGCTTTATATGCTTCGCAATAACGCTGTCATTAATCCATTGGCATAATACAAAGTGCTCACTTTATTATCAAAATGGTATAACGTGAATGCTGGGTTTACTAAGCGTTTGTCAGGATTGTTTTATTGAATAGATTAACCTTTAATTATCATTTTAAATATTAATTATATGACAACTAAAGTGAAGTTTCTGATTACCCTGGCTTTTATGTGTATTTCTGCTTTAAGCTATGCGCAATCTGATACATTAAATCTTACTTTAAGTCAGGCTATGGCCTATGCTACGGAGTTTGGTTATCAGAGTGTCAATGCCGGCAGAGACATCGATATTGCCAAAAAAAAGGTAAATGAAACACTGGCTATTGGTTTGCCTCAGATCTCGGTAAGTGGTTCTCATAGTCATAATTTAATGTTGGCGGAAAATCAGATACAGTTTGGGGACACGATTATACGTACTGTTTTTGGGACAAAATATTCTAATACACTTGGGGGTAGGTTGGATCAGTTGCTTTTTGATGGTTCTTATTTAGTGGGTTTAAAGGCAAGCAAAGTATATGTGAAATTTTCTGAAGAGACAAAGGAGAAAACAGAAATAGAACTAAAGCAAGCTGTTGCTGAAGCTTATTTCTTAACCTTGGTAGCTCAGCAAAATATTCACGATTTTCAGGCCAGTCTCGATATCAATAGAAAAACATTGCTGGAAACCAAAGCTTTATATAAAAGTGGTTTTAGAGAAGATACTGATGTGGATCAGATTAAACTGATGGTAAACGATTCACGTAGATTATATTTGGAAGCAAAACGACAGCTGGATGTGACTATGGCTGTTTTAAAATTTACCATGGGGTATGATATTGATAGGCCATTAAAAATTTCGAGTTCCATAGATGAGTTGTTGTTAAGTATTCCTCTGTCTCCAGAGGTTTCAAATGATGTTTATTCTCATATTGATTACCGGTTGGCATCGGTAAATATCGACTTGCAGGATTTGGATATCAAAAATCAACGAGCCCAGGCCATGCCTAAGCTAAGTGCTTATTTAACTTATGATTATACCTATTATGGTCAAACCATGACTGATTTATCACTGACTGAGGGCTCTATTTTAGGATTGGCCTTATCTGTACCATTGTTTTCCAGTGGACAACGTACTGCTCAACTCAATCAAAAGAAACTTGAATTGGAAAAACTAGAGCTTAAACGAAATTGGATAGAGCAAGATTTAAAGCGTGAATTATTGGTGGCAAGAGCCAATCTGACAAATGCTAAAGAGCTATATGATAATGCTAAAGAAAGCCGGGATATTGCCCAGCGGATTTATGATAGGTCCTTGCTTAAGTTTAAGAATGGTTTGCTCAATAGCCTCGATTTGTCGCAAAACCAACGAAGTATGATTGAAGCAGTTATTTTGTTTCGTGGAGCTTCAATGGATTATTTTAAAAGTTTTATTGTCTGGCAAAAGGCCTCTGCGAATCTTTAATTTATTTACAACTAATAATATTATTATACCATGGGAATAATAAAAAATATATTCATATTTATTTTTTTGTCCTTACTTGTTGGGTCTTGTACAACCCAAAAGGAGGATGACAAGATAGCTCAATTGGCTGAGTATAAGCAATCACTTACTGAGCTGAAAAAAACTATCTCAGATCTGGAAGCAGAAATAGAAAAGGAGCAGGGGGTATCAGTTAGTGCGGTTAATGTTACTACTAAAATAATGGTTCCCGAATCTTACCATCACTATATTGAAGTTACAGGTAAGGTAAAAGCCGATCAGAATACAGTGGTAAGTCCCGAGGGAGCAGGAAAAATAACCCGTATAGTTGTATCTGAAGGTGACCGGGTGAGTAAAGGTCAGTTATTGGCTTATTTAAATACAGATGCCATTGAGAGTCAGATACAAGAAGTGAAAGTTAATCTGGAGTTAGCAGATACAACTTTTAGGCGTCGTCAAATACTATGGGATCAGCATATTGGTTCAGAGATAGAATATTTGCAGGCCAAATCAAATAAAGAATCGCTTCAGCAAAAGTTAAATGCCTTGGAAGCTCAATTAGCTATGACTACTGTTAAGTCTCAAATCAGCGGCATTGTAGATGAGATTTTTCAAAAAACGGGAGAGATTGCAGGACCTGGTTTGCCCTTTGCGCAGGTAGTGAATATCAATACTATCTATGTTAATTGCGAGGTAGGAGAACGTTTTCTGGGAAAAGTAAAAAACGAGGATTCAACTTTTGTATATTTTCCGGCTATTGATAAAACTGTAAAGACTCAGGTTTTTCGCTCCTCTACTGTTATTAATGATATATCGCGTACATTCAGAGTACGTATAAATCTGGATAATCGTGCTCATGAAATACTTCCAAATTTAATTGCTGTGGTGAAAATGAAGGTGTTCTCGGCAGATAATCTTTTAATTGTTCCTTCTATTCTGGTGAAACAGGATTTTGAAGGTGAATTTGTTTTTGTCTCTGAAGAGAGAGATGGGAAAACCTATGCACGTAAACAGTATGTAAAATCAATTTTTAATTCAGACAACCGTACCATTATTTCTGAAGGCTTAAATGCCGGGGATGCTATCATTACCCAAGGGTACGACCAGATTGTAAACGGAACAGAAATTTCAATTGTTAATTCTTAGTAAGTATTCTTATGGCGAAAGAAACAGAAGTAGCAGCTGAATATCAAGGTTTTCGTAAGTTTAAACCCACTTTTGCTGCTTTAAAAAATTCAAATACCATATATATTTTAACCGCTTTTCTTCTGATTGCTGGGCTTATGTCGTATCAGGATATGGAACGAGAATTGTTTCCGGAAGTGGTTGTTCCTTATATTATGGTTCGTACAGTGCATCCCGGTAATAGCCCTGCGGATATGGAAAACCTGATTACCCGACCTATTGAAAAGGAACTTAAGGGTTTAAACGGGGTTAAGAAAATGTCTTCGGCATCATTTCAGGATTATAGTTTGATTATAGTGGAGTTCCGAACCGATGTAGAAGTAAAACAAGCACTTCAGGATGTAAAGGATCAGGTAGATAAGTCAAAAACTGAATTACCTGATGATTTATTGGAAGATCCGGTGGTTGATGACATTGATTTTAGTGAGTTTCCTATTCTGAAAATTAATCTCTCAGGCGATTATTCCGTATATGAGCTGAAAAAGTTTGCTGAGGATCTGCAGGACGAATTCGAAGCTCTGAGTTCGGTGAGAGAAGCTGATATTATTGGTGTGGATGAAAGGGAAATACAAATTAATGTGGATCCTTTTCGTTTGGAATCGATGGACCTGACCTTTTATGATGTAGAACAGGCTTTGATGACCGAGAATGTGAATATTGGTGCCGGAGAAATAAAGGTGGATGGTACGCGTAGGTCAATTACTACACAGGCTGATTACAATTCAATGGATGAAATACGTAATACCATTGTCAGTGCCAAGGATGGGCATATCAGGTATATTAAAGATGTGGCTGAAGTGGTTGATGGTTTCGAGGAAAAGAGCTCTATTGCACTTCTCGACAGAAAACCAGTGGTTACATTATCTATAGTGAAGCGTAGCGGTGAAAACTTATTGGAGGCTACAGATCAGATATTTAGTATCATTGAAGAAAAACAAGCAGCAAGATCCTTACCCCAGGATTTGAATATCGTAATTACTGATGACCAATCGAAGAATATTAAAAGTCAAATCAGTAATCTTGAGAATAGTATAATTATGGGAATGCTGCTGGTTATGCTGGTTCTCTATATTTTTATGGGTATTCGTAATGCTATATTTTCAGGACTGGCCATTCCAATGTCTATGTTTATTTCTTTTTGGTTACTGGATCAGTTTGGTTATACCATTAATACCATGATCTTATTTGGATTATTGTTGGCACTGGGTATGCTTGTGGATAATGCTATAGTGGTGGTTGAAAACGTATACCGCTTGCATGAGGAAGGTATGCGAAAGATTGATGCCGTTAAGAAAGGCGTTAGTGAAATAGCTATACCTATTATCTCATCTACAGCAACCACGCTGGCTGCTTTTTTGCCCTTATTATTATGGCCGGGTATTGTAGGTGATTTTATGAGTTATATGCCTATTACACTGATCATTGTATTATCATCGTCCCTTTTTGTGGCATTGATATTAAACCCGGTGTTCGCTGCACGGTTTATGAAAATAGAAAATATTCATCTGAAAAAAGACCATAAAAGAATTTTTTGGGTGGTGGGTGTAATGGCCATATTAGCCGTAGTATTTTATATTTCAGGTGCTGTTTTATGGGGAAATATATTCTTGCTACCCTTGCTTATTACCCTGTTGAATATATTTATTATCAAGCCATTTGCTGTCTGGTTTCAGGGCAGGGGTATTCCACTGATGGAGCAGATGTATGAAGCAACATTGAGAAAAGCACTGGGTAAAAAAACATCCGTCACACTGTTGGTTTTATCATTTTTGTTATTCTTCTTTTCACTGGTGTTTTTTGGGATGAGGAATTCTAACGTGATTTTTTTCCCCATAAATGAACCTCAGACTATTTATGTAACTACAGAGTTGCCTTTGGGAACTGATTTACAGGTTACGGATTCAATTACCCTAAAAGTGGAGGATAAACTGTATGAAACTTTAGATAAGTATAAACATATCATAAAATCGGTAGGTGTAACTGTTGGTGTGGGAAAAGGAGGTATGTTCGAGAGCGACCGATCCCCAAATAAATCGCTTACCTCCATTACCTTTGTGGAGTACGAGGATAGGGAAGGGATTAGTACTACTGCCATTATGAAAGAGCTTACAAAATCAGTTGAGGGATTTTTGGGTGCAAACATATTTATTGAGAAAGAAGCCAATGGACCTCCGGTAGGGAAGCCGATAAATATTGAGGTGTCAGGCGATGATTTTGAAAGGTTGATTGCTGCGACACAGGATGTTATTAGAGTGATTAACGAAGATAAGATCGCCGGTATTGAAGAACTGCAAATGGATTTAAACCCGAATAAACCGGAAATGCTTTTGCAGATAGATCGTGAAAAAGTCCGTCGTTTTGGTTTAAGTACTCAAATGGTAGCAGGTACTATCAGAACTGCCGTGTATGGAAGTAATGTTGATAAATACAAAGAGAAGGAAGATGAGTATGATATTATGGTTAGGCTGGATGAGAAATACAGGAATAAAACCAGTCAGCTACTGAATTTGAAATTAAGGATTGAGCATGAAGGTGAGCCTTATTATATTCCAATTTCTTCAGTAGCCGATTATAAATATTCTTCCACCTATGAAAAAATAAGCCGAATTGATAATAAGCGTGTGATCACTGTCTATTCGAATGTGAATGAGGGTTATAATGCCAATGCAATTAATGCTAGGATAAAAAATATTCTGTCCAATTACGAAATGCCTTTGGGTTATAAATGGAAGATGACAGGAGAACAGGAAAGTCAGCAGGAAACCTCAGATTTTTTGGTGGGAGCCTTGATGTTAGCTGTCGCTTTAATCGCAATGATATTGATTACGCAGTTTAATTCGGCCGTTAAACCATTGATTATTCTGGGTACGGTGCTATTGAGCACCATAGGTGTATTTATGGGATTAGGTACTTTTAGGATGGATTTTGTGATATTGATGACAGGTGTAGGTATCGTTTCGCTGGCAGGTATTGTGGTAAATAATGGTATTGTGCTCATTGATTATATTGATATTTTACGTAAAGAAAAAAAGCAACAAAAGGGGTTGGAACTTGAGGATAGACTGAGTATGGAAGATGAATTGGAATGTATTATTCAAGGTGGGAAAACCAGATTGCGTCCGGTCCTTTTAACAGCTATTACTACTGTGCTGGGGCTCATTCCATTGGCTATCGGCTTTAATTTTGATTTTTTTGGATTGTTTACCGATTTAAATCCTAATATTTATTTTGGAGGTGACAATGCAGATTTCTGGTCACCTATGGCCTGGACGGTTATATTTGGATTAACTACCTCTACGGTGCTGACTCTGGTTATGTCGCCGGTTATGTTTTTTGTGGCAGTTAAGGTCCGTAACCGTATGTCTCCTCCTAAAAAGGAATAGATCATATTTAAATCAAAAGGGGCAGAACTTATCATAGATAAATTCTGCCCCTTTTGATTTTCAGGCTTATTGAAAGCTAGTATGTTTCTTCATCTACTACAGGGATCTTGTTTTTAAATAAAGCCCATGAACAAGATAGGCTATAGTTGTTATTCAAAGCATTGTCAGAATTTAACCAGGCAAAGTCAATGGAAACACCTGCCAATTTAACACCACAGCCTAATGAAAAGGTCTCTAATCCTATGGCTTCATCGGCATAATAATAACCGGTTCTTAAGGCCAGATATGTTTTATAACTGTATTCTACACCTACTCCTGCAGTCATTCCTGATTCGTCATTGTATGATACATTGGCTAAATCAATATTGGCTGCTAAATGATGCTTGTCCAATAGTGATTTGGTATAGGCAACTCCCGCAGTTAGTGTCAAAGGTAATTCACTTGTGCTGTTTTCAAACTCAAGCTCCGATCCCAGATTGCGAACCATGGCACCGAATTCTACGTTTTTATACGAACTTTTAAATCCCAGATCCACACCAAAAGTATTTGCAGTAGAACTCTCTCCATAATCAGCATCGATATAGTGAAATGAAACAGATAAAGCCGTTTTTTCAGAAAGGTTATAGGCATAACCCAAATCAATGGTATATTCTTTAGGTTCGTATTCTTCTGATAAATTACCATTGTCATCGGTGATTGAATACGATGGCAGTGAATAGTTTCTGTTTCCCAGGGCAATGTGATGCTTGTTGTTAAGAGCAAATAAGGCAGAAAAGCCTGTAATGCTATAGTCATCAGATATATCCTGAATCCAGGGTCTGTAAGTAAAGCCTAATTCCAGTTTTTTATTACTTAAACTGCTTGCAGCAAGGTTGGTGTAAATGGCGTTACTGTGTGCTCCAGCCACATAGGTATTTCCCATAGAAACCGATCGGGTATCTAAAGGTATAGAGATGAAAGAACCAGCCTGAGAAAATATATTGACACAAATAAAAAGTGCCATGAGTGATGTTATTATTTTTTTAGTCATCATAATTTAACAATGTTTGTTTCCATTTCTGTGTTATCGTAAGTCATTCTTAACTCGTATTCTCCGCTGGCCAAATCAGAGAGATCCATGCTGGCAGGAGAATAGGTGGAGATACTTGTTGTGTTTTCCTCAACCAATACGCCGTTACTGTTGTATACTTTAACAATCAGGTCTCCATCAACATCATCACCCATTCTAAAATTAACAGTATCTGTTACCGGGTTGGGATACACATCTATCTCGCTATCGTTATCACGCATCATAACAATCATTGTCATTTCACATTCCTCTCCTCTGGCATCAGTGGCTGTAATGTTAATGGTTGTCAGGCCGTACGAGTTTGATTTGATAATCAGGTTATCGTCATTGGTATAGGTAGATACCATATCAATATCATAGCTTAAATCATAATCCAGATCTTCTCCGTCTTCATCGCTGATGTATGCGGATAGGTCGATGGATGTACTGTTGCTGGTATCACCAATGTAATAGTAAATGGTATCCTCAGATGCTACCGGAGCATTATTTTCTTGTATGATATACGAGATGGCATAAGCACTGCTTAGTCCTGAGTTATCGGTTACTGTTAGGGTTACATCATAATTGTCGGCGTAATCAGCATCAGTATAATCCAATGCATTGATAGAAAGTCTAACATAGTCATCGTATTCGGTTGCTTCAATATTTCCTGACTCATCACTTAATTCCCAGGTGTAGCTTTCGTCATCCGGTTCGATGATGGTTAAGTCTACTGTTAGTGTTTCCCATGATTCTAACTCAAAGGAATCTCCGTCCTCACTTGTGATTACAGGAGCTGAGTTTGCACCCGTTGTACCTGTAACTATTGAGGAAATATCAGCAGTTGTGCCTGCATAATCGGATCCTGCTACGGCAATATAGTAGGTCGATTCAAACAGAAGATTACTTAATGTTGTGGTAATTGTATCGGCTACATTGTACTGACTTCCAAGATAAATGGAGGTGCTTTCAATTGAAGTAGATCCTGCATCAATATCATCCTGAGTAAAAGAAGAAGTGGAATAATATATTGTGTAAACACTGGCTTTTATATCATCCTCATCGGAAGTAACTGTCCATGTTAATGTGGCGTTATTAGATGATACAGAAGCTTCCAGATTACTTACTGCTTCAGGTGCGATGCCATATTCGCCTAAAGCGCCTGCTGCATTGACTAGCCCTACGCCTAATGATCCTTGGTAATCAGGGTTGTAATCATCTAAGTCTATAGCTCCCTGATAAAGTTTTTCTTTTAAATCAGCAGGAGTAAAACCATCGCCTCCAAATTCCGAAAGAATCAGAGCAGCCACACCACTTACGTGAGGACAAGCCATAGAGGTACCAATCATATATAAATAGTCATTCTCTGCGGCTGTACTGGCAATCATACAGTCAGAATCATAGCTTCCATTATATTCAACAGAGCCACCGGGAGCAGTAATGTCTACCCAGCTACCGTAGTTTGAATAGTACGACATAGTATAATCGGGATTACAGGCTGCTACTGCAATAACTGCATCATACATTGCCGGGTAAGCATTGGTTGAAGACTCATCGTTGCCGGCAGCAAAAATCACAATACCTCCAGCCATTGGGCCTGTTTGGTTACCATCTTCATCGTATCCGGCATATTCAATAAAATAATCGATGGCATCCTGCATGGCTAATGGTAAATAGGTAGCACCATCATAACCCCAGCTGTTCTGGCTTATAACAGCTCCATTGTCTGCTCCATATTTTATGGCTGCAGCAAAATCATCAGCACTTTCATCATCGCCATTCTCATCTTCCTGGAATACCTGGCACGACATTAATTGCACACCAGGTGTTGTGCCATCACCTCCTGCAATACCACATAATCCTGTTGAGTTGTTATTTACGGCGCCAATTGTTCCTCCTACATGAGATCCATGGTCATGATTAACAATAGTGCCTGACTCAGAAACAAAATTATAGCCATAAATATCATCTATATATCCGTTATTGTCGTCGTCTACACCTGCAGTTCCGTTGTATTCTGTTTCGTTAATCCACATGTTGTCAGCCAGGTCATCATGGTCTGTATCCAACCCTCCATCTACAATAGATACGATAACATCAGAACTTCCTGTTTGCTTAAGCCAGGCGTCAAATAAATTAATGTCTGCACCAGCAACAGCATCTGTTACCGATCCATCATTGTAATAATGCCATTGTAGGTATAAATATGAGTCGTTGAACATGTAATCGCTTGTTGCTGATGTGCTTTTTAGTGTTCCGCTAAAAGCAACAGGTTCTCCAACGCTTAGTTTTTTTATCGTTCTGATGGGTTCAGTGATATCGATTTCGCTTAATTCTTTAAACTCGCTTAATGCACTGGAGAGATCAACCACAGAAGTATCATATTTAACATCGTACCATAGGTGAAGTCCTGCTTTTACAGTACGGGCCTCAAATTTACCGGCGTAAGGGAAAGTACGTTTAAAACTGGTGGCACCTATTGATGACAAAACACTGTCAATATTACTAATACTGGTACTTAAAGATCCTGATTTTAAGGATACGGATAAACTAGAGGCCTGAGCTTCTTCTAGTTTTATTCTGACAATTCCTTCAACAGCATTTGAGTTAGTGCTGATATCTTCACTTGATGAATTATCTATATTGTCAGATATGTAATCCTCATCCTGACAGGAGGCAAAAACACACAATGCAAGGCAAATAAATATGGCCGTATGTGTTAAGTTAATAAATTTTTTCATTCACATTAAATTTTATGTTTTGAGTCTCTATATAACAAATCTTATTCCAATAATTGGTGTAGAACAAAATGTAACCTTTATAAGATGCTAGTAGTGAAAGGTAAAACTTTCAACGAAAGATTAGTGTTTTATCCTAAATGTATTATCCTGTAAAAATTTTATTACGGAAAGGAATAGAAATTGTTTTTAAGGGATGCAATATACGATAGAAATTTGACTAATCAATAATGCTGTTTAAAAAGAATGCGCTGCTTTGACGAGGGTATGGGTTTAAAATTTACTTTTTTAAGCATAAAAAAACCCTGACTATAGACAGTCAGGGTTGAAATTTATCAAAACATTGAGTTCTGGTTCTTACTTTATCAATTCTTTACATTAGGATATTTAAAATATGGCAAAAGCAACTGTTAACCCACTCATAACCACACTAACCATAGTCATTAATTTAATCAGGATATTTAATGAAGGGCCTGAGGTATCCTTAAATGGATCACCCACGGTATCACCAACTACACCTGCTTTATGGGCATCACTTCCTTTTCCACCATAATTTCCTTTTTCAATATATTTTTTTGCATTATCCCATGCTCCTCCTGAATTATTAAGAAAGATGGCTAAGGTAAATCCTGTTGTTAAGCCTCCCATCAGCAGGCCAACAACGCCTGCCACACCAAATACAATACCTACTGCAATGGGCACAATGATAGCGAGTAACGACGGTAATAGCATTTCGCGCTGCGCACCTCGGGTAGAAATAGCTACACATTTAGCATACTCAGGCGTGGCTGTTCCTTCAAGTATTCCGGGTATTTCTTTAAACTGACGGCGAACCTCATCTACCATTGATCCTGCAGCACGTCCAACCGCTTTCATAGTCATGGCACAGAAAACAAAGGCCATCATCCCTCCTAAAAATAAACCACCCATAAGTAGAGGGTTGAATATATTAAGATCATAAAATGTAGAGAAGTCTTTTAAGGATGCGTTTGAAATAAGTACCGCTTTTGTTCCTTCGGCCACCTGTGTAGAAGAGTCCAGTACAAATTGTATAGAGTTTTGGACAATAACTTCTCCATCTACCAAACCGCGTTTTAGCCAGATCTTGATCTCTTCCATGTAAGCTGCCATAAGTGCCATAGCGGTTAAAGCTGCAGAACCAATGGCGAATCCTTTTCCGGTAGCTGCGGTAGTGTTACCTAACATATCTAAGGCATCTGTTCTTTCGCGAACTTCTTTAGGTAGGTTTGACATTTCGGCATTACCACCAGCATTATCGGCAATAGGGCCAAAGGCATCAGTGGCTAGTGTGATGCCTAAAGTAGAAAGCATACCTACTGCCGCAAAGCCTATGCCGTAAACGCCTTCTGCGAAGTTGTCAAAACCTCCTGAGAAACCAAAGGCGCCTATTATACCTGCCACAATGGTGATTACCGGAATCCAGGTTGAATACATTCCCACAGCAATACCATCAATAATAGTGGTGGCAGGACCTTGCTGAGCCTGCTTTGAGATGCCCTGAGTTGGTTTGTAACCATCGGAGGTGTAATATTCTGTACCCTGACCAATAATAACACCGGCTATTAAACCAGAAACTACAGCACCAAATATTCCCCAGGTAATCCAGTTCATTGCAGCCATACCTGCTATGGCGATTAATATTAACAACGAACTTCCACCTGTACCTATTAAAAGTGAGTTCAATAGGCTTTTGGCGTTGGCATCTTCTTTGGTTTGAACCATAAATATACCTACAATAGAGAGTATAATGCCTATTGCTGCCACTAACATAGGTGCAATCACCTTAGCCGACATGTCATCACCGCTATTTACTGATAAGGCTGCTCCTAAGGCTGCTGTTGCTAAAATAGAACCACAATACGACTCGTAAAGGTCGGCTCCCATACCTGCCACATCACCAACGTTATCACCAACATTATCGGCAATAGTAGCCGGATTACGGGGGTCATCCTCTGGGATTCCTGCTTCCACTTTTCCCACAAGGTCAGCGCCAACATCGGCTGCTTTGGTATAAATACCCCCTCCAACACGTGCAAATAAAGCCTGCGTGGAAGCTCCCATACCAAAAGTTAACATGGTGGCCGTAATTTCTATTAGTTTTTGAGATTCATCCATTCCTTTATGAACAAAATCAAGTCCTAAAAAGGAAAAGCCATTGGCCATATGCTCTGCTGTGTAAACTATTTTTGTTAAAATAATGTACCAAATTGAGATATCCAATAAACCAAAGCCAACTACAACCAAGCCCATTACAGCACCTGATCTAAAGGCTACTTTCAGTCCTTTATTTAACGATTCAGATGCTCCCTGAGCAGTTCTTGCTGAGGCATAGGTAGCTGTTTTCATTCCTAAATAACCACATAGTCCGGAGAAGAAACCTCCGGTTAAAAAAGCGATAGGCACAAAAGGGTTTTGAACACCCATATAGGCCAGGATGGTTAGGATAACCAATAAAACCAGAAAGACGATCCCTACCACTTTATATTGACGTGAAAGATAAGCCATTGCTCCATCTCGAACATACTGGGCAATTTCTTTCATTTTGTCTGTTCCTTCTGAGTTTTTCATCATGCTTTTGAAAAAAAACCAGGCAAATATCAACGCCAAAAGCGATGAGACGGGAATGATCCAAAATAACTGTGTAACCATAATGATTGTAGATTTAATTTGTTTTTATTTGAAATTTTATGCTGATTCCATCTGTTTATTCTTTTATTTTATTGGCATATGCCCGTCTGTGAGATGGGTAGGAATGACCAAAATTACAATTGTACCTATGTTGAAGGTCTTTTACATGGGTGTTTCAAATAACCTGTTTGCTAATATGTCTAACGCTACAATCTGCCTAATTTTAGCACTTCTAATATAGTAAAAATTATATGTTGATAATTTAATTTACCTAATTATTAAGGGATGTTGAATAAAATTATTTATGTGTTTTAGTCATTCGGCTAACCTTGAGAGAAAGCATGCGACATAGGGTTTGTTATCACTATTTAACTTTGAAGAATGATCCCATAAATATAAAAAGCCTATATTTAGGCCGTTTTAATAAAATAGAATTTAATTGTTAATAACTAATTTTTTTGTAAATGGATATATTTAGCCTCTTTTTTCATACCTGGTATGGAGGACTAATTTTAATGATTATTTGTTCAATGGTTATAGCAAAGGCTTGTGATGTCTTTGAAACAGCTACAGATTATCTGGGCAGAAACATGAGTGGCGGGGTTAAAGGGGCCACGCTAAATGCCATTGGATCTTCGATGCCCGAATTACTAACTACCGTTTTTTTTCTGGCTTTAGCCAGTCATGCCAACCTAGGTAGGGATCTGGCTGCAAGTATTGGTGGAGATACTGGTTCGGCTATTTTTAATAGTATTGTTATTCCTATTGTTGTTATATGGGTTGTTATCGCAACTATTGCAGGGGTAAAAGGTGTTAATGTTGCTAAAAAAGTAGTCTTACGCGATGGTTTATTTTTAATTGGAGCTGAGCTTATTTTACTGGTTCTTTTATCGAGTAATTATATTACGCATTGGCATGGATGGGTGTTTACGGGATTTTATCTTGTTTATCTGGCTTACACCTTGTTATCCATGAAAAATGGAGATCAGGAAGAAGATGAAATTGGTGATGAGCATGATACATGGTACGAACGATATCAGTTTAAAAGCCCGAAGGGGAGAGTGCTGAGAAGTTGGATACTATTATTTGGATCGACGGCTATTATTGCTGCTGCCTGTGCCGGATTGGTTGAAGGCTGTAAAGGTATTGCGGATTCATTGGGTATCAATCCTTTATTTATTGCGTTGGTATTAGTTGCTGCTGCCAGCAGTGTTCCGGATACTATTATCTCGTTAAAAGATGCTAAAAAAGGAAACCACGATGATGCTCTGTCAAACGTATTAGGGTCTAATATTTTTGATATTACCATAAGCATGGGCTTGCCCTTGGCCATATTTTTATTGGTAACGGGGCAAAAAATAGACTTCAGGGAAGCGGGTCCTACTTTAATTGATATTCGTATCATGTTGCTTACCGTGACGGTGATAACAATGGCCATTTATTATTTTAGTAAAGAATTGAAGAAACGACATGTAGTTTATTTAGTGGTACTTTATGTTTTCTTTATTTTATATGCTATTGGGGCCGCTTCTAATGGGGCAGGAGGAGATGATATCTTAGCTCGAATAGCTGGTGGTTTTATTGAATTTTTGCATCAGCCGGGAGGCGTTAACGAAACCTTGCAGGATATTGCCAATGCGATCACTTCGGGTTGGTAGAATAATATTACTTTGAAAGTACGGTATAAATGGCGCTCAGGAATTTTTCCTGACGCCTTTTTTTGTTAGTGAAAAGTAGTGATATCTGGAGGTATTGGTTTAAGTCAAAGAAAGGAATGTCAATTGTATCACACTAGTTTGAGAATCCCAATGGAGGCCTCAATAGCTTTTCCTTCTGCCACTTTTAAAGAAAAACGATCTTGCAGCGCTTGATTAAAAATTTCTCCATGTGAAGGAATGATACCAAGGTGTGCATTTTTTAGAAGAGGAAGATCCAGTAAGGAATCTCCAGCAGCGATTACCTTACTTTGCCCTGTTTGTTGCAGTATGTATTTTAATGCATTCCATTTTGAAACAGCAGAAGGCATTAAGTAAAGCTTAGTTCCTTGTAACGATACCTGCCAGGCGTGACCTGATTTTTGCTCTATTAGGGGTAATAATTGCTCATCGAATAACTCTCGATGTAGTACTATATAGCTAAACACATTTTCTGCGGTACGAATTTTTTTGATACACTGTTGAGGAATAATATCCTGAACCAGCTGGATTATTCGTTTGTTTTCAGAAGCGATATCGGCTAGCTTAAGCTGTATGGTATTTTCCCATTCTTTATCTACTTTCCCATTTTTTAACACCTTTGCACCATTGCTTGTGATTGCATAGGTGGGATGAATACCAAATTTTCCAAACTCAATTCGTTTATATTGTTCTTCAGTACGGGTAGTAACAGGTATAAAACAGCCTTGATTGTCAAGCTGTTTTAGCTTGTCAATTATATTATTATGAATATAACATAAGGGTTTGCCATTGTAATACTCTATTAAAGAAAGAGAACTTTGGATTATTGCATCAGGATTTTGATAGTATTTATCCAAAAAGTTAATGGAATAGATGAGTGTTTGATCAAGGTCGCTGGCAAATATCATACGTTCAATTGTTTTATTAGTCCACAACACGAATAGCTCATCTCACTAAACTCTTCTACTGGTACATTCTTTTCCTTAGCTAACTGTAGGACATGATGCAGTAAATGGTATTTTTCAGGATGCACTAAAATTTTCCACGGTATACGTCTTAAAAGCACGCGTGTGGTTTCTCCTATACCAGGCTTGATCAGGTTGATATCTTCAATATTATAAAGGTGAGCAATTCGTTTAGTTGACTTAAGACCTTCCCACGAAGGATTTTTTTCGATGAGTTTTTGTTTCTGTTGTACTTCATCATCGATTTGTTTGTAACTCTGCGGAAAATATTTGCAAATAGTTTCAATATACTCAAGAGAGCGGTCTTCTTTTAAAAGATCTCGGTAGAAACGTGCGCCATGAAAATCATTTTCCCCTATGATATCTCGGCGATGAAATGTTCGACTTACTAAGCCAGAAATGGTGGAATTTAAACAGGCCGATGGGATCAAAAAATCTTCATGGGTAGCTGTTATTTCAGCACAATATCCCGGGTCGGCCAATACGGCAAGTTCATCTCCTATTTGTGTTTTATATTTTAAATTAAATGCCTTTACGGCCTCTTTTAAAACATTAGAAATGGCTCCTTTGCCTGTCCATCCATCTACAAACAGGAGTGAAGTATCTTTATTCTGCTTTAAAATATAATGTAATGCATTTTCATCAATACCCTTGCCTCTGATAATGGAAATAGAATAATGCTTTACTTTTAAATGATATCGTAATTTTAAATAGCGGTATATTAAAACACCAATAGGCGTGCCAGCGCGAGCTAACGACAAAATAGTTAAATCATTACCTTTCATTTTTAAGGCTATCTCTGCAGTTATTCCTGCCAGCCGGGCCATTTTAAGCGCACTTTGCTTTAACGAGTATTCGTAAAGCTGCATATAGTCGTTGGAAGGTACATACTCAATAGGTAACATCTCTGAGTAGTGTGTGCCTTTTTGTATGGCTTGTTCACGGTACAGGGTGGGTTGTTCCTTGACCAGACTACCAATGTCTTTTAATACAAAAACAACATCATCGTCCAAATAACTACCACGTATATTGGGTTCTTTTATCATATTAAGCAAGCTTTTCTCCTTTTATAAATACAACATGTTTATATGTATAGTTTTTATTATCCAGTTCCTGTAATAAGCTATGTAGATTTTCCTGAGGTACTGTCTTTTCCATAAATAGAACTACCTCGTCACACCCCAAGGTGTTCGAGTTATACAAATATTCGTTTCTTGAGGGATCTATTGGGCAGGTAAAATGGATGGCTGTTTTAATTCCATATTCTTTCTCATTATTAGCTATTACAGGACTGCGGGTTGTTGCATTAAAATAGTTTATATCGGGAAAATGATCAGCACATTTTAAAGGTATATACATAAATTCACCAGTTCCTAAAATGGCTCTTTTCTTGCCCTTTAAGTGAGGAATTAGTTTTTTTGCTATTACTTTAATGGCATCATGTGTTTTTTGTTTCTGGTCACCTGACATGCCGTTCTCTGCCGAGGTTTTTGTGTCGGGATTTATACCGCAGTAATGAAAATTCCAACCTTGTTTTTGGGCTTGATAGCCGGATGAACTCTTTAGCTGAATTTCTTTAATCTCATTGTTCTTTACCTCAATGGCTTCAATATTTCCTTGTATAAAAGAGTAAAAACGAATATCGAGCTTATGTTGTGCAGAGAAAGATTTAAAAAGATTAATGTTGTCGTTATTTCTCCAATCTAAAAAAGTAATAATAGAATAACTCTTTCCGGGGTAATGTTGTTCTATTTGGCCTATCATATTTTTGATGGTATTACCTGTAGTTACTTCATCATCAACTATAATAATTTCTTTGGCATCCTTTATCCAGGTCTCTTTTTGTAAGAAAAAAAGTTGTTCCGGCGCATGACAATGTTCTTCTTCAAACTCAAAGGCAAAGTCAAAATCCCTTACCTTATTGCGGGTGGTATGCACGTAATTACAGTTGTCACCAAAAGCATCGAATACAGCATGTCCCATGGCTGTTGCTGTTTCAGCAAAACCGATAACCAGCGTTTGTTCATGACAGTGCCATCTGTTTTTTTCATCACTTTTCAGGTTTTTATCTATGGCATATTTTTCGGTTAACTTGGCACAGGCATTCAATAATACCTGGGGTAAAATTGGAATATGTTTACCAAGCAGTTGGCTGACAAACAAGAAGTTTCTTTTCTTGTTGTTTTTTCTTACGGCCATCAAAAAGTAGTCTTCGGTATTTGCTATTGAACTATTGATATGGATAAAGCCGAACCCTGGTATAGCTATCTGCTTAGTCATTAAAGAGGTGTTCATGATTTACATTCTTATTAAAAACTCCATATATTCTGGCACGGGTGAGTATTTTATTGGCCCAATAACGATGAGGTTTATATTCATTCATTTTGTTGGCAAATTTACTATTGGTTGCACCATGTACCGAGCAATGATCAGATATAATATCCAGTGCATCCTGATAATTTTCGAACGAAATGATATAATTGGATTGTATGGGGAATAGCTGGCTTGGGTGAATGGCCGTTTTCCCCCATAGGCCGTTAAACATATCTAATTGAACTTCTTCTACTAATTTTTTTTGTGTTGGATGTTGCAATAATTCTTTAGGAGATAACTTTTTCTGTAATTCTGCTTCCGGGAAAAATTCCCATACACCTCCAGAAACCACATAAGGTGATTCTTTACGACAAAAGAAATTCACGATATCACCAATACAATCTTTCATGATGGATATATCATAGATAGTAAAATTAACTTGTCTTCGTAATCGGTACAGACCCAAAAAGTCTGTCGCACCAAGCCTTATGTTTAGAACAGATTCCTTATTGCTGTCTAAAATATTCTTCAGGTATTGTAATGACACTAGTCTGTTTTCACGTTCAATAATTTCTGGTCCTTCGAGTATTGGACAAGCATATAGTGGAGTTGCACAGCGGTTTTTAATACGGTTGAAGATCTGAAAGTAAGAGTCGGCCACCCTGGTGTCGAACTTAGGGAATATAAATCCGGTGAGTAAGTCCAGTACTTCAGTAAACTCCTGACCTATTTTATGGAGGTGTTCCGGGGATCGAACCCGAATAAACATCAAGGGTAAAGATCTTATTTTTGAAGAGGAATCTAAATTTTTTAATTCTTTTAGTTGAAGCAAAAGACTTTTTTGTGCTTGCCAAACCATGTTGTCGCCAATGGCATCTTCTAAGCAAAAGACAATAGATTTTAAATCGGCATTGGTTTGAATAAAATTAACTAAACCTTCTTTGGTTGCTGGAAAATAAAGTAAAGCACCTAAGGCATTTTCAAGTAAATCTTTTTCGGTGTACTTATCAAAGTCGCCAGGTGGTATATAAAATATTTGTTCCGTTTTTTCTTTGTCTAAAAAGTCAAAATATCGCATAATGAGTTGTTACCTATAAAAACACATATTGCCAAGATGTGTGAGCTTAATCTGCCAAATATTAATTTGTTGCAAAATAGTGCAATTATATTTAATTAAATCCAAAAGCAAGACATAAAATAGTGTCTTTTCTATAGATAACCAGGCCTATCTGTTATATCATAAAGAAAATTGGGGATATTAATGAATTGGTGTTGTTAGTACTTTTACTTTAGTTAATACTGCATTGTAAATTATTAGGTTAGGTTGAGTATGTTTCTGTTTTTTTAAGGAGAAGAATCCTTTGGATAGTTTTATTACCTGTATTTTGAGTAATGCGCAGGGTGTTGAATAATTTTAGGTTAATGCTATGTTGAGACAGTTTGTGTAATGCGGGCATCTTTTTTTAGGCAAAAAACAAAAGCTGGTGATGTACCAGCTTTTTAAGGTAATGCTAAATATTTTTGAAAAGTAAGGAAATTACAATTCAATGTCGGTGTACAATTATACACTAACGCCAAAATCTTTACAAACGGCATAAAGTCCACCCTGATATCCAGCTCCAATGGCACTGAATTTCCATTCACCATTATGTTTGTAAATTTCACCAACGATAAGAGCTGTCTCGATAGAAAAGTCTTCGCCTAAATCGTAACGAACTAATTCTTCGTTGTTTGCCTCGTTTACAATGCGAACAAAGGCATTGCTTACCTGGCCGAAGTTTTGATTTCTTTCTGCAGCTTCATGAATGGTGATTACGAAGCTAACTTTTTCTACATCCCCTGGTACCTTACTCAGGTCAATTTTTATTTGTTCATCGTCACCTTCACCTTCACCGGTCAAATTATCTCCTGTGTGCTCAACAGCGCCGCCGGCACCTATGAGGTTATTAAAGAAAATAAAATCGTCATCCTTACGAACTTTTCCTGAAGCACCCAGGATAAAAGCACTGGCATCCAGATCGAAATCACTGTCACCATCATATTTGTTTACATCCCAACCCAGTCCTACAACAATATTTTTAAGACCGGCATTTGTTTTTGTTAGGTCAATCTTTTGACCTTTTGTTAAATTAACAGCCATAATATTTACCTATTTATATTTACTTACTATTGAACTTAAGCTAGTGTCGTTGGTTCCCTGACCTACTGCTCCGAATTTCCATTCTCCATTATGACGGTATATTTCACCCACTGTCAAGCTGGTTTTACCGTCAAACTCACTTTCCAGATTGTATCGTATAAGCTCTTTGTTGGAAGCCATATCTACGATTCGGATAAAGGCATTTTGAATCATACCAAAATGTTGTTTGCGCTGAACCGCACCATAAATATTAACGATGAATACTAATTTCTCAATGTGCTCAGGTATCTTCGATAAGGAAACAAGAATAACTTCGTCGTCACCTTCTCCTTCACCAGTAAGGTTATCGCCGGTGTGTTTTACTGATTTACATGAAGATTCCAGGTTGCCGAAATAAATCAGGTTTTTTTTATCGGTAAATTTATCACCTTTGTTGAGCATAATTACAGAAGCATCACAATCTATTTCAGCAGCTTCAGCACTGAATAGTTTTTTAAAGAATCCACCAGATTGTTTTTGATCAACAGGATCCCATCCTAATCCTACTCTTATTTTATCGTAGGTTTGATCTTTTTTGGTAAGATCAACTTTTTGACCTTTGGTTAAATTAATTGCCATAGCTTATTGTTGTTTAAATTTGTTCATGATATTATTTTGTAACTCATGTAATTTTTGAGTTCCTTCTTCTCTTTGTTTTCTATTCTCTGCTTCAATGGCTTTAGTTTCATCAATTCCCTGAAGAATTGTTTGCCAGGTTTCCTGTAGGGTTTCTAGTTTAACACTGCCGGAAGATAATTTGGCAATCTGTGCACTTTGAGCAGCTGTGTTTTGGGCGTTTTTTAGCAATAATTCATTTGTTGCTTTGTCCAGGGCTTCCATGGAGTCGGCTACAATTTTTTGTTTTTTAAGGGCAATAGCCTGAACCAAACCAATTTTAAATACTGGTATGGTTATGACGAAGGCACTTTGAATTTTACCCAGCAGCTTGTAATTTCCTTTCTGGATCATACGTATCTGGGGAGCCGTTTGCAGGGCAACTACCTTACCCATTTCTAAATCGTAGATTCTTTGATCCAGGAGTTCAATGCTGCTATTCATTGTTTCCAGGTTCATCACATCCAACTGATTACCTGAAGCTGCCTTTTCCTGAAGTTTTGGTAACTCAACTTCTTTCAGGTGTTTTGATATGAGATTGCCTCCGGCAATATATTTTTCCAGCTCCTGATAGTAATGAAAATTGGTTTCGAAAAGTCCGTTTAATTCATTATTGGTTCCACTGATTCCGGTTTTGTATTTGTTTATCTCACGATAGATGATATCTATTTCACCACCAATGGTTTGGTATTTGGACAGTATTTTTTCAATCATTTTCTTGGTATTCTTAAACATCTTACCAAAAATACCGCCTTTTTCCTCCTCAAAGTCTTTGGGATCGAAGGTCTGCATTAGTTTAGCCAACTGCTTCAGCATGGTAGCAGAATCTTCCAGATCGCTGCGTTTTACCTGTGCTAATATTTTATCCGCGAAGTTGGCAATCTCAGCAGCTGGTTTGGCACCATATTCAAGTATGGTAGCATGGTCGCGTATGTCAATTTGGCGGGATATTTTTTCTACCTCTGGCGATTTTGCCAGTTCGGCCTGGATACGTTGTACTACATTATCAATTTCTTGCTGGGGATTTTCGGCAATAACAATCTCGCCGTCTTTATCTTTAATGGTCTCTATTACTGCTTTTTCGGGTTCCATATTTGTATTAAATAAATGGTTATTACTATGTTGAGACTCTGAAAAAATCAGAATTCAGGTTATTTTATAAACTTGCCAAAAATTGAGATGCTTTTTAAAGGCAAATCAAATGCCACATTACTTAAATGATGAATATTATAGGCTGATTCGTCGATGTAAATTTCAATATCGTTATGCCCGGCCGGATTATAAACCAATACATCCATCCCTACTTTGCTAAAAAAGTAAATTAAAACACTATCCTCAAATATTAATTCCCCGCTGGTTTCATTATTATAGATGATACATTTAGGTATCTGGCGAGGGTAATCAAACATCTGAATTAATTGTAAGAGTTGACTATCTAAAGATAACATCGTAGTAAAAATCACTATTTTTTGTTCATCTACACCATATTTTCTTTGTCGCTTAATTCCTTTTAGCTGACAGAAATCGTTAATGCAATTGGCAATAAGTCTCTGCACATGAATCTGCAGGTGATTATACGGCCAAAAGGTGGCATTCAATAAATGCTCTATATCAATCACTCCTCTTTTGCTTACAGAATAGTATTCAGATTTCAAGAGTCGGGTAACAGGTTTGCAAATAGGAAGGGATTCAAAAAACTGTGTTTTTGGTAGTTTTCTTAAGTCATTAATTTCCTGATAGTATCTGTTAATATCGTCGTGTACCCCTAATATTTTGGCAAAGAAGTTGGGTATAGTTACTTCACCATGTCCTACTTCCCATCCGTTACGCATAATAGATTGTTCCTGGGCCAGAATAGCAATTTCTTCGTAAGTACTGCGAAGAGTTAATGAACGAATCTTATAGTTAATCAGTTGCCATGGTCGGTAAAACATCGAGTCCTCGGAATGCAGAGTTTCTCTTAATTCCTCTCCAGCCACAAAAGCTTCTGTTTTGATTATGTTGTGTTTCCTTTCGGTGGGAAACGGTTTTAGTGGCAAAAATCGCGTTGCAGTTGTATGGCTGCTTAATTTATTTTCCGGGTCAATCTCCGTAAATGGACATTTAGCATTAGAATTGAGGTAGATTACATCGCCTCCTATAAATCCAAAGAAATATAAAAAATAAGCCTCTCGTTTACTGATGGTACCATAATAGAGTATTTTAGGTGTTGTACCTGCAAAATCAAAGGCCTGCAAAATTGGTTCCAGGTATAAATTTATCCAAAAGACAAGATGAATGAGGATGTTTTTTACTTCCTGGGGGCGTGCATTTCCTTTATGAAATTCAAAATATGTATCAAAAAGACGGGTTAAGGCATTGGTTACTATCAAATTGTGCTTTGTGTCTGTGAAGCGCTTGATAGCAGCACATTTTTCGAGGGCACGTATAATGTTTGAGGTATTTATAGGGCCTCTTTTTTCAAGTATAGCCCACTCTTTTTGTATGGTATTGATCGTATCGTTATCCAGTTTTTTATTCAGGCCATGATCAAATTTAAGGTATAATTTCCCAAGTCGGCTTAATTTCTCGTTTAAAGAAAAAATACGATCGTAAAATTCATCCTCTTCACCAATTATACCATTCACTCGATAGAAATAAGTGGGTATGGAAACAATGTTTCCTTTAGAATCAATGTCAAAACCCAGCCGCTCTGAAGCTTTTTTTAAAAGATCACCATCATCAAAATCATCTAATTTTTTACGAATAGTATGTAGGGAGAGGTTGTTTAAGCTCCACTTTTTTATTGTTTGCATATAGTTTCTACACCTTTACCAGATAACATAGTTTTCAAATATAATTGAAAATATTTGTTTATACGAATGCTGGCAGAAGGATTAAGCAGAACAGTATTGGGTTTAATGCAAAAAAAATATATATCAGATGAAGAATTTATTAAAAATTTTACTGTGTTTTATGAATATAATTGACTTATCTCTTTTGCATAGACCTTGTTAATTTCTTTTCTTCTTACTTTAAGCGAGTTGGTAAGTAACGAATTGTCAATAGAAAAGGGTTCTGGAAGAATCGCTATTTTAACCACTTTTTCGTATACAGGCAGATCCTTTTGTAATTCATTGATGTTCTCTAAAACAAGCGCATTCACCTGTTTGCTATTAGCAAAATCTTGTTTGTTTATCAATTGCAATCTGGCATGTTTAAGTTTTTCGGCAACCATAGTGTATGAAGGAACAATTAAGGCTGAAAGGTATTTTCGATTATCACCAATAACGCATATTTGCTCTATTAATGGCGATTGAGAGAGGATTAATTCAATTTTTTGAGGAGAGACCATTTTACCTGTTGAGGTTTTCATGATGTCTTTAAGACGATCTCTCATAAGTAAAGTGCCATCTTCGAACAAACAACCTTCATCGCCTGTATAGTACCAGCCATTTTTTAATACTTCAGCTGTTTGTTCAGGTTTTTTGTAATAGCCTTTAAAAATAGTATCTCCTTTAATTAATATCATATTCTCTTCAGATATCTTTGCTTCTATTCCTGATACCAATTGGCCTGTATTTTCAAAATCATATTTATGCTCATGCATGCATGAGACAGTAGCTGTTGTTTCGGTTGCTCCATAGCCGTATAGCAGAAAAATATCCATGGCATGAAAAAACCTTTTCAGTTCTCCACTAATGGAAGATCCTGAGCAAGGAATAATTCTGATCTTACCACCAAATATTGATCTTATTTTGTTGTAAACAAGGTGTTTGGCTATTCTTTGTTGCAAAGCTAAAAATAAAGGAGCTGATTTTCCGTCTTTTTTATATTCAATATATCGTAATCCTGTTTTTTTGGCCCAATTAAACAACTTTTGCTTCTTAGGGGACCATTTACTTACATTGTCTTCAATTCCGGCATATACCTTCTCAAATAGTCGTGGAACCGTGCACATAACCGTAGGTTTTACTATGCGCATTGTATCCAATATTTCCTTAGGGTTTTCGTTGTATACATTGATACCTCCGTTATATAAAATTAGAAAGGACCAACAACGCTCAAATACATGACTAAGGGGCAAAAAACATAAAGAAATATCATTTTCGTATAATGGAACGCTATGGCTGGTGTTTTCAAACGAGCGTAAAAAATTATAATGCGTAAGCATTACTCCTTTCGGTTCTCCTGATGTTCCTGAAGTATAAATAATACTGGCCAAATCGTCTTTGGAGGCTGTTTCCAGCTGAATGTTTAATTTTAACTCGATGTCGTCGTTAAAGGTGCGTGATAAGATATCGTTGAAGAAAATAACGTTTTTATCATTGATGTTGTGAGGGTGAAAAGTGATGATCTTTTCAAGAGGATTAGCTTGCTTAAGTAATTTATAGGCTTGTTTAAGCTGCACATTGTCTCCAACAAAAAGAACCCGCATAGCCGTTTCGTTGATCACATACTCAAGTTGACTTTTTGTATTGGTAGGAAATATGGGTACTACAGTTGAACGAATAGACAGTATGCCCAAATCACTAATGGTCCATTGAGGCATGTTATTGCTAAATATTCCAACATTATCATTGCAACCTATGTTTATTGATATCAGGTATTTGGATATGATTTCAGATTGATGGATAAAGGTATTCCATGACATGGATTTATAGTTGTCGCCAACCTTAAATCTGAATACTTCTTTATTTTTATAAATATGAGCTCTATGGCGAAGCATATGAGCTATGTGTAAATTATGCATAATGTTGTTCTATTTCTTTTGATGTTTCCATCTTTTGTGTGACCAAAGCCAGTTTTCTGGTTTGTTGCGAATTATTGTCTCTAATTTCTGGGCATATCGTTGTGTAATTTCTCCTTCAGTCAAATCGTTTGGCTGATCACATATTACAGATAGGGTTACTTCGTAATAACCTCTTTTGATGCGCTGTATGTCGGTGTATATTACGGGGTAGTTATTGTTGCGAGCATGCTTTTCAACGCCATGTAGGAATGCCGTTTCTTTACCCAGAAAGTTAATCCAAAATGCGTGTTTCAGCTGTTTACCTGAAGGACTTTGATCCGCAGCCATCAAAAACATGGTAGCCTGATTTTTTCTGTTCTCAAAAGCCTCAGAGGTTTGATAGATAGATATAAGTTCAGTTCCGCATTTTGATCGGCTTTTTTTTATAAACTTATCCAGGTATTTATTACGTATCGGCTTGTAGAAAGCAGCAAATTTGTATGGCGATTGAAGGCTGGCTGCTATGCTGCCCCATTCCCAATTACCATAATGACCGGTTACACCAATAATGCTTTGCTTTTTGTTATAGTAGGGGATTAGTAGTTCCGGGTTTACAATTTTGTATCGCTTTATTAAGGTGGCTTTACGCATCGAAAAAGACTTAACGCTTTCAACCAGATTATCAGCAAGATTGCGGTATATTTTTTTTGTGAGCTGTTTAATCTGCCATGTTGTTAAGTCAGGAAATATCATTTTTAGATTATCTTCAATGACTTGTTTTCGATAGCTAAAAAGTCTTCTTAATACCCAGCTGGTAAAATCAGCTAATTTATAGATTATCGGAAAAGGTAACAGGCTCAATAGAGCAACGAAAAACATGAATAATACTAGTGATACCAGTTGCATATGGTTTTTTTAGATAAATGTTAGTTTAATTTGATGAATCAAGAACTGGTAAAGTTGAAATCATTACGTATGACCAGGTGTTTTAGTTGCACGATTTTAAAAATAAATAAAATAAGTTGTTCGCATATGCATGGACGCTTTTTTTTAAAGGCATAGAGACGGTAAACGATGATTATAATAGAACCACAGCGCAAATGACAGTGGTGCCCAGCAGAAAGCCACTATATATTTGAAGTGGTGTATGTGCATTTAATTGTAAACGACAGCTACCGAGTAATCCGGCCACGAAAATTACGATTAATAGTAAATAGCTGGTGTTAACACCATACTTTAGTGTAATTCCCAGTAATGCCCCAAGTACTCCGCCAATACCAATCATATGAATACTAATTTTCCAGAAGAAAGAAATGCACATAGAGAGAATGACTGTTACTAAAGTACCCAATATGAATAGGGGAATAAAAGAAGGGAGTTGAAATTTTTTAAGAAAGAAATAGCCTAGAATGTAAAACATACCTGTTGCCAATAGGGGTATTGTCCTTTCTCTTGCGGTTTCCATATGAATGGACTTAATGATTTTGGTTTGTATAAATATTGG